>DATKEI010000281.1:0-9631 GCA_035544455.1 Binatia bacterium | reverse complement strand
CGGCACGCTCCTGAACTACTGGCCCGATCCCGCTGACCCGGGGTGGTCCGCGCGGTCGACGTATCCCGGCCTGGCCGCCATGGGGCTGCCGCCGCGCGCCGAGATCACCGCCCGCTACGCGTCGCGCACCGGCGCCGACCTTGGCGCCGCTCGCTGGTGGGAGGCGTTCGCCCTCTGGAAGACCGCCGTGGTCGTGCAGCAGCTCCACCGCCGCTGGGTGCGCGGCGAGTCGACCGATCCGCGCATGGCGACGATCGCGGAGCGCATCCCCGCTCTCGCCGAGACCGCCGGCCTGGTGCTCGACGCCGCGGGTCTCTGATGTCCGGGGGCGCGCGGAAGCCGGAGCGCGCGCTGCCCCTGACCCGCGGGCCGGCGATGCGCGGGGCCGGCTCGGCCGCTCAGGCCGCGCCAGGGCTCGCCCAGGATCGTGGCGTGCGATCGGGGGGAGGTCTCGGCCTCCGCCCGGCGCGCCGGCCGAGGTGACGGGGTCCGGCAGCGGTCGGACGGGATCCGTCAGCGCTCCGAACCGGCCGCGCGCCCGCCCGCGGGCCGGGAGGGTCCGTGCCGCGCCGGCGCCGGCGTGGTTCCCGGGCGAGGGTGGCCGCCGCCGGGATCGACCGGCGCCACCCGCGTGGCACGGCGCTCGCACGGCGAAGGGAACATGGTCCGGCGGACGTGGCTGGCGCTCGGGCTCCTCGCCTGCCTGGTGGCGGGCGCCACAGTCTGGTGGCAGCGGCAGGTCCCGTGTGCCACGCCCGTCGCGTATCGCCTTGGCCAGGTCGACGAACGATTCGGCCTGGCGAGTGACGAGGTGCTGGAGTCCCTGCGCCAGGCCGCGGCGCTCTGGGAGCGCGCCGCGGGTCGGCGGCTCTTCACCCATAGCCCCACCGCGGTGCTGACGGTGAGCCTCGCCTACGATGAGCGCCAGCAGACGACCGATGCCGGCGGGCGTCTGCGCCGCGCGACCCAGGAGACCCGCGCGTCCCACGTCGCGGTCGGCCAGTCCCTGGCCGAGTGGCGCGGGGTGTACGATGCGCGCGCCCGGGACCTTGCCGATGCCCATCGCGCGTACGAGGAGCGGGCCCGTGCCTACAGCGGCCAGGTGCAGCACTGGAACGCCCGCGGCGGCGCCCCCGGCGAGGTGCTCACGGGCCTGGACGCCGAGCGTGCCCTTCTCGAGGCGATGCGGCAGCAGATCGACGCGGACCGGGCGGCGCTCGCCGAGCGGGCGGCCACCCTCACCTCGCTGGCCGAGCGCGGCAACGCCCTCGCCGATGCGCACAACCGCGATGTCGGGACACTCAACGCCCTCTACGGAGCGCCGCGCCGGTTCCACAAGGGCGAGTTCGACGGGCGGTACATCACGGTGTTCGAGTTCCACGACGAGCGCGACCTGACGCTCGTGCTTGCCCACGAGCTCGGCCACGCGCTCGGGCTCGGGCACGTGGATGAACCGGCTGCGCTCATGCACGCCGTCGCGAGCGCGCAGGCCATCGAGCCGCTCGCGGTGACGGCGGCGGACGTGGCGGCCCTCCGGGCCCTCTGCCGAAGCTACTGACCCCTTCCCCCGCCATGGCCCGGGCCCGGGACCCGGCATCGCCCTGACGGTGCCCGGCTCCTCGGGCATGATCGGGGAGCTTGACGGGCCGTCCTCGACTGCCCCCGGGGGATGTCAACGTCGACCCGGGCGCGCCGGGGTGCCGCGGCCGGGCGCGAGGCCGTGGCGGGAGCGATACGTCATGTGGTATCTCCTCTCCCATGTCGATGGAGATACCGCGCGCGGACGCGGGCGAGGCGGGGCCACCTCGCCAGACGCACCTGACCGGGCTGGGTGAGGTGGCCGAGGCGCACCGCTTCGACGTCGCCGCCCTCGAACGGTACATGCGGGATCACGTGGCCGGCTTCCCGGGATCGCTGACGGTTCGGCAGTTTCTGGGGGGGCAGTCCAACCCGACGTATCTCCTCTCGGCGGGGGGCCAGCATTACGTGATGCGCCGCAAGCCGCCCGGCAAGCTCCTGCCCTCGGCTCACGCCGTGGAGCGGGAATTTCGAGTGATCGCGGCCCTCGCCGGCACCGGGGTGCCGGTGCCGCGCGCCGACGCGCTCTGCGAGGATCCCGATGTCATCGGCACCGCGTTCTTCATCATGCAGTTCGTGCCCGGGCGCATCCTGAGCGATCCCGCGCTGCCCGGCCTGACCCCGGACGAGCGCTCCCGCGTCTACGACCACATGAACGAGGTCCTGGCGCGCCTGCACAGCCTCGACGAACAGGCCCTCGGCCTCGCCGACTTCGGCCGGCCCGGCAACTACTACACGCGGCAGATCCACCGGTGGTCTTCCCAGTACCGCGCCTCGGAGACCGAGAGGATCGACGCCATGGAGCGGCTGATGGACTGGCTGCCCGCCCACATCCCGGTCGACGACCGCGCCACGCTGGTCCACGGCGATTTCCGGCTGGGGAACATGATCGTGCATCCCACCGAGCCGCGCCTGGTGGCCGTGCTGGATTGGGAGCTCTCCACCCTGGGGCACCCGCTCGCGGACCTCGCATACAACTGCTTGCCGTATCGCCTGTCGCCGGCGGAGTTCGACGGATTCCTGGGCGAGGATCTCGTCGGGCTCGGCATCCCGACCGAGCAGGCGTACCTGGCCGCCTACTGCCGGCGCACCGGGCGCGACGAGATCCTCGACTGGGATTTCTATGTCGCCTTCGCCATGTTCCGCCTGGCCGCCATCGCCCAGGGGATCATGGGGCGCGTCATCGCGGGCACCGCCAATGCGCCCAACGCCCGGGAGCGTGGGCAGCGCGCGCGCCCCCTCGCCGAGACGGGATGGGCCCTGGTCCGCGCCCGGTACGATCCGGCCTGACGGGCTTCTGCCGCCCCGCTTGCCGAGGGGCCGTGGCCGCTTGCCAGCCGGGTCTGGGCCCCCGCGACATGAGGTCCGGCCCGGTGGGTGCCCGACACCTCGACGGCCCGTGCACCGCCCGTGGACGCCGGGTCGCGCCCGACCGGCAGTGGAGGCTCGTGTGCCGGCCCAGTTTGGGGTCAGCGGCACCGGTCATCGAGACCCCCGACAGGACAATCCCCGCCGAGCGCTCGCCGGCGGGACCGGCGCGGTCCGGCGGGACCGGCGCGGTTTGGTTGACTGGGCGTCCAGGGACCGATATCGTCGGGGCAGCGCATGAGAACGTTACTCGAGCCGGACGACCCGGGGACCTGACGCCGCGGCCCCGGGAGTTCCCCCGACCCTGATCCGGGTCGCCCACCCGCACCTGACCAGCCGAGCCACCGTGAGGACATCCAAGACGAGCACCAAGAAGACCAAGGCGACGGCGCGAGCGCGCCCCGCCCGCCCCCTCCCCAAACGGCGGTCAGCGGCCCGGCGCGCCCCTCGGCCGCCCGCTCCTGATCCCGTCGCCGCCTCGCCCGCCGCCCGCCCGCCCGACCCCGAACCCGCTGCCCCGCTCGCCCCCGTTCCGGCCCCGGTCGAGACCGTGGCCGTGGTCAGCGAGCCGATCGCGGTGACCGTCCCCGAGGCCATGTTCGCGGCGCGGGTGACCACTGCCGAGCCGCCGCGGCCGTTCCCCGTGGTCCGCCGCGGCGTCTTCTTCGACGTGGAGAACAGCAGCCGACCCGAGCACGTGTCCGCCGTGCTGAATCATCTCGAGATGGACTGGACCGCGCGCGCCGTCGACCTCGTCGCCATCGGCAACTGGCGCGTGGTCAGCCACGAGACGGCGCGGCTCCTGGCCCAGCGCGGGGCCCTGCTGGTGCACAGCGCGCCGTCGGTCGGCATCCGCGACTGGAGCGATCTGCGGATCGCCGTCGCGGCGGGGGCATGGCTCGCCGCCGCGCGGCCCGGCGACAGCGTCGAGATCATCTCCGACGATCAGGCCTTCGACGCGGTCGGCGACGTGGCGGCTACGCTCGGCGTGCGCTTTCACCGGTTGTCGTTCCGCGCGCTTGCCGGCGTCGGCCAGATCGCGGCGTCCCCGGAGCCCGCGCTGGCTGCGGCGCCACATCACCGCGCCCGGCGGGGCCGCTATCGGCGAGGGCCCGCTCCCTCCACCCGACCGACCGCGCCTGCTCCGCCTCGGCGCCCCAGCCCCGAGCCGCCGCCGGCACCCGCGCCCCCGCCCCCGGAGCCTCCCGTCGACGTCGAGGCCCATACCGCGCCGGCCGACGAGATCAAGCAGGTGGTCGAGGCGCTCCTGGCCTCGTCGACCGGCGCCGTGACCCTCGACGCGGTCGGCAACGCTCTGAAGGGACGAGGGTTCCGGCGCACCTCCGGCTCGCCCCGCCTGATCACGCGCCTGCGCCGCCTCAAGGGGCTCGAGGTGACGCCCCGGGGCATCGTGCGATTGATCGACTCGGGCCCGGAGGAGCCCTCCGAGGCCAGCCCGCCCGTCGCCACCGAGGCGGAGGCGTGGGTGGACGACGGTCCGCAGCCCGGGAACGAGCGTCAGCCCATGCCAGCCGATCGGTCGGTCGATTTCGAGGCCGGTCCCGCTGTCACGGCCCCCGAAGGAGAAGGAGGGGGGACCTCGCCAGCACGCCGGCGCCGGCGCCGCGGCGGACGCCGTTGGCGGGGCCGCGGACCGGGGTCCGCTGGCTCATCCGGATCTCCGGTTGCCGTCGGCGAGGCGCCGCGCGACGACGCGTGAGCCTCGCCGCGGGCCCGGGCCTCCGGCCACGACGACGCGCTTCGGATGAATCCTCCACCACGAGGTGCTCCGGGCAATCTCCAGGGGCCTTGCGGGCTTCATGTTCCCGACCATGGCCATCGTGGTCCGGACCCGGCGGCACGAGGCGCAGGTTCCCGCGCGCCTGACCGCACCCCGCCGGTGCCGGCCCGAGGGGCCATCGCCACGGCGCGCTCCGGCCCCGCCCGGCCCTGTCGTCGCGGCCGGGCGTCACGCGCATCGTCCCGGCCGGGACAACGGGGGTACCCCGCCCGTTGAGACCGAGCGGGAGCCGAACACTCTGGGGTGTGGACCGGCCCATCGGGTACAGTGTCTCGAGATCGATCTGGCCGGGGGTCCGTGAACCCCGCAGTGATGATGATGAGCAAGACGCGTGAAGTCGTACTCGAGGCGGTACACCGCGGTCCCGGACGGCCCGCCTTTAGCGCGGTGACCTCACTGCCGGCATCTCGCCGGCCGCCCTTGGCGTCGCTTGCGATCGATGGCCGCTCCCGGCGGCTCCATCGCGTGCCCTGTCGTACGGACATCCGCGCGCGGCCCCGCGCCTGCGCTGGAGCATGGGAGGATCGATGATGACGAGACCCACCGGTGACGGTGGCCTGAGCCGGCGCGATTTTCTCTCGCGGACCTTGCCAGCCGGTGCGGTCCTGGCCGCGGGGCCAGGGCTCGTGCCCAGCGTGGCCCGACCGGCCCGCGCCCAGACGCCCAGGGACGGGGGACCGACCGTTCTGCGTGTGGTCGAGAAGGAGATCGCTGTCAACGGCAAGATGAGCAAGGCCTTCCGGATCGAGCAGCCCGACGGCACCTGGGGATACACGGGGGAGCGAGGGGAGGAGTTCCACGTCGTCGTCGAGAATCACATCAGCGAGTCGACGAGCCTGCGCTGGCATGGGCTTCGGGTGCCGAACGACCAGGACGGGGTGCCCTTCGTGACCCAGGCCCCGATCGAGCCCGGCGCCACCCGGGAGTACCGGTTCAGGCTCAGCCAGGCGGGCACGTACTGGATGCGCTCACACTCCCAGCTCCAGATCCAGCGCTTGCTCGCCGCCCCCCTCGTCGTGCGCGAGCCCGGTCCGCCCACCGAGCCCGACGTCGTCATGTTCCTGGCCGACTGGAGCTTCCGCGATCCCAAGGTCATCTGGGCGGAGATGCGCAAGGAGCTGCGGCCGGACGCGAGCATGGGCCGCATGCGGATGGTCGGTGGCTCCCCTCCGGCCGCCGCGGCCCGCGGCGTGGCAGGCCGGGCCGCGGCGGCCCGGGGCAAGGGGGCGCCCGCGCCAGCCCGTCGCGACGTCGCCGACGTGGACTACGACGCCTTCCTGACCAATGGCCGCACGCTCTCGGATCCGGAGGTCGTCCGGGTCCAACCGGGGTCGACGGTGCGCCTGCGCGCCATCAACGGCGCGGCCGGCACCAACTTCTTCCTGATGCTCGGGAGCCTGTCCGGCCAGGCGGTGGCGGTGGACGCGCAGCCGGTCGTGCCCCTGCAGCACCCGGAGTTCGAGCTCGCCATCGGGCAGCGCATCGACGTGCGGCTGCGCATTCCGGCCGGAGAAGGCGTGTATCCCATCTTTGCCCAGGGGGAGGGGACCAACCGCCGGACGGGGCTCCTGCTCGCCACCCCCAGAGCGACGGTACCCACGCTCAGCGAGGCGGGTCCGGTCAAGATCGACGAGCTCGGATTCGGCCAGGAGCTGCGGCTCGTGGCCGCCGACCCGCTGCCGAGGCGCCCCGTCGACCGCAGCCTGACGGTGGATCTCGACGGGAACATGGTCGACTACGTCTGGAGGCTCAATGGCAAGAGGTGGCCGGACACCGTCCCGCTCCAGGTCAAGCAGGGCGAGCGTGTCGATATCCAGTTCCGCAACCGGAGCGGCATGGACCATTCGATGCATCTGCACGGACACGTGTTCCAGGTGATGGAGCTGGGAGGAAACCGCGTCTCCGGTCCCAAGCGCGACACCCTGCTGCTGAACGCCCAGCAGTCGGCCCGCATCCAGCTCGACGCGGACAACCCCGGGGTGTGGATGCTCCACTGCCACGTGCTGTACCACGAGGGCAACGGGATGATGACCACCATGACCTACGAGGGCGTGCCCGTTCCCGACTTCGGCCCGCGCCAGTAGCCCTCGCCGCACCTCACCGATCCGGAGAGGGTCGGGGCGAGGGTGCGCCCCGGGCGGCCCGGCCCGGGGCGCACCTTCGCCCTGCCGACCGCTACTTCGGCAGCAGCTTCACCCAGCTGTCCAGCATTGGCAGCACCGTGCTCCGGTCCGCCGAGGGCAGGCGCAGGATGCCGCGCTCGACGCCGGCCTCCGCCCAGCGGTCGAGCACCGCGCGATCGGCCGGCGCGCCGAACACCGAGGTGGAGATGGTCTTCGGGTCGCGGCCCGCCTTGTCGGCCCGCGTCCGGAGGTCGGCAAGACCTGGCAGGATGGCATCCGCAGAGCGGCCGCGTGGGAACCAGCCCTCGCAGAAGTCGACCACGCGCTGCAACGTGTGCCCGCTCTCCCCGCCGAGGAGGACGGGCGGGTGCGGCTTCTGCACGGGCTTCGGCCAGGCCCAGATCGGATCGAAGCGGACGAACTCGCCGTGGAACTGGGCCTCGTCCTTCGTCCAGATCTCCTTCATGGCGAGGACCTGCTCGCGCATGAGCTGGAACCGGGTCTTGTACTCGGTCCCGTGGTTCTCCATCTCCTCGGCGTTCCAGCCCCCGCCGATGCCGAAGAGGAAGCGCCCGCCCGAGAGCATGTCGAGGCTCGCCACGCACTTGGCGGTGACGATCGGGTCGCGCTCGATGATGAGGCAGATGCCGGTCCCGATCCTGAGCCGCTTGGTGGCGGCGGCCGCCGCCATGAGCGACACGAACGGGTCGTGGGTGTGCGAGTACTCCTTCGGCAGCTCGCCGCCGCCCGGGAAGGGGGTGCGCCGGCTCACCGGGATGTGGGTGTGCTCGGGCACCCAGAGAGACTCGAACCCGCGGGCCTCGGCCTCGCGGGCCAGCTCATCGACCGGGATTGCGTAGTCCGTGGCGAACATGCAGATGCCGAGATGCATGCCATGCCTCCTTGACTGGCGGCCCGCGCCGCGTGGTGAGAGATCTCGCGCGCCGGCCGGGGGTTCCCCGTCCGCGCGCGCCGCTCATCCTACACCCGCGCCCACCCGCACCCGGGCCACCCCTACCCCCCGACGGTGGCGCGGCGCTCAGGCGGCCTGCTCGAGCCCGCCACTCTCGGCGCCGACGTGGTGCGGGATGCTCGGGCCGGCGGTTCCGGTACTCCGGCGGGATCCGTTGAGACGTCGGTCGCCGCCGATGTCAGGCGAGGTTGTAGAGCCGGGCGCAGTTGTCCCAGAGGATCTTCCGCTTCGACGCCTCGCTCACCCCCGGTAACTTGACGAACTCC
The DNA here is from genome assembly GCA_035544455.1 of Binatia bacterium. Taxonomy (GTDB): domain Bacteria; phylum Methylomirabilota; class Methylomirabilia; order Rokubacteriales; family CSP1-6; genus DATKEI01. The sequence continues at coordinate 1,522 of DATKEI010000281.1, read as the reverse complement.
TCGATGGCCTCGGGGAAGAGTCCGTCCGAGTGCGGGTAGTCGGTCGACACGACGATGGAGTCGTCGCCGACCACCTCGATGACCTGCTTCAGCACCGTCTCGTCCGCGTCGGTCGCCACGAAGCACTGGCGATGGAAGTACTCGCTGGGCGTCCGGGAGAGTTGCACCTCGGATCCCGGGCCGAACTTCTCCCAGGCCTCGTCCAGGCGCCAGAGCCACCACGGAAGCCACCCGCACGTGCCCTCGAGGAAGGCGCAGCGCAGCCCCGGGTGACGCTCCAGGACCCCGCCGGCCGCCATGCTCGCGAAGGCGAGCATCAGCTCGACGGGGTTGCGCGCGGCGGAGCCGATGAGGCGGCCGTTCGGATGATCGAGGACGCGCCGGGCGATATCGTCGCGGAGCGACGACTGGCCGGTGGGGTGAAAGCCGACGGGCACGCCGAGCTCCTCGAGGGTGTCCCAGAGGACGTCGAACTCCGGATCGTGAATGTGGCGGCCGTTGATGGGGTTGGGGTTGCCGATGACGGCGACGGCGTCCAGCTCGCGCACGGCCCGGCGTGCCTCCCGTGCCGCCAGCGCGGCGTCGTGGAAGGGGAGCTGAGCGGCGAAGCGGAGCCGGGTGGGCGCGTAGGCGCAGTAGTCGTGGGTCCAGTTGTTGTGGGCCCGGGCCAGGGCCTCGGCCACCCGGGGATCGAGGTCGTCGTGCATCTGGACCTGGCGGCCGCGCGTCCCGTAGAGGACGCCGACGTCGATGCCCTCGATGTCCATGGCCATCACATGGGTCTCGGCGTCGTAGCCGCGGGCCATGGCGAGGTCGTTGTGGGCGTGGCGCGCCACCGCCCGCTGATGGAGGTCGAGGCCGACGGCGCGCGCTCCTGCGCGCGTGCCGAACTCGCCGATGGCGAGATCGCCCACGTGGATGCTCGGCTGGTTGGGCGCCTGGTCCGCTCGCCGGGCGAAGCGCGGCGCGAACGCCTTGAACGGCTCGTCGAGATACTTCTCCCACAGGCCGTCCGGCTCCATCGTGTGGAGATCGCTATCCATCACCTTGAATCCGTTCTTCATTGGACGAGTTCCTTTCCGCGGTCCCGGTCCGTTGCTGGGCGTCAGGTCCGATACTGGCGTCGCTGCCGCCCGCTGGTCAAGACGGCGGTCGCGTCCGCGGCCTTTTGATCCGAACACGAGGAGCCCGGGGCCCGTGGCGGCGCGTCCGCCGGGGCTGCGGATCGCGGAAGCCACCCCACCACCCATCTCGTGGCCCCATTGAGTGCCGGCGACGCTCCCGCGTTACAGGCGTGTCCCGCGGGGAGGGCCCCCGCCCCGCCCGGCGCTTTGCCGGCGCTTTTCTGACTCGGGACAGTAGGATGGTGACGACTTCGCGCGATCCCGCCGCGTCCATGGTCCAGGCCGCCCGGGATCTCGCACCAAGCATGAACGCGTCGAGCGACATCGACGGAGGCTGGCCATGACGGCAACGATCCCCGCAACGGCGGTACCGTACCTCGATCTCCACCGCGGCCAGG
>DATKEI010000280.1:0-5711 GCA_035544455.1 Binatia bacterium | reverse complement strand
TGGGCGCCGGCCCTCGCCATCACCGGCGCCGGCGGGCTCCCCCGCCCCGAGGACGGGGGCAACGTCCTCCGCCCCTTCACGAGCCTCAAGCTGTCGCTTCGCCTGCCGCCGACGCTCGACGCCGGGGAGGCCATCCGGCGCCTGCGGACGCTGCTCGAATCGGATCCCCCGTACGGGGCCCGGGTGCGCTTCGCCGCGGATGGCGCCTCCCCGGGGTGGAATGCCCCGGCGAGCCAGCCCTGGCTCCTGGACGCCATCCAGGATGCCTCCCGGCGGCACTTCGGGCGGCCGGCCATGTTCACCGGGATCGGCGGGTCCATCCCCTTCATGGCCCTGCTGGGCGAGCGCTTCCCGCGGGCGCAGTTCTTCATCACGGGGACGGGTGGCCCGGGCTCCAACGCCCACGGCCCGAACGAGTTCCTACACGTGCCCTTCGCCGAACGCCTCACCGCCTGCGTGGCCGACCTGATCGCCGCCCACTACCGGGCCCGCGCCCGCTACCGGCACATCTCCGGCTCGGACCACTAGTGTCCCGAGTCAGAAGTTCGTGGACTCGCGGCGCCGGGTGGGGTGGGGTCCTCCCCGCGGGACCGTATCTTCTGCGGATGGCCGAAGCCACCCACCACCCATCTCGTGGCCCCATTGAGTGCCGGCAGCGCTCCGCGACGCAGCGTGTCCCGCGGGGAGGGCTCCCACCCCGCCCGGCGCTTTGTCGGCACATTTCTGACTCAGCACGCTAGCCCGGTACGCGGGAACCCATGCCGGAGGTCAGCTCGTGACCGCGCCCTCGGAGGCGGTGGCCACACTGGCGGCGTACTTGTGGAAGACGCCGCGCGTGTACCGCGGCCGGGGCGCCCGCCAGCCGGCGAGGCGCCGCTTGATCTCCGCCCCCGACAGCTCGACATCGAGCCGGCGCTTCTTGACATCGATGCTGATCACATCGCCGTTCTTGAGGGCGGCGATGGGGCCGCCGTCCGCCGCCTCGGGCACGATGTGCGCGATCATGAAACCGTGGGTGGCGCCCGAGAAGCGCCCGTCCGTCATCAGGGCCACCGTGTCGCCCAGCCCTGCCCCCTGCAACGCCCCGGTCACGTGGAGCATCTCCCGCATACCCGGGCCGCCCCGCGGACCTTCGTTCCGGATCACGATGACGTCGTTGGCCTTGACCTTCCCCTGCTTCACCGCGAGAAACGCGTCCTCCTCGCGCTCGAAGACCCGGGCCGGCCCCCGGTGCGCGTAGCGCGCCTGCCCCGAGACCTTGATCACACAGCCGCCGGGGGCGAGGTTCCCCCGCAGGATGGCGATCCCGCCTTCCTTCTTCAGCGCCTGGGCCAGTGGCTTGATCACCTCCTGACCGGGCGGCTCGACGGCGGCGCCGATCTCCTGGGCGATGGTACGGCCGGTAACGGTCTTCTCCTCCGGATGCAGGAGCCGCGCCTCGAGGAGCCGCTTGCCCACCACCGGCATCCCCCCGGCCTGGTACATCTCGGGCGCGGTGAACCGGCCCCAGGGCTTGAGGTCGGCCAGCACCGGGGTCCGGCGCGAGATGCGGTCGAAGTCGCCCAGCGCGAGCGTCACCCCGAAGTCGCGGGCGGTGGCCAGGAGGTGCAGCACGGCGTTGGTTGAGCCGCCCGTGGCCATCACCCCGGCGATGGCGTTCTCGAAGCTCTTGCGCGTGACGATCGACCGCGGCGTCGTGCCCGCGCGCAGGAGCTTCATGACAAGCTCGCCGCACTCGAAGGCGATCTCCTCCTTGCGCGGGTCGAGGGCGGGCACATCGTTGAACCCCATGGGGGAGATGCCGAGCATCTCGTAGGCGGTGGCCATGGTGTTGGCCGTGAACTGCCCGCCGCAGGCGCCCGCCCCGGGGCACGCGTGGTCCTCGACGTCCCGGAACTCCTCGAGGGAGATCTTCCCGGCGTTGTACGCCCCGAGGGCCTCGAACACGTCCTGGATGGTGAGGTTGCGGCCCCGTCCGAAAGCCTCCCAGTCCCCGACGCAGCGGCCGAACATGATCGACCCGCAGTACAGCATCAGCCCGGGAATGTCGAGCCGCCCGAGCACCATGCTCATGGCGGGGATGGTCTTGTCGCAGCCCGAGATGGTGACGAGCCCGTCGAACATGTGGCCGCGCGCCACGAGCTCGACCGAGTCGGCCACGATCTCCCGGCTGATCAGCGAGGCCTTCATGCCCTCGGTGCCCATGGTGATGCCGTCGGTGATGGCGACGGTGTTGACCTCGATGGGCGTTCCGCCGGCGGCCCGGATGCCCTCCTTCACCTTCTCGGCGAGCTTGCGGTGATTCCAGTTGCACGGCATGGTCTCGATCCAGCTGTGGGCCACGCCGATCTGGGGCCGGGCGAGGTCCTCGTCGGTGAACCCGACGGCCTTCATCATCGCGCGCGCGGCGGCGCGGTCCGGCCCCTCCAGGAGGACCCGGCTCTTGTGGCGGGGATCAACGGTCTTCGGGGACTTGCTCGACGCCATCATCTGACTCCTCTCGATCGGGCGGCGGAGGGCGCCCGGGGCGGCGTAGCCGTCCGCGGGACGGCGAGGCCGGCAAGTTTACAGCAGGTCCCGGAGCGGGACCAATGCGTAGCCGGCGTCCCGGAGGCGGGCGATCAGGCCCGGCAGAGCGGATCGCAGGCGGGCGCCCGCTCCGGGAACGCCATCGGCGTCGTGCAGGTCCAGGATGCCTCCCGGCCGCGCGGACCGGAGCGCGCGGGCGACCTGCAGCCCCGGGCCAGCCGGCCGCAACCCCTCGGTCTGGGCGGACCAGAAGACGCACGGCGTTGCCAGCGCCGCGAGCGCGGGGGCAAGCGCGGGATTCGTGATGCCCCACGGCGGCCGGAAGAAGCGAGGGGCGACGCCGCAGGCCGCGCCGATGGCGGCATGGCCGTCCGCGACCTGACGCCCGGTTGCGGACGGCCCGAGCCGCCACAGGCTCCGGTGGCCAAAGGTGTGATTGCCCAGGTCGTGCCCCTCCCCGGCGATGCGGCGCACGAGGGCCGGTGCGGCCGCCGCCCGCTGCCCGACCAGAAAGAAGGCCGCCCGGATCCCCTGGTGCGCGAGCACGTCGAGGATGCGCGGGGTCCACACCGGATCGGGGCCGTCGTCGAAGGTCAGGGCGATCCCGCGGCCGTCGGGGCGCCCCCGCCACGTGGCCCGGCCCGGCCCAGGGCGCGCGCTCAGGACGTAGATCGCCCAGGCCGCCGGACCGGCCCCGAGCCAGGGCGCTGCCCTCACAACACCGCCTCGCGGGTCAGGCACCTCGCCCCGAGCACCAGGGCCGCCACCGCGCGCGCCGCCTGCGGCTGCCGGAGCGCGCGCACGCGATCGCGCATCGCGCGCAGCTTCCGTGAGTCCGCGACCAGCGAGGCGAGGGCGTCGGCCAGAGCAATCCCGTCCGGCGCCCGGAGGGCCGCGCCCGCGCCTGCCACGAATCGCTCGTTCCTGACCTCGTGCCCGGCCAGCGACCCGAAGGTGACGACCGGCAGTTCCGCGGCCAGCGCTTCGGCCAGCGTGACCGCACCGGCCTTGGTGACGATGACGTCGGCCGCCGCCATGAGCTGCCAGACGTTGTCCACGTACCCGACCACCCGGATCCGCTCCTCGCGCCCTCGTGCGATCGCCTGCAGCCGCCGGCGCAGTGGCTCGTCTCGACCTCCCACCGCCACCGCTTGCCACGGAGGGCTCAGGGCCGCGACCACGCGCGTCGCCTCCTCGAGGCGCCCCAGGCCTCCGCCGGCCCCCGCCATGAGCAGGACGCACGGATCGCCCGGGCTGAACCCGAGTTCGCGCCGGGCGGCAACCCGGTCGCGCGGATGGGCAAACTCCGCGTCGACCGGGATCCCCGTCACCGCGATCCGTGCCGCCGGCACCCCTCGCCGCGAGAGTCCATCCGCGATCTCCGGGGCCGGTGCGCAGTAGCGGTCCACGTGGGAGGAGAGCCACTGCCCGTGGGCGACGAAGTCGGTGAGGACAGCCGTGTGGGAGGGAATCGCTCGGCCCCGGCGGCCGAGGAACGACAGCGACGCCGCCGGCGTCGGGTGGACGGAGATCACGTGGTCCGGTGCCGCCGCGTCCAGCAGGCGCGCGAGCCGCGCGGCACCCAGTCGGTTCGCCCCGAGCAGCAGCGGGGAGTCGCCACGCAGCTGGTCGCCCCACCAGTAGGCGAGCCGCCACAACCGGGGCGCCCGGCGCAGCATGAGAGCATAGAGGGCCTGCGTCGCCTCGTCGAACCGCGGGTGGACGAGGGTACGGAAGTGATCCACCACCAGCACCGAGGCCCCGGCCCGCCGGAGCTCGCGGGCCAGGGCCTCGGCAACGCGGTTGTGCCCGGAACCGTACGAGGCGGTGAGGATCAGGACGCGGGGCCCCGTCATGCCGCCGCGCCTCGGCCGGCCGGACGCCGGGCAACGAGCAGCGTGACCCGGCCAGACTGGACGATCTCGCCGCGCTGGTTCATGAGCTCGCGCCGCTCGATGACCACGCCGCCCTCGCGCATCGAGCGCTTGGCCACGGTCTGCAGGCGCGCCCGGATCGTGTCGCCGACACCGACCGGCCGGAGGAAGCGCCACTCGAAACCCATGAACGCCATCACCGCCAGGGGCGGCGCGGGGATGCGCCACGTCAGGCCGGACGAGATGCAGAGCGGGAGCAGCTCCGGGACGTGCGAGGGGGCGCCGCGCCCGTGCTCGGCGACACCGGCGAACAGGGCGACATGGGCCTCGGTCAGCGTCAGCGCGGGCGTCTCGAGCGGCACGCCGACCTCGACGTCCTCGAAGTAGGTGCGAAGGGGGTCGCTTCCCGGCCCGGGCGGGCGGTCAGCCACGTCGGGCTACCTGGTGCTCCATGTCTCCCTCCTGGACCACCTCGCCGCGCTGGTTCACGATCTGGCGCGCAATGGTGGCCAGGCCGCAGCCCGGCACGTCGCCGTCGGCCTTGGCGCTGACGTGAGCCCGGGCCGCGATGGTGTCCCCGATCCGAATGGGGCCCCTGAACTTCCAGCGGACGGCAACCAGCTGACCCGCGGCCAGCGGGGGCATCGCCCGCAAGAGCAGACCGTACTGGATGGACAGCCCGAGCAGTCCGTGCGCGATGCGCTCGCCGAAGAGGGACGACTTCATGTACTCGGCGTCGGTGTGCAGGACGTTGTAGTCCCCCGACAGTCCGGCGAAGAGGACGAGGTCTGCCTCCGTGACGGTCCGCCCGGGAGACGTGTACTGCTGGCCGACCGCGAGATCCTCGAAGTAGAGCGCGTGGGGATCGATCACGGCGGCGTAGGATAGCATGCGACCCGGGGTCCGGATACCGGCATGGCTCCCTCGCGAACCCCGATGGCATGGAATCCCCCGCTCGCCCGTGGGCAGGTCTTCCCCTTCACTAGTGCCGCGGCGCGCCCCCCACAGGTCAGCCGGACGAGCGCGTCTCCCACGCCCCCCCAGTGTCCCGAGTCAGAAGTTCGTGGACTCGCGGCGCCGGGTGGGGTGGGGTCCTCCCCGCGGGACCGTATCTACTGCGGATGGCCGAAGCCACCCACCACCCATCTCGGGGCCCCATTGAGTGCCGGCAGCGCTCCCGCGTTACAGGCGTGTCCCGCGGGGAGGACCCCACCCCCGCCTGGCGCTTTGTCGGCACATTTCTGACTCAGCACGCTAGCTGCCTGAACTCAGAACCGTCTGGACTTCGCTGGAGGCATCTCGACCGCG
>DATKEI010000279.1:0-9254 GCA_035544455.1 Binatia bacterium | reverse complement strand
GGGGCCCAGACCGGAGGATTCGACCGATGACACGCCCCGCACGGCTGGACGACGGCGAGGTCGCCGCGCGCCTCCGGGAGCTTCCCGGCTGGACGCTCGAGGGCGGCAAGCTCCACCGGGAGTGGACCTTCCGCGACTTCGTCGAGGCCTTTGCCTTCATGACCGGAACAGCGCTCACCGCCGAGGCCCTGGGCCATCATCCGGAGTGGTCGAACGTATGGAACCGGGTGACGGTGGACCTCGCCACCCATGACGCCGGGGGCATCACCGCCCTCGACTTCGACCTCGCCGCCGCCATGCAGCGCCTCGCCGGGCCCCGCTGAGAGATCTCGATGACCGGCCGGGTTGCGATCGTCACCGGCGGCACCGGGGCCCTGGGCCAGGCCATCACCCACCGCTTCCTGGGCGCCGGGGCCACCGTCTGCATCCCCTACGCGGTGCCCGAGGAGCTCGAGCGGCTGCGCGCGAGCCTCAGCTCGGCGCTCCTGGCCCGGCTCCTCGTGGCCCAGTCCGACATCACCGACGAGACCGCGTTCAACGAGTTCGTCGCCGGCGTCCTCGGCGCCCACCGCCGCATCGACATCCTCGTCAACGGCGTCGGCGGCTTCCAGGGCGGCGATCTCGCCTCGACCCCGCTTGCGCGGTGGAACCAGATGGTCGCCCTCAACCTCACCTCGGCCGTGATCAGCTGCCGCGGGGTCCTGCCCGCCATGACGGCGGGGCGATACGGGCGGATCGTCAACATCTCGTCGCGGGCCGTTGTGCCTCCCGCCGGCGGGTTCATCGCCTATACCGTGGCCAAGTCGGCGGTGCTCACGCTGACCCAGGCCCTGGCCCAGGAGGTCAAGCCGCACGGCATCACCGCGAACGCCGTGCTGCCGAGCACCATGGACACTCCGGCCAACCGCAGGGCCATGCCGGACGCCGATCGCTCCCAGTGGGTGCCGCCGGACGCCGTCGCGGCGGTGATCGCCTTCCTTGCCTCCGAGGCGGCCGGAGCCGTCACCGGAGCCGGGGTGGCGGTGTAGCCCTGGCCCGGGCGCGCTGAATGGCCGCCGGGTGATGTGCTAGATTCCTTAGACATGCGATTGACACCCTCCCCCGCGGCCTCACCCTTGGCGCGCCGCCTTGCGCCCAGGCCCGTCCAGTGGCCAGCCCTCGCCGCCGCCCTGGCTCTCGGCCTCCTCGCCGCCGCGTGCGCGGGCGGCCCGGCGGCGCCGGCCGGCGCGCGCGGCGCGGCCCCGGCTCGCGCCGTATCGGCGGAGCTGCCGCCGCCCTCGCGCGAGACGCTCCCGAACGGCCTCAAGCTCATCGTCCAGGAGCACTGGGCCGCCGACGTCGTCGCCGTGTACATGTGGATCGCCGTGGGCGTGCGCGACGAGGCGCCGGACCAGCTGGGCTACTCCCACTTCCAGGAGCACATGCTCTTCAAGGGGACGGACCGGTGGGGCCCGGGCTACATCGATCGCGCGGTGGAGGGGGTGGGGGGCCGCTCCAACGCGGTGACGTCCTTCGACTACACCACGTTCTACATGACCCTGCCCGCCGACCAGCTCGAGTCGGCGGTGCAGATCCTCGCCGACATGGCCTTCCGCTCGACGTTCGAACCGGCCGAGATCGACCGGGAACGCCAGGTCATCTTCGAGGAGGCGCGGATCGAGCAGGACAACCCGCGCACCGCCCTGGTTCGCCAGCTCTACGCCATGGTCTTCGCGGGCACCCCCTACGGCCGGCCGCTCCTCGGCACACCCCCCACCATGAAGGCGGCCACCCGGGACCGGCTGCGCGGCTACTACCGGCTGCACTACACGCCGGACAACATGACCATGGTCGTGGTGGGACCGGTCACGCCCGCCGACGTCAAGGGGGTCGTGCAGCGCGCGTTCGGCGCGCAGGACAACTCGCGCTTCAAGCGGGGGGCAGCGCCCCCGGCGCAGCCTCTCTCCGGGCGGATCGCCCGCGACGTCGAGCGTCCGGAGCAGCAGGGGATGCTCGGCATGGCCTGGCTCGCCCCGAAGGCCGACGACGCCAGCGGCAACGCGGTCGACCTCCTGACGACCATCATCGCCGGCGCGGAGAGCTCGCGGCTGGTGCAGTCGCTGAGGGACCGCGACCGGCTCGTCCAGAACGTCAAGATGAACTACTCGGCGCTCGCCGGAGCGGGCATCGTGACCCTGTGGGCCGAGCTCGAGGCCAAGGACCTGGCCACGGTCGAGCAGGCCGTGCTCGCCGAGATCACCCGCATCCAGGAGCAGGGCGTCACGGAGGAGGAGCGGCAGCTCGCCGTCACCCGGGCGGAGTCGCAGTACGCGTTCGACCGCGAGACGGCGGAGGGCCTCGCCTTCGCGTACGGCCTGGCCGAGCTCACGTGGTCCCTCGACGAGGAGCTGCGCTACATCGACACCCTGCGCGGGGTCACGCGCGAGCAGATCCAGGAGGCAGCGCGCCGATGGCTCCCGACTGCGAACTACGCGCGAATCGGCTTCGCGCCCCGGAAGGCGCAGTGACCAGGTCCCGGCGGATGGGCGGGCGGGCCGGGCGCAGCGTGGTGATGGCCGTGCTCGCGGCCGTGATCGCCCTCGGCTCCGGGCTCTCACCAGCGGGGGCCCAGGCGCCGATCCTTCCCGTCGCGCGGGAGGTGCTCCCGAACGGCCTCGTGGTCCTCGTCCGCGAGAATCCCACCTCGCCCGTGGTCGCCATGTCGTTGATGGTGCGGATGGGCGGCCTGGTGGAGACGCCGGCCACGGCCGGCATCTCCAACCTGGTCCAGCTCATGCTCGTCCGCGGCACGACCAGTCGCACGGGTTCCCAGATCGTGGAGGAGGCCGACCGGCTCGGCGGCAGCATCGACGCGTACGGCGACTACGACTACGGTGAGATCGCGGCCACGGCGCTCTCGCGCAACTGGAAGGCCATGCTCGAGCTCGTCGCGGACGTCGCCCAGCACCCATCCATGCCGGAATCGACGCTGGACGCGGTGAAGAGCTTCCTCGTCCTGCAGCTCAGGAACCGCGGCGACAAGCCCTTTGACGCCGGCCTCGACGCGCTGTTCGCGAGTCTGTTCGGCTCGAACCCGTACGCGTGGGATCCCATCGGCCGCCGGGAGAGTGTGGAGCGCCTCGACCGGGGCGCCCTCCTCGAGCACTACCGGCGCTACTACCGGGGGGGCGAGCTCGCCCTCGTCGTGAGCGGGCGGGTGAAGTCCGCCGAGGTGTTGCCCGAGATCCGCCGGCTATTCGCCGAGGTGCGGGCGGGACGGGCTCCTGCCGTCTCCGTCCCCGCCCCGCCCGCCGCCGCGGCGGCCCGGGAGGCGATCCGCGTCCAGGGGGCCCAGGCTCAGATCCTCATGGGCGTGGTCGGCCCCCAGTTCACGGATCCCGATCACGCGCCGCTCAAGGTCCTCGCCACCGTGCTCGGCGGCGGCCTCGCCGGGCGGTTCTTCTCCGAGCTGCGCGACAAGCAGGGCCTGGCCTACACCACCTCGGCCCAGTACCCGATGCGGGTCAAGCCCGGGCCGTTCTACGCCTACCTCGGCACTGCGCCGGCCAGCGCGGAACGCGCTGAGGCCGCCCTGCGGGAACAGCTCGAGCGTGTCCAGCGCGAGCCGGTCAGCGACGAGGAGCTGCGAGTGGCCAAGGCCTATGTCCTCGGCTTGCTCGCCATGGATCGCCGCACCAACGCTCGGCAGGCCTGGTATCTCGCGAACTACGAGCTGGCTGGCGTCGGCCACGACTACTTCGACCGCTACTCGACCCAGGTCAAGCGAGTCACGGTGCCCGACGTCCAGCGCGTCGCCCGCCGCTACCTCGACAAGATCCGCACCGTATCCGTCCAGCCTCCGCCGTAGCCCGTCGCGCGCGGCGGCTCGGCTGGGGTCCGGCGCGCGCCCGGCCCCGCCGCCCCACCCCTACCGGCGACGGGAAGGCCGGCGGGCTACGGCCGGTTCTGGAGAAGAGGGGGGAACCGGCGGCGGCTCCAGGAGCTCGCGAAGATCGCGGATGATGCGATCGGGGGCATCCGGGCTTCCGGCCGGAAGCCCCTGGGCCTCGCGGTCGATCCAGATGCCCCGCAGGCCGAGACGCTGGGGCGCGGCCACATCCCACTCCAGATTGTCCCCGACCATCGTCGCCTCGGCGGCCGCGGCGCGCAGGGCATCGAGGGCCCGCCGGTAGACGAGCGGGTCGGGCTTGCCGATGCCCTGCTCGCCCTCGATGAGGATCGCGTCGAAGAACCCGGCGAGGCCGTGGCGGTCGATCTTGTCCCGCTGGTGGCGCAGGTCTCCGTTGGTGACGAGAGCGAGCCGGGCGTCCCGGGCCCTGAGGGCCCCGAGGACCGCGAGCGCCTCGGGAAAGAGGCACCAGGCGGCGCGGCGCCGGGCCGCATAGTCGTCGGCCATCGATGCGGCGAGCCGGACCTCCTCGGCGCATCGCCCGGACAGCGCACGCTCGGCGATCTTCCGCCAGGCTCCCAGCATGTCCGTGCGCTCCCGGCGGTGCCGCTCCGGGTCGCTCCAGAGCCAGCGCCGCGCCTCGGCAAGGGCCTCGATCAGGGGGGCCAGATCCACGCCCGCCGGAACCGCCACCTCGACCGCGGACTGCCGCCAGCAGTCCTCGTTTCCCCCCGAGTAGTCGAGCAGGGTGTCGTCCAGGTCGAAGAGAACGACGTTCACGCGCCCGCGACTCCCGTGCTCGCCACGGGCCCGGCCGCCGTCTCGGCGCCGCTCGCCCCGTCCCTGGTGGCCGGGGCCGCCGCGCCCTCGCCACGCGGCGCGAAGGGGGGGAGCTCGGGCCGGCATACCCCGCGGAAGTTGCACCAGCGGCAGATGCGCAGATCCTCCGTCTTCTCGAACTCCTCTTCCTCTGCCAGGTTCCGGGCCGGATCGCGCAGGTACGCCTTCATGCCGCGGACGGAGAGCCGGATGTGCGCCTGCACGCGATCGAGGCTCGCCGCGTCCCAGGGGTGGGAGGTCGCCCGCCCCTCCCGGAGGTTCACCTCCAGGAGGTCGACGCGATCGAGATCCACCCCGAGAACCTCACGGGCGTACAGAGCGTAGCCGCCGAGCTGCAGCGAGGCGCTCTCGCCCCCGGTGCCGCCCGTCTTCCAGTCGACGAGCTGCAGCCGGTCCGCCCCGTTCCAGTAGCCGAAGTCCGGCGCGGCGAAGATCGTCGTCCCCTCGAAGGTGAACGAGGCGATATCCTCGATGAGGATCCACCGCTCCGTCGGCGTCCGCTTGATCTCGGCCAGGATGGGAAGGCGATGGAAGCGGCGCAGGCAGCGAACGAGGTGGTCGCGAAGAGCTTGCCACTCGCCGTCGCGGATGGGCACCCCGTACTCGTGCTCGAAGAGCCCGGCGCGCTTGGGGCTGTCGCGATAGACCCCCTGGCGGGACCCCTTCCACTCGCTCCGCATCTGGCGCACCGTGTTCTCGACCAGGGAGGCCTCGGACAGCGCGTACCCGTCGCGCAGGGCGAGGAGGGCGCGCTCGATCGCCTCGTGGACGAGGCGGCCCGCCCACATCTGCCGCGTGCCGAGCTGCTTGAGCACGTAGAGCCGCCGCGTGACGGGATCGGTCGCCACGTCCCAGCCGCCCCACGCCCCGTAGTACTGGTAGTAGTAGCGGCGACGGCACTCCTGGAAGACGCTGTCTCGCGTGCGAGACCAGGAGAACGCGTTGACGAGCACAGCCATGATGCAAGCATAGCAGGGGCGCCGCCGACAACGTCCACGGCCGACCGCCACCGGGGGCGGCGCGTGTCCGCTCATCGCCACCCCGGGCCCCCGCCGGCCCCCCTCGCGGGGCCGGCGATCGCATCGCCCGGGCCGAGGGGGTTACCGCTCGCTCGACAGGACGAGCGTGCCCGCGGCCGAGAGCATGCCCCCCATGCCGTTCACGAGCGAGAGCCGGGCCCCGGGCACCTGGCGGGCGCCGCACTCCCCGCGAAGCTGGCGGACAGCCTCGATGATGGGAAAGATGCCATACATGCCGGTGTGGGTGTACGACAGGCCGCCGCCGTTCGTGTTGATGGGAAGGCGCCCGCCCGGCGTGGACCGCCCGTCCGCGAAGAAGCCCACCCCCTCCCCCGGCCGGCAGAGGCCGAGGGACTCGAGCATGATGGGCGGCCCGGAGGTGAAGGCGTCATAGAGCATGATGTGGTCGAAGTCGCCGGGCGCCACCCCGGCCATCCGGAAGGCCTTCTCGCCGGAAAGGCGGGTGGCCTCGCTGAACGTCAGGTTCCGCATCTGGGTGAGCATGACGTGCTCGGTGGCCTCGCCCGCCCCTCGCACGTACACCGGGGGCCGGGCGCAATCGCGGGCGCGGTCAGCGCGGGTCAGGACCACCGCCCCGCCGGCGTCGGTCACGAGGCAGATGTTGAGGAGGTTGAAGGGGTAGCACACCGGGCGTGAGGCGAGCACGTCAGCCACCGTGATCGGCTCCCGGTTCCGCGCCTTCGGGTTCAGCGCCGCCCACTGCCGCGTCGAGACCGCCACCTGCGCCCACTGCTCGAGGGTGGTGCCATGCTCGTGCATGTGGCGCGTCGTCACCATCCCGAAGTAGGTGGGCGCCCCCCCGAAGCCGAAGGGCGTCTCGTACTGGCCGGGGAGCGCGGTGTCGCGCCGAGGGGTGACCCCGACGCCCGAGCGCCCGGACTCGCCGTGGCTGACCACCGCGACGTCGCAGAGGCCGTGGTGGAGCGCGAGCAGGGCGTGCCCGACCATGATGATGAACGAGCAGCCTCCGATGGTGGTGCCGTCGACGTAGCGGGGCACGATGCCGAGCGCCTCGCCGATGGTGGCCGGCGAGTGCTGGCCGGCGGTGAAGACGCCGTCGACATCGCCGATCCGCAGGCCGGCATCCCGCACCGCGTTGCGCACGGCCTCGAGGTGCAGGCTGAGCTGGCTCTTGTTCGGCAGGCTGCCCATCTCGTCGCTCTCGTCCACGCCCACGATGGCGACCGCGTTCCGCAGCTCCTTCATCGCGCGCTCCCCGCCGGCTGGAAGAGCGGCACGGTGATGTCGTCGGTGAGCTGGTGGAAGACGATCTCGACGGGCATGTCGCAGCGGAGCACGGCGGGATCGGCGGCGACGTTGATCAGGTTCGACATCAGGCGCGGGCCTTCCTCGAGCTCGACCATGGCGAGGACATAGGGCGGCTTGACCTTGAAGGCCTTGTTGATCGTCTGGTAGGCGATCTCGAACGAGTACAGGCGCCCGCGCCCGCTGGCCTGGATCCAATCGATGGCCGCCCCGTGGCAGAAGGGACAGAGCACGCGCGGGTAGAAGAAGGCCTTGCCGCAGTCGCGACAGCGGGGCAGCATGAGCCGGTGCTCGCGGAGGCCGTCCCAGTAGGGCCGGGCCTCCGGCGTGATCGGTTGAGGCAGCGGGCGCTCGAGTTCCATGGGCCTCCCTCTCGTCTGGTCTTTCATCCCGGAACGACGGATCAGGGGGGCGCTCGTCGTGGACGGATGCGCCCCGCCCGTCCCGCTGCCACGCACCCCTGCCTCCCGAGGGAGGCGGAGAATCGCGGAGCGCTGACCGAAGCGAGAGTGCACGCACCGCGGGCCCAGGTCAAGGCGCGCCGGACCCATGCCGGCGCCGGGCCCGCGTGGCTCCGGCTCGCGAGCCCTGGTCAGCCTCCCCACACCGTCCACCGCCTGCCTGCCGGTGTATCACCTGCTGGTGTTGCTGACCATCGCCTCCGTGTGGCAACGTGGGACCCGAAATGGGCGACGCGAACGAGGGCGTGATGGCGCGACGCGATGACCACGTCTCCGCCCGGCCGCGGTGACGGCCGGGCAGAGACGTCCCGGACCGCGACTGACGAGCACGTGAAGAGCCACGCCCGCGCCGTGATCATCGGGGACGGCATCATCGGCGCCAGCGTGGCCTACCACTTGACGCGCCTGGGCTGGCGCGACGTGATCCTGCTCGAGCGGAAGAGCCTCCCCTGCCGGACCACCTGGCACGCGGCGGGACTCGTCGGCCGGCTCCGGGGCTCGCGGACCTGAGCCGCCTGGTGCGCTACAGCGCCGACCTCTACGCCCGGCTGGAGAGCGAGACCGGCCTGAGCACCTGCTGGAAGCAGTGCGGCTCACTGATCGTGGCCCGCCGCGCGGAGCGGCTCACCCAGCTCCGGCGCAGCGTCGCCCTCGGCCGCGCCGGCGTATCTCGAGCTCCGGCGATCCCGATCCGCCGGGTCTGATAGACTCCGCCCATGCCGACGATGGTCGCGCCGCCCGCCGCTCCCCGGGCCGGGGACCAGCGGGTGACGCTCCCCGCCGTGACCTGGTCGGATCTCGAGCTCGTCCTCCGGATCCGCGGGGACTGGTCCGGGGTCCGGATCACCTACCTGCGCGGAGTGCTCGAGCTCATGAGCCCTTCGATCGATCACGAGGGCATCAAGACGACCATCGCCCGCCTGCTGGAAACCTACGCCCTCGAGAAGGCCGTCCCCCTGAACGGCTTCGGCTCGTGGACGTTGAAGAACGCCCTCCGGGCGCGCGCCCTCGAGCCCGATGAGTGCTACGCCGTCGGCGTGGGCCGCCCCACCCGCCCGGATCTCGCCATCGAGGTCATCTGGACCTCGGGCGGTATCGACAAGCTCGAGGTGTATCGCGGGCTGGGAGTGGGCGAGGTCTGGCTCTGGCGCGACGGGGTTATCGAAGCCCACGTGCTGTCGGGGGAAGGCTACGAGCGCCGCGAGCGGAGCGCGCTGTTCCCCGATCTCGATCTCGCCGACTTCGCGCGGCACATCGACGTCGAGAATCAGACGGAGTCCGTCCGGCGGTTCCGGGACACGCTGCGGCGCGCGACGGCCTGAACGGCCGCGGCCTACCCAGGGCCTCGAGGGCGACGGGGGCCGTGCCATCCCAGCCCGCCCGGCCTGACGATAGCGGGCGGGCCAGACCGCGCTCCCCGCTGGCACCAGGTGGCGAGGAGGCTCGAGGGTGGATCGCGTCCGCGTCCTGATCATCGGCGGCGGCATCGCCGGCTGCAGCATCGCCTACCACCTCGCGCGCCGGGGATGGACCGACGTGATGCTCCTCGACAAGGGCGAGCTCGCCAGCGGCTCGACGTGGCACGCCGCAGGTGAGGACGACCTGATCGTCCCCGTCGGTGATCATCATCGAGGGGATCGCGGAGCGGATCGCGAGCGGCGTCCTGGCCGTTGCGGGTGGGAGCTCGCTGCTGGTCCTGCTGCTGGCGAACGCCGTCCTGGTCGTGGCCGGGGCGCTGATGGACGCGATCTCCGCGAT
>DATKEI010000278.1:0-22702 GCA_035544455.1 Binatia bacterium | reverse complement strand
GGCAGCGGGAACGTGACGGGCAGCCGGCGCCAGCTCGAGGTGGCCTTCGACTGGGGCGTGAACCTGTGGGCGGGCTTCCCGGAGTACCTGCTCCACCTCGCCTCCGTGGCCCAGCAGGAGGGGCTGGACCTCCGGCGCCTGGGCACGCGCTTCATCGCCTCCTTCCTCGGTCCGGACCTCGACGGCAGTCTGCGCAAGATGCTGGAGGGGGCGTGGCACTGCCCCGTCTACGACAACTACGGGACGCACGAGGTGGGGTTGCCCGCCTTCGAGTGCCCGGAGAAGGATGGCCTGCACCTGATGGAGGACATGTTCATCGTCGAGGTGGCCGACGTGGACACGGACCGGATCGTGCCCGACGGGGAGCGCGGCAACCTGGTCATGACGAGCCTGTACCGCCGGCACCCGCCCCTGATCCGCTACAACCTGCGCGACTACGTGCGGATCCTCGGGGACGGGCGCGCACGCTGCGCCTGCGGCAGCTCCACCCGCCGGATGGACCACTTCCTGGGCCGCAGCGACGACATGGTGAAGATCCGCGGCACCAACGTGTTCCCCATGGCCTGCGTGCGGGCAGTGACCTCGGACGAGCGGACCACGGGCGAGTGGCTGTGCGTGGTGGAGCGCCGGTCCGACGGGCTCGACGTGCGCGACGACATGACGGTGCAGGTGGAGGCCAGGGAGGGCGCGGCCGACCGGGAGCAGCTGATCCGCATCCTCGAGGACCGGCTCAAGTCGGACCTCGGCATCCGGGTCACCGTGGAGCTGGTGAGCCCCGGCCACCTGGCCGCGTTCACCTACGGCCGCGAGGGCAAGGCGCGGCGGCTCCACGACAAGCGGTTCGCCCGGTAGCGGCGCGCCTCGACAGGAGACGTCATGATCCAGTTCGGCGTGATGGCCAACTGCCATCCGGGTCCGGGCGCGGACCTGCCCCGGATGGTCGACGAGATGATCGCGGAGGCGCAGGCCGCCGAGCGCTTCGGCTTCGATTCGTTCTTCCTGACCGAGCACCACCAGGACCCGTCCGGGTACTTCCCGTCGCCGCTGCCCCTGGCCGCGGCCATCGCCGCCCGCACCTCGACCATCCGGATCGGCACGGGCATCGCCATCCTGCCCCTGTATCACCCCACGCGCCTGGCCGAGGACTGCGCGATGATCGACATCATCTCGGGGGGCCGGCTCATCCTGGGCGTGGGCCAGGGGTACCAGGAGGGCGACTTCGCCGCCTACGGGCTCAAGGTCAGCGACCGCGTCTCGCTCTTCGAGGAGGGCATCGAGATCCTGCGCCGGGCGTGGACGGAGGACAAGGTCTACTTCGTCGGCAAGCGCTACACCCTGCAGAACGTGATGGTGACGCCGAAGCCCGTGCAGAAGCCCCATCCGCCCATCTGGGTGGCCGCCCTCGGCGACGAGCCCATGAAGCGGGCGGGCCGGCTCGGCGACGCCCTGCTCGCCGACTCGTTCCAGCTGCCGGACCGGCTCAAGCGCCGGGTCCAGCTGTACCGCGACACCGCGGAGAGCCGCGGCCGGGCCCACAAGGTGGTGGTGTTCCGCGAGGGGTACGTGGCGCCCACCCGCGAGGAGGCCATCCGCGAGTACGAGGCAGCGCTGCTCAGCACCCACCGCTACTACTGGCGCCACGGCTCCTACTACCAGGACGTCAAGAAGGAGGAGGACCTCACCCTCGCGCGCATCTCGCTCGATCGGCTGATCCTGGGATCGCCGGACGACTGCGTCGAGAAGGTGGAGCTCTGGCGTCGCGAGGTGGGCGCGGACTACTTCCTGATCCGGTTCCGTCACCCCGGTGGCCCCGCCCACGACCGGGTCCTCCGCGCGCTCGAGCTGTTCGGCGACACCGTCATCCGGCGGTTCCGATGACCACGCCGCTGCACCCCCACGAGGAGGAATGCCCATGACAATGCGACGGAGCATCGGCGGTCTCGCCCTGGCCGGGCTGGCCGCCCTCGCCGCCGGCGGGACCGTCCAGGCCGCCGACAAGACCCTCACCATCGGTCTCCTTGGCCCGCTGTCGGGCGGGGCCGCCGCGTACGGCGTCGAGCTGCTGCGCGGGGCGGAGATGAAGATCGACGAGATCAACAAGGCCGGCGGCCTCAAGGTGGGTCCCGACACCTACCAGATCAAGCTCGTGTCCTACGACCACAAGGCCCAGGCCGCCGACACCGCTACCGCCACCAACAAGCTCGTGTTCCAGGACAAGGTCAAGTACATCATCGGCAACGCGGTGGGGGCCACCTGCAACGCGGCCCAGACCATCACCGAGCCCAACAAGGTGATGTTCACCTTCGTGTGCTGGGGCACCAGCAACCTGGCCCCGGAGAAGCCCTACTCCTTCCGGTCCATGCTCAGCCAGTGGGAGCTGGCCGAGCCCTTCTACCGCTGGGTCAAGGAGAATCACCCGAAGATCAAGAAGGTCGCGGTGATCTCGCCCAACGACACCAGCGGCAAGGACACCAACACCGCGGTGGTGAAGGCGCTCACGGCCCTCGGCTTCGAGGTGACGGCGGACGAGTACTACGAGCGGGGCACCAAGGACTTCTACCCCGTGCTGACCAAGATGCTGGCCGCCAAGCCCGACATGCTCGACGTGGCGGCGGCCCCGCCCGGCGAGGCCGGGCTGATCCTGAAGCAGGCGATGGAGCTGGGCTTCAAGGGCGCCAAGGGCTGGACGGCGGGGATCAACCCCTTCACGATCATCGGCGTGGCCGGCCGGGAAGCGGCGGAGGGGGTGTGGAGCCCGGCCACCATCAACGTCAAGGGCGACCATGTCAGCCCGGCCGTGCGGAAGTTCGGCGAGGCGTACGAGAAGCGCTACGGCGAGGTGCCCGGCGCCATCGCCGTGTCCAACTACGCCGCCCTCGACGTCTTCACCCAGGCCATGCAGAAGGCGGGCAGCATCGACACCGACAAGGTGCTGGCCGTGCTCGGCAAGGAGCACTTCGACACGGTGTGGGGGTCGCTCGCCATCGGCGGCAAGGACACGTACGGGATCGACCGCCAGTTCCTGTACCCGTTCGTCATCAGCGAGGTGCGCGGGGGCAAGGTGGTCGACGTCGCCCAGGTCATCCCGGCGGCCCTGAAGAAGAAGTAGCGAGCCCACGGCCAGGATCGCGCCGGCGGGTCACGACCCGCCGGCGCCGTACCCAGGGCCCTCCGCGCGCTCCATGCCCATCGAGGTCCTCGTCCAGGCGCTGCTCAACGGCTTCGGTCTGGCCGTCGTCTACATCCTGGTCGCCCTCGGGCTGACCCTCATCTTCTCCATCCTCGAGATCATCAATTTCGCCCACGGCGAGTTTTACATGCTGGGCGGGTTCGTGACCTACTACGCGTTCGCGGTGGGCGGGCTCAACTACTTCGCGACCCTGCTCCTCGCCGTGCTCGCGGTGGGGCTGGCCGGGGCCGTGTGCGAGCGGCTGGTGTTCCGGCACCTGCGCGGCAAGACGCTCAACGCGTTCATCGTGTCGCTCGGCCTGCTCTGGGTTCTCCAGGCCTCCGCCCAGCTGTCGTTCGGGGTGCTCGACAAGTCCGTGCCCTCGGCGGTGTCCGGCATCGTCCGCATGGGTCCGCTCATCGTGTCGCGCGAGCGCGTGCTCGTGATGGCGACGGCGGCCGCCCTCATCGCCGGCCTCTATGCCTTCCTGCGCTTCGCCCGCACCGGTCAGGCCATGCGCGCGGCCGCCCAGGACGGCGATGCCGCCGCCCTCCAGGGCGTGAACATCGAGCTGGTGTCGGCCCTCGGCTTCGCCATCGGCTGCGCCCTGGCCGGCGCCGCCGGTGCGCTCCTCGCTCCCGTGTTCGCGGTCAGCCCTACCATGGGGGCGCTGCCCGTGGTCAAGGCCTTCATTATCATCATCGTGGGCGGCATGGGCAGCCTGCCCGGGGCCGTCCTGGGCGGCCTGCTGCTGGGCGCGGTCGAGGGCGTGGGCACCCTGTTCATGAGCAGCGCCGCCGTGAGCATCCTGGGTTTTCTCATGGTGATCGCCATCTTGCTCGTGCGGCCGCGAGGGCTGTTCGGTGCCGCGTAGCCGGCCGCCGACAACGGGCCATCTGCTTCGTTCCGGCCCTCGGCCGGACGCCCGAGGTAGAGGGAGTGCGCCTGCCGCCCGGCCTTCGCGCCGCGCCTCGCCGCTGACCCGTTCTCGGCGGCCGGCTCGCCTCGCCGTCGACCTGCTCACGTCTGGCCGGACCTGTTCGCGAACGTGTCCTTGGGGTCCTGCGCGCCCCCTCACCCTCTCCCCGTCCCGGGGCGAGGGAACCACGAGGACTCCCTCGCGCTCGGAGAGGGAGAGGGCTGGGGTGAGGGTGGGCGTCTGTGCCTGCATCGTCCGGGCGAGCCGACGGCGTTCAGAGCGCCGCGCTGATCTTCGGAATGATCCGCGGTAGGCGGGCCCTCGAGCCGGTGGTGGGGTTCGGGCTCCTGGCCGCGGCCGGGGTGGCCGTGCCCCTGATCACGCGCGACTCGTACCACCTCGACGTCGCCACCGCCACCCTCCGGAACCTGCTCCTCACCATGAGCCTGCGCCACGTCATGAGCACCGGCCAGCTCAACATGGCCCTCGTGTCCTTCATGGGCGTCGGGGCCTATGCTTCCGCGCTCCTGGTGACGCGCGCCGGCTGGTCCTTCTGGGCTGCCCTGCCCGTGGCTCCGCTCCTCGCCGCGCTCGCCGCGGTCCCGGTGGGGCGCGTGGCCCTGCGCGTGAGCGGGCCGTACTATTTCCTGATCACCTTCGCGTTCCTCGAGGTGCTCCGGCTCGTCTTCAACAACCTCTTCGTCTCGTATCTCGGCGGGCCCTCGGGGCTGGTGGAGATCCCCCAGCCCCATTCCCTGCCGCTCACGGCCGGCGCCGTCGCGTTCACGACCAAGCTCGCGCAGTACTGGCTCATGCTCGTCCTCTTCCTCGGCAGCGCGGCCGTGCTCATCCGCCTGGAGTTCTCCCGGCTGGGCCTGGTCAACAGCGCCATCCGCCAGGGCGAGCTGCTCGCGGAGACCCTCGGCGTCGACGTCACTCGTTACAAGCTCGGCGCCTTCGTGCTGAGCGCGTTCTTCGCCGGGATCGCCGGGGTGTTCTTCGCCCACTCCCAGCAGGTGCTGCACTCGAGCGACTTCGGGCTGGAGCCGATGGTCCTCCTCGTGGTCTTCACCGTCATCGGGGGCGCCGGCAGCGTGTGGGGCCCGGTGGTCGGCACCGTGGTCCTGGCCGTGGCGTCGGAGCTGCTGCGCGAGCTGCATCACTACGAGATCCTCGTGTACGGCCTGGTGCTCATGGTGGTCATGCTCTTCTTCCCGGAGGGCATCGTCGCCCTCCCGGGCCGGCTGGCCCGCTGGCTCGCGCGCCGGCGCGCGAGGGGGACGCCGGCGGTGGGGGCCAGCGTTGTTCCTTGAGCTCGCCGACGTCAGCCGGCGCTTCGGCGGCCTGCAGGCGGTGACCGGGCTCTCCATGGCGGTAGCCCCCGGCACCATCCACGGGCTGATCGGCCCCAACGGGGCGGGCAAGAGCACCGTCTTCAACCTGATCACCGGGGTCCTGCCCGTGTCTGCGGGGGAGATCAGGTTCCGGGGCGAGCGCATCTCGGGCCTCCGGCCCTCGGAGATCTGCCGGCGGGGCATCGCGCGGACCTTCCAGGCGACCGCCCTCTTCCGGGAGTCCACCGTGCTGGACAACGTGCTCGTCGCCACGCACCTCCGGGCCGGGCGCGGGTTGCTCGCCACCCTGCTGGGATCGGCCCGCTACCGGGCCGGCGAGGCGGCGGCGCGGGAGCGGGCGCGCGCCCTGCTCGCGTCGCTCGGTCTCGTGGGCGCGGCGGCGCTCCCGGCGGGGGCGCTTCCCCACCGCGACCAGAAGGCGCTCTGCCTGGCCATGGCGCTCGCGACGGGGGCCGACCTCGTGATCCTCGACGAGCCCCTGGCCGGCCTGACGACGCAGGAGAGCGAGGACACCATGGCCGCCCTGCGCGCCCTGCGCGCCGAGGGCACGACGATCCTCCTCGTCGAGCACGACATGCGCGCGGTCATGGGGCTGTGCGATCGCATCACCGGGCTCGACCACGGCGTGCGGATCGCGGAGGGGACGCCGCGCGAGATCCAGGACAATCCGGCTGTCATCGAGGCGTACCTGGGGGCGGAGGACACCCGTGCTTGAGGTGGCCGGTCTCGACGTCCGCTACGGCAGCGTGACGGCGGTGCGAGGCATCTCGCTCGAGGTCGGCGAGGGCGAGGTCGTCGCCATCATCGGCCCCAACGGGGCGGGGAAGACCTCCACCCTGCGCGCCATCACGGGCCTCGCGCCGACCGCGGGCGGGCGCATCCGCTTCCGCGGCACCGACATCTCCCGGTGGCGGCCGCACCGGATCGTCACCCTCGGCCTCGGCCATGCCCCCGAGGGCCGCCGGCTGTTCCCGCACATGACGGTCAGCGAGAACCTGCGCATGGGCGCGTACCGGCGCCGCGACGCCGCCGCGATCCGCCAGAGCCTGGCCGAGGTGGAGGGGCTCTTTCCTCGCCTCGCCGAGCGGCGGGCACAGCGCGCGGGCACCCTCTCCGGCGGGGAGCAGCAGATGCTGGCCATCGGCCGGGCCCTCATGGCCGCGCCGCGGCTGCTCCTGCTCGACGAGCCCTCGTTCGGGCTCGCCCCCATGATCGTCCGCGAGATCGGCCGGATCGTGCAGTCGATCAACCGCGAGCGCGGCGTCTCGGTGCTGCTGGTGGAGCAGAACGCGCGCATGGCCCTCGGCATCGCCGCCCGCGCCTACGTCATGGAGACGGGGCGGGTCGTCCTCAGCGGTCCCTCGGCCGACCTCGCCGAGAGCCCTCACGTCAAGGCCGCATACCTCGGAGGCTGATCGGTGACAGACGATGGGAGCGGGATCGAGCCGGGAGGACGGCGGGACAGTTTCGCCCGGCGAGGCAGCCGGCAGTGAGGGCGCGGCGCCCGCCGGCGCCGCCGGACCACGCCGGCATCGCGTTCGGGCGCCACCGCCCGCGCATTCACCCGACGGCGTTCGTGACCGAGGGGACGTACGTGGTCGGCCGGGTGACGGTGGCGGCGCGGGCGAGCATCTGGTTCGGCGCCGTGCTGCGCGGCGACTTCGAGGCCATTCGCGTGGGCGAGGACAGCCTGATCGAGGACAACGTCGTCCTGCACGGGCGCGTCGTGGTCGGCCGGCGCTGCGTGATCGGCCACGGCGCCATCCTGCACGGCTGCACGGTGGGCGACGGCGCGGTCATCGGCTCGAACGCGGTCGTGTTCGACGGCGCCCGCATCGGAGAGCACGCCCTCGTCACCGCGGGCTCGGTCGTGTACCCGAAGACGCGGGTACCGGCGCGCATGGTGTTCCGGAGCGCGGCGGGAAGCAATCGCGCGGTGATCGAACCGGTCGGCCGGCGGCGGCTCCGCTGGGAGGCGACCTCGTACCGGAGCATCGTGGCGATCTATCGCGCGGGCGGCGCCCACGCCGCGGGGGAGGAGCGCGAGGCCAGGGCGCCTGCGCCGCCGCCCCGAGCCGGCGCCGCCGCCACGGGCGCCCGCCGTCCCGCCGCGCGGCGGATGGGCGGGAGCCGATGACGCCCGCTGTCCCGCGAGCGGCCCTCACCGGAGCCGACGTGATATCGACTCGCACTGGCACTCGGCGGATGGCGGCGATGCTCGGACGGGTGCTCGGCGAGGTCCTGACCGTGGCGCCGGTTCGCGACAGCGCGGCGGGCGACAGGCACGCCGGGGCGGCGCGAGCCTCTGGGAAGCGCGCCGGCGGCGGGCTGGCCAACATGGTCGACGAGGCGCCGGGGACGGCGCCGGAGCGGAGGACCACGTGATCACGGACAACCTGCGACTGGAGCGAACGGGCCCGATCGCCACGGTGACGCTCGATCGGCCGGAGCGGCGCAACTCGCTGAGCGATGCCATGCTCACCGACCTCGGCCGGGCGCTCGCCGAGCTGCGCGACGACGCGGAGAGCCGGGTCGTCATCGTGACCGCGGTGCCGCCGGTCTTCTCGGCGGGCGCCGACGCGCCGTTCGGCCGTGGCATGTCGCACGAGGAGCGGCGCCGGATGTTCACCTCGCGCAAGAGCCAGTTCCGCCGGCTGTTCGAGCGCGCCAACACGATGCTCGAGGGCCTCGAGCAGGTCACCGTCTGCGCCATCAACGGCCACGCCGTGGGCGGGGGCTGGGGGCTCACGCTGGCCTGCGATTTCCGGCTCGCCGCCGAGGAGGCCGCGTTCTGGATCCCCGAGGTCGACCTCGGGGTGCCCCTCGGTGTGGCCTCGACCACGCGCTTCGTGCGCCTGGTCGGACCCGCGCGGGCCAAGGAGATCATCATGACCTGCCGCCGGTACTCGGCGGCGGAGGCCTGCGCCCTCGGGCTCGTGCACCGGGTGGTGCCCGGGTCCGGGCTCGCCGCCGCAGCCCAGGAGTACGCCGAGATGCTGGCGGCCAAGCCCGTCCGGCCGCTCGCCGAGATGAAGGCCCGCATCAACCAGGTCGCCCGCACCGGCATGCCCGAGGTCAACGCCATGACCGAGGGTTTCCTGGACCGCGAATAAGGCTCGGGCAGGCCTCGGTCATTTGCGCGCCGCTCGGCGGCCGCGAGCCCTCGCCGCCGGCGCCGCGAGCATGCTGACCGTCCCTCCCCGGAAACCTCGTCACCCGGCGCTTGCCGATCGGGAGCGCTGGCCGCGCCGGGACTGATCGCTCGTCCCGCGTCCACGCGGCGCGGTGCCCGCGCTCGCCGAGGTCGCCGCTATCCTGCTTGCGATGTCGGAGAGCCTGCGCCGTATGGATGCCATTCCGGGGACGGTCCGAGCACCGCGCGGCTCGGGTTTTCCGTCGACGTTCTCGTGGCGCCGCCCTTGGCCGGCGAAGCGCCAGCACTGCACCGGCAAATATGATCACCGGCAAAGATGATCGCCACATTCGGACGCACGATGATGCCGAAGCAAGAACTTGAGGCGTCCGACCCTTCAGTTGACTGACCGCGTGAAGTCGGCTGAGACAGTGATGTGTTTCGCACGCACCGTCCGTCGAGCGTCCGCCACGTGTCGGCCCCTCGGGACCCGGGATCGTGGCGCGGCATCGCGGCAACCGGCGCCGGCATGACAAGCCATCGGTCTTGAAGGCCTTCTCGGAGACGGCGACCTCGCAGTCCACGAGCAGGGCGCTTGGCATGCCCGCTGCTGGGACCGGCGCGGACCGCGGGGGACCGTTCGATCGGGCAGACCCATCGCGAGGTGGGGCCCGAGGCCAGCAATCAGGCGCTGCCTGACAGCCTGGACCGCAGAGGAGTGGCGAGCCGAGCTCGTGTCGCCAGGCCACAGGCTTTCCCCTCCGCATACCAAGGGGGTTACCGTGTCGGGAGAATTGCTGGCTGGCCGCCTGTCTCGCGGAATGATCCGGGGCTTCTTCTCGATGCTGCTGTTCGGGAGCATCGCCCTCACCTCCTCCGTCTCCAGCGCCGCTCAGCTGACCCTTGGCTGGGTGGACAACTCGGGCGGCACGGCCGGCTTCCGGATCGAGCGCAAGGCGGGCTCGACCGGGACGTATGCGCAGATCGCGACGACGCCGGCCGGCGTCACGAGCTACATCGACGCCACGGTGGCGGCCGGCGCGACGTTCTGCTATCGGGTCAGGGCCACGAACTCCTCCGGAAACTCGGGCTACTCGAACGAGGCGTGCGGAGCGGCGCCCGCCGGTCTGAGCGTCACGATCGCCAAGGCGGGGTCCGGATCGGGCACGGTCGTCAGCAGCCCAGCCGGGATCAGTTGCGGCAGCGACTGCACCGAGAGCTTTGCGGCGGGCACGGTGGTCACCCTGACCGCCAGCCCCGCGAGCGGCTCGGGCTTCGGGGGCTGGACCGGCGGCTGTGCGGGCACCGCGCCCTGTGTCGTGACCGGCAACACATCGGTGAACGTCACGGCGACCTTCCTGGACACGACGCGGCCGACGGCGAGCATCGGGAGCCCGGCGAACGGGGCGACGGTGTCGGGGACGGTGAGCGTGGCGGTGACGGCGGCGGACAACGTGGGGGTCACGCGGGTGGAGCTGTGGGTGGACGGGGCGCTCGCCATGACGGACACCGCGGCGCCGTGGAGCTTTGCCTGGGCCTCCGGCTCGAAGCCCAACGGAACGCACGCGCTGGTCGCGCGGGCCTACGACGCCGCGGGCAACGTGGGGGTGTCGGGGACGGTGAACGTGACGGTGAACAACGCGGTGGCGGACACGACGGCGCCGACGGTGAGTATCAGCAGCCCGGGGAACGGGGCGACGGTATCGGGGACGGTGAGTGTGGCGGTGACGGCGGCGGACAACGTGGGGGTCACGCGGGTGGAGCTGTGGGTGGACGGAGCGCTCGCCATGACCGACACCGCGGCCCCGTGGGTCTTTGCGGCGGACAGCCGGTCGAGCCCAGACAAGTGGTACGTCATCGTGGCCCGGGCGTACGACGCCGCCGGCAACGTGAGGACGTCGCTACCGGTGAACGTGCAGGTGAGGAACAGGTGACCGGCGCAACTCGCTGATGGCGGCCGCGCCAGACCCGGAGGTCGCCGGGCTGCGCGACGACGCGGACAGCCGCGTGGCTGTCGTGGAGAGGGGCGTCAATGGCGCTCGCACCACGCGGCCTCTGCGCCGGACGCGTGGCGGGAGCGCGCGGGGCTCCGTCAGCGGCGGCCGGACAGCCGGAGACCGCGGAAGGCCAGACCCGGCGCCGTCCAGGGGGACAGGCCGGTGGACTCGGCCGTGAATTCGTAGGCGCCCATGTCGGGGGCCCGGCCCTCGTAGGCCAGGGCGAGCCCCTGGCCCGCCGTGAAGGTCAGAGGGCGGTCCAGCGTCAACACGCCGGTGATGTAGTCAATCCCGACGATGCGCGCGCGCACGGTGTCGCCCTCGAGCTGGACGAGGTCGCCGCCTGCCGGGTCCACACCGGCGGAGTCGAGGAAGAACCATTTCACGTCGTCCACCGCAAGCGCAGTGCCCGAGCCCGACGACATCGTCCGCGCCAGGAAGCCGCCGGCGTCCACCAGGGCCACACCGGGCCGGAGGCGGAGATCGCGCGCCTCCGCATCGCGGAACGGACTTGCGGCGGCCGCGTCGAGGAGCGCGTTGTGGCGCAGCACGACGGCGGCCGCGTTCTCCACCCCGGTCTGGGCCGGCTGCCCGGCGCAGCCCGTGTTCCTGTAGAACAGGTTGCCGTCCAGCACGGTGTCCCCGAAGTGCGCGCCGCGACCCGCGGAGCTGCTGACGGCGAAGCAGCGGTTCATGAAGAACGTGTTGCGGTACACGCGGTGCCCGTAGTTGTGCAGGGCCTCTTGCGGATACACGTGGAACCGCAGGCCGCCGCCGTGGTTGTCGTGGAAGACGTTCCGGCGGACGATGCCGAATTGCCCGGCGTACTGGATGCCGTTGTAGCGGTGGGGCTGGCCGGCGCCGCGGGTCAGCGCGAACACGTTGTCCTCGAACAGGTTGCGCCGGGTGGCATCGAGGCGCACGGGCGCATCGCTCACGCCCTCGCAGTCGTACACCTCGGCGGCCTTCTGCCGCTCGTTGCTGAACCAGTTGCCGCGGACGACGTTCAGGCTGCCACAGCGGATGCTGAGCAGACTGTGCCGGCCCCGGCGGAACACGTTGCCCTGGACGAGGTTGCGGTCGGACTCCTGGACGACCAGGTTGTCGTTGCCCTCCTCGAACGCGTTGTCGACGATGACGGTGTGACGGCTGCGCACCAGCTTGAGCCCGCCCCGGGTCCCCCGGGCCCGGGCGGCCGTGAACCGGTTGCCGCGGATCGTGATCCATTCGGCGTTCTCGAGCCGGCCCCAGCTCCCCACGTCCGTCACCGTGAACCCGACGAAGGCCAGGTACGCGCGGTCCTTGATCAGCAGGGCGGGTTCTTCCGCGATGCCGGTGAACGTCACCGTCTCGCCGGGATGGCTGCGGTAGACGACGAAGGCGCCGGGCGTCCCCGATCGAGCCGGGGCGAACGGTCTGGTGAAGGTGCCCTCGCGCACGACCACCTGGGTGCCTGGCATGGCGGCGCGGGACGCGTCCTCGAGGGTGCGATAGGCGGTGCCGGCGCCGCCGCCGCAGGCCCGCCGCTCCAGCGCGTAATCGTCGCACGAGGGCCGGAGGAGCTGGTGATCGACGTAGAGCGTCCAGACGGAGATGCCGGCCTCCGGGCGCGGCCGGGCGAGCGCGCCAGGAGCGCCGGCCGCCGGCGGCGGGGGCAGCACCCCTGGCCGCGACGCCAGGTCGGCGCAGGCGGCGGCGACAAGGGCGAGCGCCAGGGCGAGCAGGGGCCAGGATGGGCGGCGGCGGGACGCTGGAGCGAGGCCGCGCGGCCCGAGCGGAGCGCCGCCCTCAGGGAAGCGGGCGAAGCTCGGAGGAGCAGGTCCCGTCGTCACAGGTGAACCGCAGCACCGGCCGCGGCGGTCCCTCGTACAGGTCGCCGGTCGCGTCGCCGGTAGACGCCCGCCACCGGACCCGGCCGCCTTCCACATGGAACCTCGCCGTCCCCTCCATTGTCAGCGTCTTCCAGTCCGCGGTCCCGTCGCGCTTGAACGTCACCGCCAGCGCGGTGACCGCGCTGCCGGCCGTCACCTGTCCTTGCCAGGCGCCGACGAGGCGGGCCGCGTCCCGGATGGGCATGGCACGGGCGGCCGGTGGCGGCGTCGAGGCCGTGGCCGAGGGGCGGTGACCCCGTGTGGCGGAGGGCGGAGGCGGCGCCGGAGCACAGACCTCCGCCGACGGCTCGGACATGCCGGCGGCGTTGTAGGCGTGCACGCGATAGCAGTAGCGGGAGCCCTCCGGAAGGCTCACGTCGACGAACGAGGTGCGGTCGGCGGGAAGCCTGGCGACGACCCGGGACGTCTCGTCTCCGGCCGAGCGGCGATCGACGATGAAACCCCGGAGGTCCGGCTGAGCGGCCCATGACACCGCCAGCTGCGAGCGACCGGCGGCCGCCGCGCCCGTCTTCTCCGCCACCTTCGCCACTCGCGCACTCGGCCGGAGATCGGCGAGGCAAGACCCGTCGTCGCATGTCAGCCGGAGCACGCGAGCGTCGCCGTCCCGGAAGAGCCGGGACACGGCGTTGCTCGGCGAGAGCAGCCACTCCACCTGGCCATTGGCGACCTTCAGCGAGGCGTTCCGGCGCTGCCCCTTGCCGTCGATGACGGCTCTGCCGTCGGCCTCGATCGCGACCACGATCGGGATGCGCCGGCTCCCCACCCGCAGCTCGCCCTCCCACACGCCGGCGATCTGGAGGAGGTCATCCACCGCCGCGAGTTTCAGCGCGGCCAGCGCGACGGAGGGGAGCAGGACAATGAGCAGCATCAGGGTCAGAGGACCGCGTCGAGGCATGAGGGCTCCCGGGCTACCGCCGATCGCGGAGCAGCCAGTCGATGATGGCGCCGGGATCCTCGGTGGCCCCTGGCTCCGTGGTCTCCTGCGTGGACGGGACGGGTCGAGTCGCTTCGAGCCACGCCGGCGGCGCCGGCCTCTGGCCCGTTGCCGTCCGGTCAGGGTCGCCGCTGACCGGCCGCGAAGGGGCCGCGGGCGGGGGCGACGCCCCGCGACCGGCGCGCC
This sequence comes from Binatia bacterium, assembly GCA_035544455.1. GTDB lineage: Bacteria > Methylomirabilota > Methylomirabilia > Rokubacteriales > CSP1-6 > DATKEI01. The sequence continues at coordinate 9,117 of DATKEI010000278.1, read as the reverse complement.
GAAGGGGCTCCGCCTGATCGGGGGTTCGGACACAGCGTGTCCCGCGGGGAGGGCCCCCACCCCGCCCGGCGCTTTGTCGGCACATTTCTGACTCATCTCCGCCGGTGATGAGGCCGATCTCGGTGGCCGCGGGCGCCGCGGCGACGGGGACGCCCATCAACAGCGCGACGACGGCGACGAGGGCGAGGTGAGGGAGCCGGGCGCGAACATGCATGGCGGTCATCCTTTCCTTCTTCATGGGAGCGCGCCGAGCCGTGTCAGGGTCGGACGCGCCGTGTGGAGCGCGCGTCGCTTGCGCATGACGCTGCCCTACAATTCGCGACGCCGCGCCTCTTTTTTGCGTCGTCAGTTCCCTGAGCATGGTTTCTGAGCATGAATAGCGGCTCGCCCGATGGCGGATGCACACGCGGGGCCAGCGCGGCCCCCGCTGCGGCCTCTGGCCACTGCCGGGGCGTTGCGGGACGCCTCAGCCCTCGGGAGCCCGGATGGTGCCCGAAGGGCCCGCAGACCGCGCGAATCGCGGGCGAACCGTTTCCGCATGGCAGAAACGGCGCGGGCGCTTCCGCGAATCGGCAACCCGGGTCCCAGCGGCACAGTCGCAGATCCCGCACGGGGTTCCGGCCGCCATCGGAAAGGTCTCCTCATCGCGATGAGAGCCGGAATAGCCGAGGAGCGTCCTTGGAGGCCGATGCGGGCTGGCAGCACTACCTCCCTCGGGAACCCGGATTGTGCCCGAAGGGCCCGCCGGCGCGCGCGAATCGCGGGCGAACCGTTTCCGCATGGCAGAAACGGCGCGGCCGCTTCCGCGAATCGGCAACCCGGGTCCCAGCGGCACAGTCGCTGACCCCGCCCCGTGGTTCCGGCCGCCATCGGAAGGATCTCCTCATCGCGATGAGAGCCGGAATAGTCGAGGAGCGTCCTTGATAAGCAGGCGGCAGACGCGGCCATGGGTGGCGAGGGGCGCTGCAAGCCTTTAGCAGGGACTGCGCAAGCAGGTTGGCATCGAAGCTGCTCTGCTCATTAGACGTTGCACCGGAGTCGCCAGCGCGCGTGTCACATCACTTCTGAGACTGGAGCGGGTTCCAATGGACGAGCAGAGCCGACGAGTTCTCATGGTCGAGGCCGATGTGGACCGGCAGCACTACCTCGGGCGCTTCCTGCGCGACTGGGGCTGGGAGCCGGTCGTCAGCACCAGCGTGGACGAGGCGATGGCCGCCATCGCCAGTACCCAGTACCTGTTCAGCCTCCTCGACCTGGACCTGAACGGCACGGACGGCACCGAGTTCCTGCGCCGCCTGCGTGTGCACGGCGGAAGCCCGGGGCCCATCGTCGTGCTCGGCACCGGGCCCGGCACCAAGCGGACCCGGGAGGCCACCGCCCTTGGCGCGGACGACTTCGTCCACCGGCCGTTCTGCCCGGACGACCTCGAGAACGCCATCAAGCAGGCGCTGTCGCGCCCCCGCCGGGTGTGGTCCCGGGCCTCGTGCGATGGTCCCACGGCGCGCGTGGAGCAGGAGATCGGGCTGTGGCAGAGCCCGCGCATGCAGGAGGTCCGGCGGATGATCCAGCCGGCGTCGCAGGTCGACGTCACCGTGCTCGTCACCGGGGAGACCGGGACGGGCAAGGACGTGGTCGCCCGCGCCCTGCACTACCTCTCGGCCCGCCACGCCCGCCCGTTCGTCAAGGTCAACTGCGCGGCGGTGCCGCGCGACCTGCTCGAGAGCGAGCTGTTCGGCCACGAGCGCGGCGCCTTCACCGGCGCCCACCAGCTCAAGGTCGGCAAGTTCGAGGCCGCCGACGCCGGCACCATCTTCCTCGACGAGATCGGGGACCTCGATCCCGACCTGCAGGCCAAGCTCCTCCACGTGCTGGAGGATGGGGAGTTCTCGCGGGTGGGTGGCCTGTCCACCATCCGGATGGATGCGCGCGTGCTCGCGGCGACGAAGCGCGACATCGAGCAGGCGGTGGCGGACGGGCGGTTCCGCGAGGATCTCTACTATCGGCTCAACGTGATCCGGATGGAGCTGCCCCCGCTGCGCGAGCGGCCCGAGGAGATCCCCATCTTCGCCGAGTACTTCACCCAGCGGTATGCGAGGCTGGACCAGAAGGAGCCGGCGCCCGTGCCGGCCGCGATGATCCAGCGCCTCCTGCCGTACCGCTTCCCCGGCAACGTCCGCGAGCTGGAGAACATCATGAAGCGCATGATCGTCCTCGGCGACCCCCTCCTGCAGCGCATGGACGCGTCGGCCGCGGAGCCGCCGCGGGGCGAACCGGCGCGAGAGCCGGTGCCGGCGCTCTCCCTGAAGGACATCGGGCGGACGGCCGCCCGGGTGGCGGAGGAGAGCGCCATTCGCCGGGCCCTCGCCGAGACTCGCTGGAACCGGGTCAAGGCGGCCAAGCTGCTCAACATCAGCTACCGGGCGCTGCTGTACAAGATCAAGGACGCGAGCATCGGCGCGGATACGCGCCCCCTGGGTCGGGCGTGAACGCGCACGGGTACCTCGAGACCCTCCGCGCCATCTGGAACCGGCGCAAGTGGCTGGTTGTGCCGGCCTTCGTCCTGCCCCTGGCGGCGGGGGTCACCGTGGTCATGAGCATGCCGACGATCTACCGCTCGGCGGCCACCGTCATCATCGAGCGGCAGCGGGTCCCGGAAGCGTTCGTGCGCCCGGCGGTGACGGAAGAGATCACCCTGCGGCTCCGCGGCATCAGCGAGCAAGCGCTCAGCCGGGAGCGGCTCGAGCGGATGATCACCCAGTTCGACCTGTATCCGGAGTTCCGTGGTCTCGAGCCCATGGAGCACACCGTCGGGCGCGTGCGGCAGGACATCGGGTTCGTCCCCGGCGCCCCCCCGGCCCGGCATCTGCGGGTCGGCCTGGTGGCCTTCGCCGTGACCTTCCAGGGGCGGGACCCGGTGAAGGTCGCCAACGTCGCGAACGAGGTGGCGTCGTTTTTCGTCGACGAGAACCTGAAGTCCCGGGAGCGCCAGGCGGCGGGAACCGCGAAGTTCCTGGAGACGCAGCTGGCCGAGACCAAGCGCCGCCTGGACGAGCACGAGCGGAAGCTGAGTGAGTTCAACCGGACCCACCTCGGCCAGCTGCCGAGCCAGCTCGCCGCGAACATCGCGACCCTCGAGGGCCTCGACTCCCGCCTCCGGCAGAACGGCGAGAGCCAGGCCCGGGCAAACGATCGCCGGAGCCTGCTCGCTCTGCAGCTGTCAGAACAGACCGCGGTCGTCCAGCAAGCCGGAAGCAGCGCGGTGCTGGTCGACCCGGTCTCCGGCCGCGGACCGGTCATGGTCGATCCGGCCAGCGCCCGGCTCGCCGACTTGCGGCGCGAGCTGGCCATCGCCCGGACGCGGCACACCGACGCCCATCCGTCCGTCATTCGCATGAAGGCCGAGATGGTCGAGCTGGAGCGGATGCTGACGGCAGCCCCGCCCCCGCCCTCGGCGGAGGAACCGACGGAGCGAGCCGCCGGCCCGGTCGCGGCGGCCGGGCCGACGCATCCGCAGCTCATCCGGCTGCGCCAGCAGATCGCCGAGGTGGAGCTGGAGAGCAAGACACTCAAGGCGCAGGAGGGGCAGCTCAACCAGGACATCGCGAACCTCCGGGCCCGCCTCGAGAACACGCCGCGGGTCGAGCAGGCCCTCACCGAGCTGTCGCGCGACTACGGGTCGGCCAGGGAGCTGTACCTCACCCTGTCCAAGCGGTTCGACGAGGCGCGCCTGGCCGAGAGCATGGAGCAGCATCAGCAGGGGGAGCAGTTCCGTGTGATCGATCCCGCCGTGCCCGGCACCGAGGTGGCAGCGCCGAAACGCCTCCTTCTGCTGGCCATGGCCCTGGTCATCGCGGCCATTCCCGCCGCCGTCCTCCTGCTGGCGGCCGAGAAACTGGACACCTCGTTCCACTCGGTGGACCAGCTCCGGGCCTTCACCCGGGTGCCGGTCCTGAGCGCGGTGCCGCGGATCGTGATCGCCCGCGACCGCCGGCGCCGTCGGTGGCGCGTCGCCCTCGGCTCGGTGGCGGGTGCGACCGCCCTCGTCTTGACCGTCTGGGGCGGCTACGTGATGGCGCACGGCAACGAGACGCTGGTGCGGCTCATGATCGGGGGAGGGACGCCATGAACCTCGACTTCTACGGGTTCCTCAGCAAGCCGTTCGAGACGACGCCGGACCCCCGGTTCCTCTACCTCGCCCCGGGTCACCGGGAGGCGCTGGCCCAGCTCACGTACGGGCTCCAGGAGGGCAAGGGCTTCATCCTGCTCACGGGCGAGGTGGGGACCGGCAAGACCACCCTTCTGCAGGCCCTGTTCAAGCGCCTGGACGCGAAGACGGCGGTCGCGTTCGTGTTCAACACCACGCTGCCGTTCGACCAGATCATCGAGTACGTGCTGGAGGACCTCGGCATCCCCCGGCCCGGGGATTCGCAGGCCCAGCGCCTGTTCGCGCTCAACACGTTCCTGACCGAGCGGTGCCGGGCCGGCCTGCGGACCGTGTTGATCGTCGACGAGGCCCAGAACCTGTCCCCGGAGACGCTGGAGCAGATCCGGCTGCTCTCGAACTTCGAGACGCCGACCGAGAAGCTGCTGCAGATCGTGCTCGTCGGCCAGCCGGAGCTGAGAGCCAAGCTCGACCTGCCCGACCTCCGGCAGCTCAAGCAGCGGATCGGCCTCCGGTACCACATCCCGCCGCTCACCGCCAAGGAGACGCGAGACTACATCCGCACGCGCGTTCGCATCGCCGGCGGCGACATCGGCCTGTTCACCGAGGCGGCCCTGGCCCGCATCGCCACCCACACCCAGGGCATCCCGCGGCGCGTGAACATCCTCTGCGACCATTGCCTCCTGATCGGCTACGCGGACCAGCAGCGCCGCATCGACCGCGACATCGTGCAGGAGGCCATCGAGTACCTGGATGACGGCCCACGCCGATCGACGCGGGCCCGCGCGACCGCTCGCGGTCCGCTTTCGCTGTTCACCGGGTGGGCCGCGCTCGGCGCGGTCGGGCTGCTGGGCGTCGCCGTGGTGAGCGCGGCCATCCATCCCGACCTCCTGGACGCGTTCGGCGCGGCAGGCATCGCCGAGTGGGCCCGGATGATACGAGGAGTCATACTGCGATGAGCAAGTTCCTGAAGGCTCTCGAGCAGGCGGAGCGCGATCGCCAGCTGGCGTCGCGAAGCCCCGAGGCGCAGAGCGCGCCAGTGGACCGTCCCCCGCCGTCCCCCGGTGGCGCCAGCGCGCCACCCGCGGCCGGCGTGGCGACGGCGCCCGCGCGGGCCGAGCCCCCGGCGATCCCGAACGGCGGCGGCGTCCGGGCGGAGCCCACCGATGGCCCTCGCCCGGCCCCGCCGCGGCCGGCGCCGCGTCCCGAGCGGCACGAGCCGGACAGCGGCGAGGGGATCGACGATCGCCTCGTCAGCCTGCTTCACCCCGGCGCGTTCGAGGCGGAGCAGTACCACGCCCTGCGCTATGCGGTCGAGAAGGCTCACCGGACGACGGGCCTGGCCGTGATCGCCGTGTCGAGCCCGACGATGGGCGACGGCAAGACCACCACTGCCATCAACGTGGCGGGCGCGCTCGCGCAGGCGCACGAGGCGCGCGTGCTGCTGGTCGATGCGGATCTCAGGAATCCCTCGGTGGCCGGTCGCCTCGGGCTTCGGGCGGGAGCCGCTCCGACCCTGGCTGACCTCGTGCTGGACCCGTCCATGTCCATCGAGGATGCCATCCAGCCGTGCCGGGTCTTCAACCTGAGCGTGATCGCCGCCGGTGAACCGTCGAGGGGGTCCTACGAGCTGTTCAAGGCACCGCGGCTCGGGGAGCTTCTGGCCGACGCCCGGAGTCGCTTCGACTTCGTGATCCTCGATACGCCGCCCCTGGTGCACGTGCTCGACGCGCGAGTGCTGGGCCGCTGGGTCGACGGGTACCTGATCGTCGTCGCCTGTCACCGGACCTCGCGGGAACTCCTCGCCGAGGCTCTCGGGGTGATGGAGCCCGAGAAGGTCATCGGCCTGGTGTTCAATGGCGAGGATCGCCAGCCGGTTAACCATCGCTACCACACGCGATACGGGGCGCCGCCGCGCCGACCCCGCGCCACCGGATTGTCCTGGATCCAGCGCCGCCGCTCGGGAGAGCGCTGAGGGTGAGCCCGCCCCCGGCGCTCCGTGCCCTCGCCGGGCCGGGCCCCTCGGCTCGCCGCCGGCCCCCGCGCGCCGGATAGCGCGGCGCCGCGGCGAGGGCCGGTGTCCCTCACCGCCTCACGAACTTCACCGCATGACGCACTGCGCGCTGCCCTCGCCACCCCCGACCAGCACCTCCCGCACACCCTCGCCCCCTGACCCGGCCGCAGCGCCGGCTACCCCGCTCCCTGGGTTGGGAACCGCGATTGGCTACGCGTGATGCGGCCGGGCGCGATGGCCGGTGCGTCAACCGCGCGCCGGGGGCGGACCCCTCGGCGCCGGAGGCGACGGCCCGACCCCGCGCCGCTGCGCGATGACCCGGCACGGCCGGGGTGGCGCCCGCGAGGCACCGCGAAGGGGCCGTGACAGCGGCCGGTCGCCGGCCCCGTTTGCTACTCGATCGCGCCAGTGTCCCGAGTCGAACGTTCGTCGGCCCCCGCCCCACCCGCCGCTTTGTCGGCACATTTCTGACTCAGCACGCTAGCTCGCCTCAGCGGGTCCCGCGGGGAGGCCCGCCCGCCGGGCGCGTCGGCACATCTCGTGCTCGGGGCTTTAGCGAACGGTCAGGCCGGTCGGCGCGGCGGGCGGGCCGGACGGTGTGCCGCCGGAGACGAATTCGTACGCGCCGATGTCCCACGTGCCGCCGCTGGGACGAGGCACGCCGTCGCGGTCCACGGAGATGGGCACGCCGTACAGGCTCTGGTACGTGGCGTAGGCCGCGGACGCGACCCCGGCGCCGATGGCGGGACTGGTGCTGCGCAGGTGAAAGTCTCCCGCGTCAGGATTCACGAACTGCGGGTTCGCGGTGTCCAAGAGGTTGTTGCGCAGCGCCGGCGTCCCGCCGCTGAAGGCGGTCGGACGGCCCTGGATTGACCAGAGGATGTTGTTCTCGACCACGCTGCCGGTGCCGAGGTTGGCGACGTTGATGCCTGCTCCGCCGGTGCCGTAGATCGTGTTGCCCACGATGGCCGCGACCTTGCCGCTGCCCCATCCCTGGATACCGGTGCCGACGTTCCAGATGACGTTGCCGATGACGCCGATTTTCACGGGCCGGTAGGAGTTGCAGGACGAGTTCAGGCTGCTGGCGCTGATGCCGACGGAGCTGTCGTAGATGGTGTTGAAGATCACCTGCGCGTTGACCGGGCAGTAGTGGAGGACCACCGCCGCCCCCTCGGACGACGACGTCGCCCGGTACCCGTACATCGTGTTCTGCGAGATGACGACGTTCGACACCTCCTTGATGTCCACGGCGTTCTCGCGGTCGTGGTGCATCACGTTGCGCCCGATGTAGATGGTCCCGAAGCGGTTCCCCCCGTTGTGTCCGAACTGGACGGAGTCGCCGCCGTTCCGGTAGATCTCGTTGTCGACGATCCAGATGCGGTTGCCCCCGCCCCCGACCCCGTGCCGATCCGCCTCCGACGACGAATCGGCGTCGCCGTTGCCGTGGATGCGGTTGCCGTAGACGACGACATCGGTTCCGGAGATCTGGACCATCGTGCCCTTGTTCGCATTGCGAACCTCGGAGCTCCGGAGGGCGACGTGCTCCCCCGTGAGGTTCACGCCCCCGCCGTCCGCATCGATGTTCTCCACGATGACGTAGGATCCGCTGATCGTGACGGAGCCGGTGAACCGCGGGTTGTTGACGCCCCGGAAGATGATCGGGGCATTGGCTGTCCCGGTGCCCGTGAAGGTCCGCGAGGTCCCGCCCGCAGTCACGAGCTGCACGTTGCCCTCTGTCTTCAGAAACCACGCCCCCGGATGGGGAATCCCGATCGGTGGGGCCCATGCCTGGGCACTGGCCACGTCTGGCATCGCGAACAGCAGCAGCATGACCATCACGCCGTATCTCATCGAGCTGGCTCCCGCACGCGGGGTGCAGTTGAGGGCCGGGGATCACCGGCTCGGGGCAATCGCCACTGCGTCCGTTCCTGACAGCGCGGAGGCGCTGGAGCTGGCGCCCACCTGAGGGATGGGTCGCACACGTCGCCTGCCGCTATCGCTCCGCTTCGCGCGATCCCTGTGAGCAGCGGACGTGCCAGACGCCGGGCCGGCTGGCGCGCACGCCGCATCTTGCGCGAAAGCGCATTCCCGTCAACCGGTTACGTCTCGCTGGACAGCCACCGAGCGCGTCGGGTGCGGCGGCGACCCGTCGGCGAGTTGACACCTTGCGACAAGCCGGTGGCAGATCTCCGTCACCGTGTGCTCCGCCTCGGCGGTCGGTCGCGCTGGCCGGCCCCGCTCGCGGGAGGCGCCAGGTGCCGGGCGTCCGCGGTTCGGCCCGGAGGCGGCGGCGCACGAGGCCGTCTCACCGACCTGTAACCAATCCTCTTTCCAGAAGATCTTGCAGCCACGCTTGCATCCGTCGTGACCGTGACCATCACACCGTAGCCCTCCCAAGAAGACCACGTCGTTTGCAGCAAAACGTCGCATGGAGTAGACAGGAGGCGCTACGTCTACGCAGGTCTTCTCAACCCGTCGTTCGACGCGAAAGGGCTTACCACACCAATCCAGCATTTCCGGCATGAATGGCAGGCCATGCAATGTGCCGTCGGCATCGAGCGTTGATAGGATCTCTTCCCGCGAGCGTACGATCACGACCGTTGGAAGGACCTGAGATCCACCACGTAGCGGGCCACCAGGGCCTTCAGATCGGTGAGCGGCGGCACGGCGCCGTGTACTCCGGGAAGCTCGAAAGGCGTAGAACGGCTGGTCGGGCCCGAGGTGGTGGGCGAGCCGGACGTAGCAGAACACGTCTCCGTTGTGCCCGGGGATCCCGAAGAACGCCGGCCGTGACCCGTGGGGCTGGATCGGGACCAGCGTCGAGCGCCCCGGGATCGCCGCGTGCAGGAACGCCAGGATCTCCGGCTTGCGGGCCAGGAGGTCCGCGTGCAGCTCCGGCGTCAGGACGCCCTGGGGCGCGTTCACGCGCACCCGGTCGCCC
>DATKEI010000277.1:0-5096 GCA_035544455.1 Binatia bacterium | reverse complement strand
GGGGATCATCGACCCCACGAAGGTCGAGCGGGTGGCGCTGCAGAACGCGGCGTCGGTGGCGGGGCTGCTGCTGACGACGGAGGCGCTGATCACGGACCTTCCGGAGGACAAGCCGGCGGCGGCGCCGCCCATGCCGCACGGCGACTTCTAGACCGGGATTCACCGGAGGCCGCTCGCGGGAGCCGCCGGCCTCGTCCGGACCCGGCCGCGAGGTCAGGGCGCGTCGCGGTTCCTTCGCATCACGACGGTCCGGGTCGCCACATGGCGGCCCGGACCGTGCCGTTTCCGCACACGTCCCCGTGGATCGCGGCCGGCCGGCGGCTATTGCCGGGCCCTTGAGGGCCGGGGCCGTGGGCTGGTACCTTCGGTAGCCAGGAGGCGAGAACCATGCTGAGCCGCGACGACAACGAGCTCCTGACCCGAACGGGCCCGGGCACTGCCATGGGCGACCTCATCCGCCGCTACTGGATTCCGGTCGTCCAGTCCGCCGAGCTCGCCGCCGGCGGCCGCGCCAAGCGAGTCCAGCTCCTGGGCGAGCGCCTCGTCGCCTACCGGACGCTGCGCGGGCTACCCGGGCTGATCGGTGAGTTCTGTCCTCACCGGGGCGCCTCCCTCTACTTCGGCCGCGTCGAGGAGGCCGGGATGCGCTGCGTCTACCACGGCTGGAAGTTTGCGCTGGACGGCCAGTGCGTGGAGATGCCGAGCGAGCCCCCGGAGTCGAGCTTCGCCCCCAAGGTATGCCACGCCGCCTATCCCTGTGCCGAGCGGGGGGGCATGATCTGGGCGTACATGGGCCCGGGCGGCCCACCGCCGATGCCCGACCTGGAATGGACACTCCTGCACGAGAGCCATGTCTTCGCCTCCAAGCGCGTCCAGGACTGCAACTGGTTCCAGGCGCTCGAGGGCGGGATCGACTCGAGCCACATCTCCTTCCTCCACGCGCCGCTCGACCACACCGACGACGCGGTCACCGGCGCGATGGACCGGGCCAGCTTCGGGGTGGGCGCGGCCGTGCAGACCGGCGATCGGGCCCCGCGCTTCGACGTGGTCGACACGGACTATGGCGTCCTGATCGGCGCGCGGCGCGGGCACCCGGACGGACAGTGGTACTGGCGCATCACCCAGTTCTTGCTCCCCTTCTACACGATGCCGCCGACCGGTCTCGACGAGAAGATCGTCCAGTCCCACATCTGGGTGCCGATGGACGACACGCACGTGGTGAACTGGATGGTCACCTGGCACACCGAGCGCCCGCTCACGCCGGAGGAGATCGCCCTGCACGTCGAGGGCAAGGGCGCCCACGTGTGCGACTACGCGCCGGCCACGTCCGACCCCTACGGGGACGTGCGCACCGCGGCCAGCCGCGACAACGACTACTTCATGGACTGGGAGCTCCACCGGACGTCGATGTTCTGCGGCATCCCCGGCTTTGGCGTGCAGGACCAGGCGATCCAGGAGAGCCAGGGGCACATCGTCGACCGGACGCAGGAGCGGCTCGGGACCAGCGACACCGCGATCATCCAGGTCCGCCGGCGCCTGATGCACGCGGCGCGCGCGCTGAGGGACCGGGGCGCCCCGCCCCCCGGACTCGCCCCCGCGTCGTTCCTCGTGCGGTCCGCGTCGGCCGTGCTTGCCCCGGGGGCGAGCTGGGTCGAAGGTGCGATGGGGCGCCTTGTCGTCCGGCCGGGCCACTCGCTCACGCTGGCCTGAGCCGTGATGGGCGCCGGCAACGAGTCGTCCTTCATGGACCGGCACCGCGCCCATGCTCGACGCCGGCCGCGCGATCTTCTGACCGCGCTCTGATATGGACGCGCGGCCATGACGAAGACCGAGCGCCTCCAGGCGGTGCTCTCCCGCCGCCCCGTCGATCGCGTTCCCGTGTCCTTCTGGCGCCACGTGCCCGCGGTTGACCACACCGCTGCGGGTCTGGCCCAGGCCATGCTCGAGTTCCACCGCCGGTGGGACCTCGACTTCATCAAGGTCATGTCGAGCGGAGTCTACTGCGTGGAGGACTGGGGATGCCGGGTGGCGTATCGCGGCTCGCCGTACGGCGCCAAGCAGTGCACCCAGCACGCCGTCCAGAGCCGGGGCGACTGGGCGCGGATCAAGCCGATCGACCCGGGGGCGGGCGCCCTCGGGCGGGAGCTGGAGGCGATCCGGCTGATCCGGCAGGGCCGCGCCGACGACGCGCCCATCCTGCACACCGTCTATACACCGCTGACCATCGCGCGCAAGCTCGCCGGCGATCGCCTGCGGAGCGACCTTCGCACCGCCCCGGACGCGGTGGCGGCCGCGCTCGCCGTCATCGCGGAGACCACGAGCCGGCACGCGGCTTCCGCCCTCGAGGCCGGGGCGGACGGCTTCTTCTTCGCCACCCAGTCGTCCTGTCTCGAGGCGTTCAGTCGCGAGGAGACGACGCGGTGGGAAGTGCCCTACGCCCAGCGGGTGGTCGAGCGCGGAATGCGGGGCTCCCGGATCACGCTCCTGCACATCCACGGACGCGACATCTACTTCGACCTCCTGGCCGGCCTGCCCGTGCACGCGATCAACTGGCCCGATCGGCTGACCGCGCCGGCCCTCGCCGAGGCGCGCCGCCGGACCGCCCGCGCGCTCGTCGGGGGCCTGAACGAGGGCGACACGCTTCGCCGCGCGTCTGCCGCGGCGGCGGCAGCCGAGGTGCGCGACGCCATCCGTCAGGCCGCGGGAACGGGCCTGATCGTGGCCCCCGGCTGCGCCTTGCCGCTCGATGTGCCGGACCACGCCCTCGACGCCGTCGTCGACGCCGCGAGGAGCGGTGGGTGACGGCGCCGGGCCGGCGGGTCGCCCTCCTGGCGCCCTGGTGGGTGCCCGCCTTCGAGGATGGTCGCCCGCGCACGAGCGCCGGACCGGGGCGGCGACCCGACCAGGCCCGACCCTGAGATGACCGGCGCGCCCCTCGGGGCGAACGCCGCGAGGCTTCAGGGCCGATAGAAGGGGCGGTCGCCCTTGATCGTCACCCGCAGGCCACGGCGGCGGTTCGGGTAGTAGTCCCACATCGCGTGATGCTGGGCGCACCGGTTGTCCCAGAAGGCGATCGAGTCCGGCTGCCACCTCCATCGACACTGGACCTCGGGGGTCTCGACGTGGCGATAGAGCATCTCCAGCACCGCGTCGCTCTCGTGCTTCCGGAGCTGGACGATGCGGGTGGTGAACGTCCGGTTGACGAAGAGCCCCTTGCGCCCGGTGACGGGGTGGGTCCGGATCACCGGATGCTCTGTCCTTGGATAGACCTTGCCCTCGTCCCGGACACCCTCGTAGCGACCCCGGTAGACGTGCTCACCGTCGTGGATCGCCGTCATCCCCTCGAGCAGCCGCTTCATGGGTTCGGACAGCGTCTCGTAGGCCGCATACATGCTGGCGAACAGGGTGTCCCCGCCGACCGGGGGCACCTCGAGCATGCGCAGGATGGTCCCGAGGGGCGGCTCGGCGTCGCAGGAGACGTCGGAATGCCAGTCCTCGCCGGCCACGCGCTTCGAGCGCTCATCGGCGTAGATCACCATGATCTCCGGATGCCCCTCGAGCAGCATCGGGTACGCCGGATGGATGTGGAGCTCTCCGAACCGCCGCCCGAAGGCCTTCTGCTGCTCGGGGGTGATCTGCTGGTCCCGGAAGAAGATGACGCAGTTCTCGGCCAGGGCCTTGTGGATCTCCTGGAAGGTGGTCTCGTCGACGGCCTCCGCGAGGTCGACCCCGTGGATCTCGGCTCCACAGTGCGGAGTGACCTTTGCCACCTCGATGCTCGTGCGTGCCATGTGCAGGCCTCCTGTGGGACGGCTCCGGTCGGCGCCGGCGCGGCGCCCGGGCCGCGGTGCCCCGAGGCTATCGCGCCCGATCCCTCCCGGTCAATGTGCGCGAACGGACGCCGCCCGGCCGCGTTCGCGCGCCCGAGCCGACGGGGACCGTCCGCCGCGGGCCCACGAGATGCCCACCAGAGAGGCCGTGTCGCCGCCGACCCCGGGCGGGAGGGGCTGCGCAGACATCGGGCCCGGCCGCGAGCTGGGAGCGCGAGACCCGGACGCGCATCGCCTTCCCCGACTCCCCGCGGAACTCGTAGACCCCGTGGGCCTCGTCCTGGTGCCAGGACACCGGAGCGCCGTCCGCCCGGCCGCGAATCCATCGAGGGGGGCCAGCGGCGGCGAGCTCGCGCGCGGCGCCTGACATAGAATGCCCGCATGACGAGTCAAGGCAGGGACGCATTCCAGGGCGTGCGGCCGTGACCGGACCGTCCACGGGCGCCGCCCTGGTCGTCGAGGCGCTGGTCCAGGCCGGCGTCCCCCACCTGTTTTCGCTCTCCGGCAACCAGATCCTCTCCATCTACGACGCCACGATCGCCGGCGGGCCCGCCATCGTCCACACGAGACACGAGGCCGCCGCTGTCCACATGGCCGACGCCTGGGGCCGGCTCACGGGCCAGCCCGGCGTGGCCCTGGTGACGGCCGGACCGGGGCACCTGAACGCCGTCTCCGCCCTCTACGGCGCGCTGATGGCCGAGTCGCCGATGGTCCTCCTCAGCGGGCACGCGCCGCTCGGCCAGATCGGCCGTGGAGCCTTCCAGGAGGTGGACCAGGTTGCGGCCGCGCGTCCCGTGACCAAGGCGGCGTGGGTCGCGCGCAGCGGCGCGACCCTCGGCGCCGACATCGCCACCGCGCTCGCGGTTGCCGTGAGCGGCCGGCCGGGGCCGGTGCACGTGAGCCTTCCTGGCGATCTTCTCGAGGCCCGTGTGGACGCTCCCAAGCCGGCGGCCTCCGCGCCCTCCGCTGTTGCGCCCCTGAGCCGCTCCGAGATCGAGGAGATCCTGGAGGCCCTCGGCGCGGCGCGGCGACCCCTCATCCTGCTCGGCCCGGCCATGGCGCGACCGCCGCGGCGCGCGTCGGCGGATGCGCTGGCGTCCGTGACCGGGATCCCTGCGCTTCCGATGGAGAGCCCGCGCGGGGTCAACGATCCCTGGCTCCACGCGGGCGTGGGCGCGCTCGCCGAGGCCGACGTCGTGCTCCTGCTGGGCAAGCGGCTGGACTTCTCGCTCCGCTTCGGGGAGCCTCCCGCCTTCGCCCCGGGCT
>DATKEI010000276.1:0-10666 GCA_035544455.1 Binatia bacterium | reverse complement strand
GGAGCAGCCGCGTGAGGGCGAAGGCCCGACGGGTCATGGCGGCGAGCGTACCCCACTGTGCGGGTGGCCCCGCCCCGCCAGGACTGGCTGTTTGATCCTGCAGAGGCTATCCCGCGTGCGCCCGCTGGCGCCGTGCCGGGCGGCAATTGTATCCGGTCCAGCACATTGACCGGGCGATCGGGGGAGGATAGCCTGCGCTCGTGGCGACCTATCCCATCCGCAACCGCCCCTGGACGCGGGCCGAGTATGACCAGCTCATCGCGGGGGGGAGCTTTCGCCCCGACGAGCGGATCGAGCTCCTGGGCGGCCAGCTCGTGGTCCGCGAGCCGCAGGGCAGCCGTCATGCCGTGGCCATCGAGCTCGCGCTCCGCGCCCTGCAGCGGGCGTTCGGGCCAGCGTGGCGCGTGCGGGTCCAGCTCCCGGTCGCGCTCGAGGCTGAATCCGAGCCGGAGCCGGATCTGTCCGTTGTGGCCGGTGAACCGCGCGCCAGTTCTCTGGCGCATCCCGCGGATCCTGTCCTCATCGTCGAGGTCGCGGAGACCAGCCTCCGCTTCGACCGGGAGCACAAGGGCAGCCTCTATGCGCGCGCCGCCGTCATCGACTTCTGGATCGTCAACCTGGTCGACCGGGAGCTCGAAATCTACCGCCAGCCCGTCGCCGCGTCGCGGGCGCTCTTCGGCTGGCAGTACGGGCAGCGCCGAACCCTCGATGCCCTCGGCGCCATCGCCCCGCTCGCCGTCCCGTTTGCGGCCATCGCCGTTGCCGACCTCATGCCGTAGATGCCGGCGTTGACGGTATGCACAAGGACCTGACCATCCAGGACGCGGATGCGATGGCCGCCGCCCTCGCCCACTACCGGAAACGGCCGGCGCTGGGATTCTCGGATTGCCTCGTGCTCGAGGCGGCGCGCAAGGCCGGCCATCTTCCCCTCGGCACCTGCGACCGCGAGATCGGCAAGCTGGCGGGGGCTCAGAAGCTGTGATGACCTTCGCCATGGGATGAAGCCGGCGGCAAGGCCGGGTCGGGCGGCCGGGTTGAGACGGGGGCCGGGCGCTCAGGCCGGTGGCCGGAGCGCGGCGAATAGCCGCGCCGGCGTCACCGGGACCTCGCGGATGGTCACGCCGCGGTCGGCCACCGCGTCCTCGATGGCATTGGCGATCGCGGCGGCGGCGGGGATGCACCCGCTCTCGCCGACGCCCTTGACGCCCAGGGGGTTCACGATCGAGCGGTGCTCGTCGAGGGCGACGTCGATCGATGGCAGGTCGTCGGCCCGGGGGATGGCGTAGTCCATCAGGCTGCCGCTCAGGAGCTGGCCCCCCTCGTCGTAGCGGATCTCCTCCAGCAAGCCCGCGCCGATCCCCTGCACGGCGCCCCCCTGGAGCTGCCCCTCGACGACGACGGGATTGATCGCGCGCCCGGGATCGTGCACGACCACGTAGCGAAGCAGCCGGACCCGCGCCGTCTCCACGTCGACCTCCACGGCGCAGGCGTGGGTGCCGAAGGCCCACGTCACGGTGTCCGGGTAGAAGTAGGTGCACGCGTTCAGCCCCGGCTCGCCGACGGCGCCGCGGAGGGCCTTCGACCTCACGGCGGCCTGGGCGAGCCGGCCGAGGGCCACGAAGCGGTCGGGTACGCCGGCCACGTAGGCTCGGCTCCGCTCGATGCGCACGTCCGCGGGCGCGCACTCCAGCAACTCGGCGGCGACCTGGGTGGCGCGTTCGCGCACCTCCCGCGCGGTCCGCGCCACTGCGGGCCCGGCGTTGGCGGCCACGCGGCTGCCGCCCGTGCCCATGCCGTACGGGAACATGCCGGTGTCGCCGGCGACAACCTCCACGTCGTTGAGCGCGGCGCCGAGCTCCTCGGCGGCGACCTGGGCCAGCGTCGTCCCGTGCCCCTGGCCCTGCGCCGTCACCCCGATGAAGACGTACACCTTGCCGCTCGGGTCCACGCGCACCGTGGCGCCCTCGAACGGACCCAGCCCGGTGCCCTGGGCGTAGCACCCCAGGCCGACGCCGATCCGTCGCGGGCCGTCCGCCGGTTCCCGCTGACGCCGGCGCCAGCTGTCGTAGTCGAGGAGGGCCAGGGCTCGCGCGAAGGCGCCGGGGAAGTCGCCGGGGTCGTAGGATACGGGCACGCCGTCCTTGTAGGTGAGGCCGGGCCGGTACGGCATCTCTTCCGGATGGATGAGATTGCGGCGGCGGATCTCCGCGGGATCGAGGCCGAGACGCCGCGCGCCCAGATCCATCAGGCGCTCCATGACGAAGACGGCCTCGGGCCGGCCGGCCGCTCGGTACGCCGCATTCAGCGTCTTGCTGGTGACGACGCTGGTGCCGGTGCTCCGGTAGTGGGCCACGCGGTAGGGCCCGGGCATGTGGTTGACGGTGTTGGCGGTGAGCCCGCTCCCCTGCACGGGGTAGGCGCCGACGTCGGCGAGGAAGGCGTCCTCCACCGCGGCGATGGTCCCGTCGTGGCGGAAGCCGATGCGCGCCCGGTGCACCTGGTCGCGGTCGTGCCCCATGGCCGCGAAGCTCTCGCCCCGGCCCTCCACCCACCGGACCGGGCGTCCGAGCCGGAGCGTGGCCGCGGCCACGAGCACCTCGTCGGGGTAGACGGCGCCCTTGGGCCCGAAGCCCCCCCCCACGTCCGGCACGAGCACGCGCACGTCCTCGGCGGCGAGGCCCAGGATGCTGGCGATGGTGTCCCGCTGGGCGTAGGGGCTCTGCACGGAGGCCCAGATGGTGAGGCGTCCCGACCTGGCATCACGGTACGCGAGAGCGCCGCGAGTCTCGATGGGCACGCCGGCGAGGCGCGCGTGGCGGAAGCGCTCGCTCACCACCACGTCCGCCTCGCGGAAGCCCGCATCGATGTCGCCGACCGCGCCGCGGACCTGGAGCGCCGCGTTGTCCGCCCAGCTCTCGTGCAGTCGCACGGGGGAACGCAGCGCGTCCTCGGGCTCGACCAGCGGCGTCCGAGGCTCGTACTCGACCGCTACCGCCTCCATGGCGTCGGCGAGCAGGTAGGGGCTCTCGGCGACCACCACGGCCACGGGCTCGCCGACGTACCGCACGATCTCGCCGGCGAGCACGGGCACGCGGAACGGCCGGTCCTTGTGGACGCCGGCACTGCCCGCCATCACGGGCCGCGAGACCTCGGGCAGGTCGGCGGCGGTCCACACCGCCACCACGCCGGCCCGGACACGCGCCTCGCCCGTCTCGACTTTCAGGACGCGCGCGTGGGCGTGGACGCTGCGCACCACGCCCAGGTGGAGCATCCCGGCCTCGACCAGGTCTTCGAGGAAGCGGCCCGCGCCGGTGAGGAGCCGCTGGTCGTCTTTGCGCCGGGGGGAGCCGCCGATGAGGCCGGGACCTGGAGTCACCCAGGTAGTGTATGCAGCCGGCCCCTCAGGTCAAGCCGAGTGGCCATCCCCCTCGCGGACGGCGGGTTCCTTCCCCTGGTGCTCGGCCAGCGGCTCGCCGCTCGCCTCCGGCCTGGGGGGCACGATGAGCGACGCCACCACCGAGGCGAGGATCAGCACGGCGATGATGACGAGCGACACCGCAATCGGGAACTTGCCCCCGTACCAGGCGTCGAGCGCCACCATCTTGAGGCCGACGAAGACCAGCACGCCGGCGAGCCCGAAGCGCAGGAGATGGAAGCGCTGCAGGGCGCCTCCGAGCATGAAGTACATCGAGCGCAGGCCCAGGATCGCGAAGATGTTCGACGTGAAGACGATGAGGGGCTCGGCGGTCAGGGCATAGATGGCCGGCACGGAGTCGATCGCGAAGACGATGTCGCTCGCCTCCAGGCACAGGAGGGTCAGGAAGAGCGGAGTGGCCTGCCAGCGGCCATCCACGGGGACGAAGAACCGCTGGCCGTGGAACCGGGGCGTCACCGGGCACACCCGGCGGAAGAGCCGCACCAGCAGGTTCCGCTCCGGATCCACCGAGTCGCCCGAGGAGAACGCCATCTTGATGCCCGTGAAGATCAGGAACGCCCCGAACACCCACACCACCCAGTGGAACTGCATCAGGACGGACCCGAGGGCGATGAAGAGGGCGCGGAATACGAGGGCGCCGAGGATGCCGTAGAAGAGCACGCGGTGCTGGTACTGAGCCTGGACTCCGAAGTACCGGAAGACCAGGATGAACACGAAGATGTTGTCGACCGAGAGCGAGTACTCGACCAGGTAGCCCGTCAGGAACTCGAGGGCGACCTGTCCCGCGGCCGCCTCGGGGCTGAAGCCGGGCAGGGCGGCGAGCCGCGCGTCGCGCGCGAAGGCCCACGAGGAGTAGAAGTACAGGGCCCCGTTGAAGGTCAGGGCGAGCGTCACCCACACGGCGCTCCACGTCGCGGCTTCCCGGAACCGCACCTCGTGCGCGTCGCGGTGGAAGATGCCGAGGTCGATCGCCATGACCACGAGCACGCCAGCGGTGAAGGCCAGGTAGAACCACCAGTAGTCCCCGAAGGGAAAGAGGAGGGCCACGGGCGTCACGCCCCTGCGCGAGCAGGCACGGCGCGCGGCCATGCGCCCCGGACGACCGGCGGCGAGAGGGGTGGCGCCTTGCGTTCCCGCCGGCGCCCCCGGCCGGGGGGCGCTGTCACCAGGGCGGCGCAGGGCGCGAACCGGACGACGCGCTCGGGGACCGCCCCCAGCAGGGCGCGGGCAACCACACCCGGGGCGCCCGCGCCGACGATGATCACGTCCGCGGGTTGTCCTGGACGTTCGGGGGAAGAGGAGCGGGCGCGGCGCCGTGAAGGCGTGACGGCCTTGGAGCGCACCCGCGCCGGGCGGCCTCGCCGGACTCCCTCACGGGTTCCGCCGGGATCGGGCTCAGGAAGCGCGCGCCATCCAGGCAAGAACATGGGGAAGACACAGAAACCGCGTGGGCCGCATCGGGCTCATCCTACCATGTGCTCCACCCATGTGCTCCACGCGCCGGCCATGCGCCGCACGCACCGGCCACGCGCCGCACGGCGGCCAGGTGATGGTTCGGTCGGGCGCGCGGCCCGGCGCGTTGCTACGGGATCACATACATGGGGTTCGGGAGCTTGTAGGCGCGCTCGGCATATCCGCCCGCGAGGTCGCTCACCTGATCGCCCACGTTGGCGACGATCGCATAGCCCTGGTCCACGATGCGCTGGCGCTCGGGGGCCTTGAAGTCCGCCGCCGAAGGCATCCGTGGCTGATCGTCCGGCTGGAGCACGAGGCCTGTCCACTCGTACCCCGCCTCGCGCAGGTTGCGCGCCGTGGCGGCTCGCATCGACTCCGCCCGGCCGCTGACGAGAAAGACGGCGACGCCGAGCCGGCGGGCGCGGGCCGCTAGCTCGCGCACGGGCCGGATGGGTTCCCCCTGCGCGAGCCCGATCCAGCGCACCATCCCACAGGGCCCGCGAGGCAGGTCGTCGCACGGGCCGCCGAGGATGCGGCTGTACTGATTGGCCTCGAGGGCCGGGAGGTTCGACAGCGACGTCTCGTCGATGTCGAGCACGATCGCGAGCCGCCCGCCCGCGCGCGCCCGGCGCTCCAGATGGTCGCGCGCCTGGGCCGCCACGGTGGCCATGTCTGCCGCGTAGCGCCCGGACTCGATGTACTGGCGCACCTGGAGGCGGGCGACGACGAGGTCGGGCATCGAGGCGGCGTCGGGGGCCGTCACGAACGGCGGGAGGTCCCTCGTGGCTGTCCCGCTGCCGCAGCCGACCGCGGTGAGGGCGAGGGCCAGCGCCACGCACGCCGGTCGCGGTCGGGCGCGGCAGCGCCGGCGCCGCGCGGACAGCACTTGTCCGATCATCGGGTCGTCCTCATGCGACTTGCCCCGTGTCGCCTCATCCGGTGCCGCGCGTCAGCCGCCGCCAGCGTCGGGGGCGAACTGGACGCGAGCCGGAGCACGTTGCCCTGACGGCAGAGACGGACACTGGTCGTCCGAGTCAGAGATCTGCCGACAAAGCCGGGCGGGGCGGGGGGGCCTCCCCGCGGGGCACGCCTGTAACGCGGGAGCGTCGCCGGCACTCAATGGGGCCACGAGATGGATGGTGGCTGGCCTCGGCAATCCTCAGAAGCCACGGTCTCGCGGGGAGGGCCTCCGCCCCACCCAGCGCCGTGAATCGACCAACGTTGACTCGGGATACTAGCGCGGCCCGCCGCCCGCATCAAGAGCGCGGCGCCGACCGTGGTGCCGCCGCAGGAGCTGCGACGGATCGGCCGGGGTGTCGCTGACTTGCGCCCTGGCCGCGATCCGCGCAGGATACAGCCGGCGGCGCCGCGGCGGCGTCCGGGCGGCGAGCGATTCACCCGGAAGAGAGGCGCCCCGACCGGGCGGAGCGATCGCCGGGGAGATGGCGCCCTTCGCAGGACAACGGCAGGTCGGCCGAGCTCGGGGGAGGAGCAGGCATTGAGCGTCGCGGGCAAGGTGGTCATCGTCACCGGTGGGGCCATGGGCATCGGGTACGCCGTCTGCGAGCATCTCGCAGGCCAGGGCGCCTCGGTGGTGGTAGCGGACAGGGCCGGGGCCGAGACGGCGGCGGCGAAGATCGAGGCGAGCGGGGCCGTCGCACTTGCCGTTGGCGCCGACGTGTCCGTCGAGCGCGACGTGGAGGCCATGGTCGGGGCAACCCTGGATCGTTTCGGCCGGGTCGACGGGCTCGTCAACAACGCGGGGATCTACTCGTCGCTCCGCCCCACGCCATTCGAGGCGCTGTCCGCGGAGGAGTGGCGGCGCGTCCTGGACGTGAACGTGGTCGGCGTCTTCCTGTGCTGTCGCGCGGTGGTCCCGGCCTTCAGGCGCCAGGGCGGGGGGCGAATCGTCAACATTTCGTCGGGCGTCGCGTTCAAGGGCAACCCGGACATGCTCCACTACGTGGCCAGCAAGGGGGCGGTGGTGTCCATGACGCGCTCGCTTGCCACCGAGCTCGGTCCGGACGCCATCCTCGTGAACAGCGTGGCGCCGGGGTTGACCCTGAGCGAGGGGCTCCTTCAGAATCCAGTGCTGGCGGGGGGCGTCAGGGACTTCGGCGTTCGCACGCGGGCGCTCCGGCGCGAGATGTACCCCTCCGACCTGGTCGGGGCCATCGCCTTCTTCCTCGGCGACGCCGCGGCCTTCGTCACCGGTCAAACGCTCGTGGTGGACGGGGGCGCCTACTATCACTGAGCGGCGCCCGCGAGGCCGACAAGGAGAGGGAGCATGAGCAGGGTGCCCACGATCGATCTTGAACCCGCCCGGCGCGGCGATCGGCGGGACCGCGAGCGGGTGGCCCGGCAGATCGACGAGGCGTGCTGCGAGATCGGCTTCTTTGCCATCGCCGGACACGGCGTCCCGGCGCCTCTGGTGCAGGGCCTGCGCCAGGTGGCTCACGACTTCTTCGCTCTGCCCCTCCCGGAGAAGCTCCAGGCGCGTCACCCGGTGGAAGGAACCCCGCGGGGATACCACGTGTTCGCCGGGGAGGCCCTCGCCCGCGCCAACGACGAGGTGGCTCCCCCGGACCTGAAGGAGTTCTTCCACGTGGGCCCTGTCGACGTGACCGACGACCCGTACTTCACCAGCGAGCGCGGGCGGGAGTTCTTCGCGCCGAACATCTGGCCTGACCGCCCAGGCCGTTTCGGCGAGGCGGCCACGGTGTACTACCGCGCGATGGATCGGCTGGTCATCGTCCTCATGCGCCTCGCGGCCGTGGCCCTCGGTATCGAGGAGCGGTTCTTCGACGACAAGGTCGCTCGCTCGATCGGGACGATGCGCCTGAACTACTACCCGCGGCAGCTCCGGCCCCCGCTCGCCGGGCAGCTCCGCGCCGGGGCTCACACCGACTACGGGTCGATCACGATCCTGAACGGGGAGGACGTGCCGGGTGGGCTCCAGGTGCGGACGCGACGTGGCGAGTGGATCGATGTCCACACGCCGTCCGAACACTTCGTCATCAACATCGGTGATCTGCTGATGCGCTGGACGAACGACCGCTGGCTGTCGAACCTGCACCGGGTGGTCAATCCGCCAGGGGTCGGGGGGCACCACCCGCCGCGGCTGTCGATCGCGTTCTTCAACCATCCCAACTACGACGTGCTCATCGAGGGCCTGGCTCCGTCCGGGGCGGCGAAGCACGCACCGGTGCTGTCCGGGGATTATCGCGATACCAAGTACCTCAAGACGGGCCTCCGGACCACCGCGGCGATGTGACGCCGGGGCGGCGCTGGCCGGGAGGGACCGACCGATGACCCACGCGTCCTCGTCCCACGATGTGCTTTCCTCGGCATGGGCAGCGACCGCCGAACCCGGGCCCGAGGCCTCCCCGCTCCACGGCGACCGCCGCGCCGACGTCGCGGTGGTCGGCGGGGGCTACACGGGCCTGTCCGCTGCCCTGCACCTGGCCGAGCGCGGCGCCGATGCCGTCGTCCTCGACGGGGCGGCGCCGGGCTGGGGCGCCTCGGGGCGCAACGGCGGCCAGGTCATTCCCGGCCTCAAGGACGATCCCGATACCCTGGAGCGGCGCTTTGGCCCGGAGACCGGCCGGCGGATGTGGCAGATCGCGGGGGCAGCGGCCGACTTCGTCTTCGACCTGATCGGACGCCACAAGATCGCCTGCCACGCTCAGCAGTGCGGCTGGATCAGCGGGGCGCCGAACGCGGCGGGCGTGGACATCCTGAGCGGCCGCGCGGAGCAATGGCAGCGGCGCGGCGCGCCGGTGGAGCTCCTGGATCGCGTCCGGATCGCCGAGCTGACCGGCACCGCCGTCTACGCCGGCGGGCTGCTCGATCGACGGGCCGGCGCCCTGCAGCCGCTGGCGTACGTGCGCGGGCTGGCCCGGGCGGCGGGCGATGCAGGAGCGGTGGTTCACGGCCGCTCTCCGGTCACGCGGCTCGAGTCGCACGCGGGGACGTGGCGGGTCACCACCCCGGGGGGAACGGTGACGGCGAACTCCGTGATCCTCGCCACCAACGGCTACACGGACGACCTCTGGCCCGGCCTCGCCCGCACCGTGCTGCCGGTCCAGAGCTACCAGGTTGCCACGCAGCCCCTCCCCCTCGAGGTGCGCCAGCGCGTCCTGCCCGGCGGGCAGGTCGTCTCCGATCTCAGGCGCATCCTCTTCTATTTCCGGCTGGACCCGGGGGGACGCCTGATCATGGGTGGCCGCGGGCCCTTGAACGATGCCGGAGACCCCGCGCTCTTCGCCCGGCTCGAGGGTGTGGCGGCGCGGTTCTTCCCCCAGGTCGCGTCGCACGAGTGGGCCTACCGATGGACCGGGCGGGTGGCGCTCACCGCGGACCATCTGCCCCACCTTCACGAGCCTCGCCCCGGCCTGCTGGCGGGCCTCGGGTACAATGGCCGGGGCGTGGCCATGGCCACGGTGATGGGAAAGCTCCTGGCCGACCGGGCGCTCGGAGTCCCTCTCGAGGAGCTCGGGTGGCCCGTAGTCCCGATCACCCCCATCACCCTGCATCGTTGGCGCCTTCCCGTGATGGCCCTGGTCGTCCATTACAAGCGCCTGCGCGACTGGATCGACGGCTGATCTCCCCACCGCTTTCCAGGGGGCCTGCCTCGTGCGTGACAGTGTGGGTGGCCGCGGTAGGCTGACCGGCATGGGAGCCTTCGATGGGAAGGTGGTGTTCATCACGGGAGCGTCCTCGGGAATCGGGGCCGCCCTCGCCCGCGAGCTCGCCCGGCAGGGAGCCGACCTGGCGCTGACCGCGCGCCGGACGGATCGCCTGGAGGCGCTGGCCCGCGAGATTCAGGGCCTGGGGCGGCGGGCGGTGGCCGTGGCCGCCGATGTCACGCGGGACGGCGATCTGGAGGCCGCGGCGGCCCGGACTCGCGCCGCGCTCGGGCGGATCGACGTCGCGGTGGCCAACGCGGGGTTCGGCGTGGTCGGGCCGGTCGAGCGGCTCGGCCTCGAGGATTTTCGCCGGCAGTTCGAGACCAACGTGTTCGGCGTGCTGCGCACGGTCTACGCGACGCTGGACGAGCTCAAGCGGCGGCGTGGCCGTCTTGTCATCATCGGCAGCGTCAGCGGCTGGCTGAGCATGCCGGGGGGCGCCCCCTATGCCATGAGCAAGTTCGCCGTGCGCGCCCTGGCGCGGGCGCTCGCCTACGAGCTCGCGCCCGCGGGCGTGTCGGTCACCCATGTGAGTCCGGGCTTCGTCGCCTCCGAAATCCGCCACGTCGACAATCGGGGGCGCTGGCACGCGGAGCCCGCGGCCGGCGGCCCGCCAGGGTGGCTGGTGATGCCAGCCGCCACGGCGGCCCGCCAGATCGCCCGCGCCGTCGCCCGCCGCCGCCGCGAGGTGGTCGTGACCGGTTCTGGCCGTCTCGCCGTGTGGCTCGAGCGCCATGCCCCCTGGCTGGTGGCCCTCGGCATCGGTCGCGCCGGCCTCCGGTCTCGGCGGCCGGCAGGCGGCTGACCGGTTGCTGATGCCCTTCCCTGACTCAGGACACTAGCCCGGTACCGCGTCGAGGCGGGCGCGGTCCTCGGGGGTGAGGTCCCCCGCCGCTCGGGGGAGCTCTCGATCAGGGCGTGGGCGTCGGCCAGGTCCTGAAGCCGTTTCGAGCGCCGCCGCGCCGGATCGGAGGCCGCCCGGAGCTTCTCGTGGAGCAGATCGGCGCGGCCGATGATGCGCAAGGGTATGGCGGCGATCTCGACCTGCACCGCCCGGTGCACTGCGCCCGCCAGAGCCGGGTCGTCG
>DATKEI010000275.1:0-6016 GCA_035544455.1 Binatia bacterium | reverse complement strand
CGCTCGCCCACGGAGCGCAGACCGTCGAGCTCACCTCCCGCCCCTCGCGCGACGCGGCCAACCGGCTCTACCGCCGGCTGGGCTTCGCGCCGCGCGATACCAATGTCTACCGGTACGGCCCGTGACAAGCGCCCCTGCCCCCGGCGCTCTGTCGGCACATCTCCGACTCAGGACACGAGCCCGGGCGAGCTAGCCGGCGAGCTCGCGCGCCGTCAACTTGTACCGGAAGGCCCGGCGCCGTACTTCTCGTCGCGGAACGGCCGCGCCGTCGCCGCGTTGCCGGACCACGTCACCCCGAGGCCCTTCTGATAGTCGGTGTCCGCGGTGAGCGGGAGCGGCAGCCAGACCTTCGTCGGGCCGGAGGGGTTGACGATCTCCGCGCGGGTCGTCACTTCGAAGATCCGCCACTGCGCGGGATCCGTCCCGGCTTGCGCGGCGGAGCGGCGGGGCGCGAGGCCCGCGAGCGCCGTGTCCCCCGCGGGGACGGTCAGCCCGGCGATCAGGAACGCACGTCGGTCCATCTCTGCTCTCCTCCTGTGGCGTGGCCGTGTTCGCGCGCCCTTTTCCGCGGGAGAACGGGAGTGAGGGACGCGCCCTGTCAGTCCTGCTGATCGGAATCGACGCGCGACCGCACTGCGCACTGTCCCCGGCCAGCCAGGCGCAGAGGCGGCGGCGCGCCCGAGGATTAGGTGCGCAGAGCAGCTCGAGAGTCAAATTGGCAGATTGGATGGAGAAGCCGTGGGTGTCGCTAGCGAACGGCGGAGGCCGCGCTCCTCCTCACGCCTTCCGCCAGCGCGCGAATTCCCTTGGCGACGTTCGTCCAGGCCGCATCCCGGTCGCTCCATCGTTTGACCGGCTTGAGCGTGTCGCCGCTCGGCAGCCACTGCAGCGCACGCAGCGGCATGCCGTCGACGTCACATTCGCGGATCAAGATCGGGACGACGTGCAGACCTTCAATTCGGCGCCGTTCCAGGGCGCGTTCGAGCTCGATCCCCATGCAGTATCCGGAGTTCACGAAGTCAGCGCTGAGAGCAGCACGAGTCCTCCCGATGGATGGCGCGAGAGATCGGCACGGCGGCGACCGCCCCGTCCCCTCACCCGAGGTGGCGCGCGATGGTCTGGCTAGAGTCCACCCAGCCGAACTTCAGAGCGAAGTTCTTGAGCGTCGCGGCGTGGAGGTCGGGCGCGTACGAGGAGACGGCGTCCGCCACGAGCGTCGTCTTGAAGCCGTGGTGGAAGGCCTCGCGGGCCGTCTCCTCGACGCAGATCTGCGTCACCGTGCCCGTGATCACCAGCGACTCCACCCCGGCGCCGCGGAGCACATCGGCGAGGGCGGTGCCGTGGAAGCCGCCGTACCCGTGCTTCTCGATGACGACGTCTTCGCGCTCGGGCGCGAGCTCGTCCACGATCTCCGTGCAGTCCAGCTCCTTCTGCACGTCGGCGTAGAACCGCCGGTGCCCCTTCCAGCAGCACCTGGTCGGGGGACGGCACTGGGGCGACCACTCCCAGAGGAGCGTGTAGGACGGCTCCGTGACGAACCTGGTGTAGACGACAGGCAGGTGGTGGCGGCGGAAGGTCTCGAGGAGGAGGTGATGCGCGGAAAAGGTGCCGCGCGCCTCCGGCACCTCGAGCGGGGCCCCGACGCGGACGAAATCGTTCTGCATGTCGACGACGACGAGCGCCGGGCGCCTGAGTCGTTCCTCGGGTCCGAGGGTCGATGTCATGGTGCGGAGCCACACCGCCGCGCGGCCACGCGAATCCTCGCAGGATTCGGCCACGCCGAACCGGCGGCGATGAGACGCCGGCGGCGTCGGCTCACGTCCGCACCTGTTCCTGCGGGTTCACGGCGGCCCTGGTCCGCGCTTCATTCACCCCGTTTCCTCCCTGGCGGCAGTGCCGTCGGGCCCCGCGATGGTCACGCCGAAGCCGGACTCAGGCGCCCGCGCTTCCGCCGCGGTTCACGCGCATGAGGTAGCGGTAGGGGTCGCTCGTCATCACCGCGCCGCCGGAAATGAGGAGAACCGCGCCCGAGACCCACGCCGCCTCGTCGGAGGCGAGGTAGACGGCCGCCCCCGCGACGTCGGCGGGCTGGCCGACGCGGCGGAGCGGGTAGAAGGCGGTCCGGGCCTGCCGATCGGCCTCGGTGGCGAGCCAGGGTGCGGTGAGCGGCGTCTCCACGACGGCGGGGGCGATCGCGTTCACCCGGATCCCGAACTGTCCCAGCTCGACGGCCATGGTCTGCGTGACGTTGTTGAGCGCGGCCTTGCACGCGCCGTAGATGCCCTCCCCGCCCGGCGCGGCGTACAGGCTGTCGATCGAGCTCATGAACAGGATCACCCCGCCGCCCTTCTCCCTCATGACCCGGGCCGCCGCCTGGGCCCCGAAGACCTGAGCTTTGAGGTTGAGCGCCACCATGCGGTCCCATCCGGCCTCGGTGACGTCCAGCCACTCCGCCCAGCCGCCGGAGATGGAGGTGTCGCCCCCCGCGTTGTTGACCCACACGTCGATCTTGCCAAAGCGCGACACCGCCGCCGCGGCAACCGCCCCCAGCCGGGCGAGGTCGGTGATGTCGGCGGGCTGCACGAGCGCCTGGCGCCCCTTCGCCGCGATCTCCTGCGCCAGGGTCTCCAGATCGGCGACATTCCGCGCCGTCAGCACCACGTCGGCGCCCTGCTCCGCGTAGGCGAGGGCGATGGCTCGCCCGAGCCCGCGGCTGGCGCCGGTGACGACACACGCCTTCCCGGCCAGTGAGAAGATGACGGCCCCTTTCTTTTCCCTTCGGCCTCCGCCGTCGGGAGCGCCCCTGCCAGGGTCAGCGGCGGATGGTCAGGCCTTCCAGGTCGATCTCGGGCATCCGCCCCGTCATGAGGTCGGCGACGATCCGGGCGGTGCCGCACGCCATGGTCCAGCCCATGTGCCCGTGGCCGCAGTTGAGGAAGAGGTTCCGGTAGCGACCCCGCCCCAGGATGGGTGGTCCGGCCGGCGTCATCGGTCGGAGGCACGCCCGGTACTGGCCCTGATCGTAGTCGGCGGCGTCGGGGAAGAGGTCGCGGGCGAGGCGAAGGATGTTGTTGAAGTCCCTCGGCGTCCAGCTCCAGTCGTAGCCGGCGAACTCCGCGGTGGAGGTCAGGCGAAGCTGGTCGCCGAGGCGCGACCACCCGACCAGCCACTGCTCGTCGACGCCGGGAATCGTGGGGGGCAGGCCGCCCGGACGGAGAGGGAAGGTCGACGAGTAGCCCTTGGCCGGGTAGATGGGAAGGTGAACGCCCGCCGTCCGTGCCACGATCGGGCTCCCCACCCCGAGGGCGAGCACGTAGTTGTCGGCGGTCAGGGTTCCGCCGCTGGTGACGACCGCGTCGATCCGGTCGCCCTCCGCCCGGAGCGCCGTGACGCGCACACCGAGCCGCACGGCCAGGCCCAGCCGCTCCCGGCAGACGCGCGCCAGGTTCTCGGCGAAGACACGTGAATCGCCACTCGAGTCTCCGAGGTCCCGTATCGCGCCGGCGATCTTGCCCTTGACCGGCTCGAAGACGGGGTCGAGCTTGGCCACCTCGCTCGCCCCGAGGATCTCCTGCTTCTGCCCATGCTCGGCGAGGAGCGCCATCCTCTTCACCCCCGCCTCGAGCTCGGCGGGATCGCGATAGAGGTAGAGCGCGCCGCTCGCGATGGCGTGGTACTCGAGGCCCTCCGCCCGCACGAGGTCGTTCATGACCACCTGGCTGTACTGGCAGAGGCGAAGCTTGACGAGCGTGTTGCGGCGCGCCCGATCGGCGGTGCACTCGCGCAGGAAGCGCAGCCCCCACGTGTAGAGCCGGACGTCGGGGGCGAACCGCACCCGGATGGGCGTCTCCGCGCCGCGCAGGGATCGCAGGAGCATGGCGGGCGCGCGCGGGGAGGCCCACGCGAACGAATGCCCGGGCGCGATGATCCCGGCGTTGCCGGCGGTGGCCTCGAGGCCGAGGCCGTCGTTCTCCTCGAGGAGGGTGACCTCGTGGCCAGCCCTGGCGAGGAAATACGCGGTGGTCACGCCCACGATGCCACCCCCGAGGACGAGAGTCTTCATGGGGTGCTACGCCTCGAGGAGGTAGCCCGCGCGCACGGGGTCCTCGGGGTCGAACAGGACCTGGCTGAAGCCGGTCAGGTACGCGGTGCCGGTGATCTCGGGCAGGATCGCGCGCCGCCCCTGCACCTCCGTCTCGCCCGCGATCCGGCCGGTGAAGCTCAGTCCCAGCAGCCCCTGGCTGACGAACGTGGATCCGACTCCCATCATCCCGCGGTGGTGGAAGAGGGCCAGCCGTGCGCACGTGCCCGATCCGCACGGCGCGGCGTCCACCTGGCCCGAGCCCCACACGAGCGCGTTCGGCGACACGCCGCTGGCGTCGGGTAGCTGGTGGACGAGGACGTTTTCCACGCTCGTCTTGCCGAGCCCCGGCACATTCACGTGGAGCTGGGCGTTGACCGCCTCGCGGAGCGCCATGCCTCGCTGCGCAATGCTCTTCGCGAGTTCCCGCCGCACGGAGACTCCGAGACGCCGCGCCTCCGCGATGGCGAAGACGTTTCCGACGCCCACCGCAATGTCCACGGGCACCTCCCCCACCCCCTCCACCTCGACCACCTGCTCGGGCAGGGCAACGAAGGACGGCGTCCACCGGAGCGTGACCTCGCGGACGCGGTCCCCGTCCGAGCGCGCGATCGTCCGGACGACGCCCGCCTCCGTGTCGATGACGACCGAGGTCTCGGCGCCCTGGCGCGGAACCATGCCACTCTCGACCGCCGCCATCGCGGCCCCGATCGTTCCCTCGCCGCACGAGACGTAGTACCCGCCGGGGTAGATGAAGAAGAGCCCGAAGTGCGCGCCCGGCGTCACCGGCTCGGTCATGACGGCGATGAGGAGGCCGCGGTGCCCGCGGGGCTCGAGGCACAGGCCCGTCCGGAGATGGTCCAGATGCTCCTGGAACCAGCGGCGCTTCTCGCCGATCGTGGCCCCCGGCAGCGGCCCGAGGCCGCTCGTCAAGAGCCGCATCCCGATCCCGGCCGTGTGAAAGTCGATCGTTCCGAGCACGCGATCCGAGCGCATGGCCACCTCCGCGTGAGGGTCATCAGACTGCGCCGGGGCGGCGATGTCAACATCGGGCTGGCCGCGGTGCTGGCCGCGGGCGGGGACCCAGACGCTCTGAGCGCCGCCGGGCATCCTGCCACGGAACATCGGCCGGCGCGCGCGTTGCCGTCAAGCACGCGGCCGAACCGAACCTGGACCGGGGCCGAGCGACCTCGCTCCGCCGCGCCGGGACCTCGATCCCGTGCGGTACACTTTCCTCTCCCGAGAAGCGCGGGCCGGCCCGGGTCACGGGGTCGTGGTGTCGCCGCTCGGAGTCGCTGATCCCGTTGCCCCACGGGCGAGGAGGACCTGGCGCATGGCGCTTCCCGTCACCGAGCACGTCGCGAAGTCTCCGCGGCATACGACCTTCTATCTGGCCTCGGGTGGCGCCGACCGCCCGGTGATCATCTTCGTGCACGGCTGGCCGGAGCTCTCCCTGAGCTGGCGCCACCAGCTCCCCTGCTTCGGCAGCCTCGGCTTCCGCGCCGTCGCTCCCGACATGCGCGGGTACGGCCGCTCCCGCGTCCATGGCGCCCACGCCGACTACTCGCTGGAACCCATCGTCCAGGACATGCTCGAGCTGCTCGACGCGCTGGGGCAGGACAAGGCGGTCTGGGTCGGGCATGACTGGGGGAGCCCGGTGGTCTGGAGCATCGCCAGCCACCATCCCGATCGCTGTCATGCCGTGGCGAACCTGTGCGTCCCGTATCTTCCGCGCGGCTTCACCCCGGACGGTCTCGTGTCCCTGGTCGACCGCGCGGTCTATCCGGAGCCGGAGTTCCCCGCCGGGCAGTGGGACTACCAGCTCTTCTACCTCGAGCACTTCGACCGGGCGCGAGCGGCGTTCGAGGTCAACGTGCGCAATACCGTCAAGGCCCTCTTCCGCAAGGGCAACCCGGCGGGCAAGGGCAAGCCGTC
>DATKEI010000274.1:0-4625 GCA_035544455.1 Binatia bacterium | reverse complement strand
GATCCACGCGCTGTCGTAGGTGGTCACCGTGATGGGCCAGATCTCCTTCCGCGCGTCCCCCAGCACGCCCGCCTCGAAGCCGAGCCCCTTGCGGATGCGGCGCTGCCACTGGTACATCAGGTCGCGGAGCGGGGCGACAACGAGTGTCGGGGCCCGGTGGCGTGCGGCGATGGCCAGGGCGATCTCGGTCTTCCCGGTCCCGGTCGGTTTGACGACGACGCCGCGCCGGCCGGCCCGCTCCCACGCGTCGATCGCCGCCTGCTGGTCGGGGCGGAGGGGTGGCAGGTCCACCCGGAGAGAGGGCGGCGGGAAGAAGTGCTCGGCCCGGTCGGCGACCTGGAGCCGGTAGGCCGCGGCGTCCTCGCGCACCCGGGGGTGGTTGATGGCGGCCGTGCGCCAGGCGCCCACGCGCGGGTCCCAGGTGAAATAGGGGGGGACCCGGGCCGTCGCCGGGGCGTCCAGTCGCAGCGAGCCCCGCTCGAAGCTCAAGGCATGGGCGTCGGCCACGCCCTATGTCTATCGGAGAGACCTTGCCGATGCAAGCTGGCTGGGGCCGGCCACCCCCGACTGGCCGTCGCGCGAGGCGGAGGGGGAAACAGTTCGGTGGCGCCGCGAGGCGGTTCTCACCGGAGCGTCCTCCCCGACCGGCTCGCGTCGCGCTCTGACCCGGCGCCCTCCGCTCCCGGGGATAGCGCCCGTCGTTCCCGGGAACCCGCCCCCGGCGCGGCCGTCGCACGGGGACCGCGATCCCCGGCCCGCACCGTGGTGTATCCTTCCAGGGACCTCCCGGCGCGCCCCGGATGAGTGTACATATACGCGGATGAGGCGCAGCGGGATCGGGCAGGAGGGCCTCCCATGGCGATCGAGGTCGAGCGCGCGCGGCGGCGGTTCACCCGGGAGGAGTACCACCGCATGGGCCAGACGGGCATCCTCAAGCCCACCGATCGGGTCGAGCTGATCCGTGGCGAGATCGTCGAGATGTCGCCCATCGGCCCCCGTCATCTCGCCTTCGTCAACAATCTCACCCAGCTTCTCGTGCTGCACCTGGCCGGGCGTGCCGTGGCGTCGGTCCAGAACCCAGTCGTCGTCGCTGACGACTCCGAGCCGCAGCCCGACCTCGCCGTGCTCCGGCGCCGACCTCGACCGTACAAGGAGGCGGCTCCCGAGGCGGAGGATGTGCTCTTGCTGATCGAGGTGGCCGAGACGTCCCTCGGGTACGACCGGCGCACCAAGCTCCGGCTCTACGCTGAGGTGGGCATCGCCGAGTACTGGATCGTGGACTGCGCGGCGGAGGCGGTCGAGGTGTACCGCGCGCCGGGCCGGCAGGGCTACGGGCAGATGGTCCGGATGGCCGGCGCGGAGAGCGTCAGCCCCCAGGCCTTCCCCGACGTGGTGGCCCCGCTGGCGGACGTCTTCGCGTAGCGGCCGACTCCGCAAAGCGCACCTGCACCTGCTGGAAGAGCGCGTCGAGTCGTTCTCTTCGCCAGGACACGCGGCTCGACTCCGAATTGGATTCTCAACGACACGCCGGGGCACCCCCTCGTCTGCGACGCCGTGGACGTGCGGATCATCAACCTGCCCGTCCGCATGTCCACCCTGGGCGACAAGGACAACGGGTGCAGGTGGGCGCTGGGCCACTTCACGCTCGTGTTCATGGCGGCACAGAGGATCGGGGCCGCCACGACCTGGACGTTTGCCAGACGATGTGATCCTGACGGCGCAGGATGGGGGCACTCGATGGTGCGGGCGGCTCACTCTCCGGTGGACCCTATATACTGCCGCGGGAGGGACACGTGAAACTGGGCATCGACTTCGGGACCACACGGATTGTCACGGCGGCCGCAGATCGCGGCAACTATCCGCTCCTCACCTTCGACACGCGAGAGGGCAGTGCGGACTGGTTCCCATCCCTGGTGGCGCTCCGGGGCGACGAGCGGCGCTATGGGTGGGACGCGTGGGCGGGGCAGGGTGAGCCGGGCTGGACGGTGGTGCGATCGCTCAAGCGCATCCTCGAAGATGCCGGGGCGGATACGCGCGTGGAGGTGGACGGCGCCCGCTATCCGCTGATGGAGTTGCTCACCGAGATGATCGCACATCTCCGGCGCGGCCTCGGCCTCGAGCCGCCCTGTGAGGTGATGCTCGGCGTGCCTGCCAACGCCAATAGTAACCAGCGCTTCCTGACCGTCGAGGCGTTCCGCCGGGCGGGCTTCCAGGTGCTGGGCCTGCTGAACGAGCCCTCGGCGGCGGCGATCGAATTCGGTCATAGCCAGAAGCTCCAGGGCCGTCTCCTCGTGTACGACCTCGGGGGCGGCACCTTCGACGCCTCGCTGGTGGAGCTGGACGACAAGACCCACACCGTCCTCGCGAGCGCCGGGATCGGCACGCTGGGCGGAGACGACTTTGACCACCTGCTGGCGGAGCTGGCCGTGGGAGAGGGTGTGCTCACCGGGCTGTCGACCGCCGAGCTCTTCCGGCTGCTCGAAGAGTGCCGGCGCCAGAAAGAGGCGCTGCATCCGAACACGCGCAAGATCGCCGTCGATCTGGACCACGTGCGCGAGGGCTGGGGGCAGATCACGATCCCCGCGCCCGCATTCTACGAGCGCTGCCGGCCCCTGATCGAGCAGACGATCCGGACCGTGTCGTCCCTGGTTGGCGATCAGCCGATAGAGGCGCTGTACGTGACCGGGGGTGGGAGCGAGCTGCCGCTGGTGGCCCGCATGCTGCGCGAGGAGTTCGGGCGGCGCGTGCGCCGCAGCAGCTACACGCGCTCGGCGACGGCCATCGGCCTCGCGATCCAGGCGGACGCGACGTCAGGCTACGCGCTTCGGGACGTGTTCTCGCGCAACTTCGGCGTGTGGCGGGAGGGCGAGGCCGGGCGCCGGATGACGTTCGACGTGATCTTTCCGCGCGGCACGCCGCTGCCGGGACCCGGCGAGCCCCCGCTCACCGTGCGCCGCATCTATCAGCCGGTGCACAACATCGGGCATCTGCGCTACCTCGAGGCGGGCAGCGTGGACGAAAGCGGCCAGCCTGCCGGAGACATCGCGCTCTGGGACGAGGTGTTGTTCCCCCTGGATCCGGCCCTGGCCGGGCAGGAGCACCTCGAGCGGGCCCCGGTGGAGCCGTCCGAGGCGGCGGCCGTCCAGCAGATCGAGGAGCACTACGCCTGCAATGCGGCAGGCGCCCTCGCGGTGACGATCCACAACCTCACCTCGCACTACATGCGCCAGTACACGCTCGGCCGGTGGTCGGCGAAGGCCACCGCGGTCGGCGCTCCGGGCAGGACGCGCGCGCGCCGGATCTGACCCGCATCGTTGATCGCCCAGGCGCTGGTCAGGCCCCAACATGGAATCCGCCGGCACCAGGCTGTTGAGATCGATGGCGACACGCCCTGCCAGAGGACGGCTCTCGACAGCGGACGATCCGCTGACCGCGACCAGCCATGGCGGAGCGCTGCGCCCCGAGCTGTGCCAGCGCGCCGGCGTCGAGCACCGTGCGGATGCCTCGCTGCTCGCCGAGTCGACCGGCGAGGTGGCGTAGCGGACGGCCCTCGACAAGCCGAGCGGCAGGATCGCGAAGCGCATGGAGCCGTGGCACACGGCGGCGGAGCTGCTGGACAACGCGCACGCGCTTCGCTAGGCTTTCCCCCTCACGGCGTGGCGGATCCGCGGCCCACCGACCCCCCCCGGCGGGACCGCTCGCCGCATGCGACGAGCAAGGAGGCCCCATGGCAATCGCCGGTATGCCCCGCGTGCTCCAGGCCGACGCGGTCCTCGATCAGCTTGGCGCCCTGCGGAAGCGGCAGCCCGTCCGCTACTGGGCGTTCTACTCGAGCCAGCTCGGCGGAATCGTGACGGATCCCGCGCTGATGGTCATCCCGTTCGACGATCACATGGTCCACCGTGGCCACGGGGTCTTCGACACCGCCGCCATCGTCGACGGCAAGATCTACGACCTCGAGGCCCACCTCGACCGGTTCATCCGCTCGGCGCACACGTCTCGGTTGACACTGCCATGCCGCCGGGAGGAGATGCGGGACCTCATCGTCGCGACCACGGCCGCCAGCGGCAAGCGCGACGGCTCCATCCGCTACTGGATCTCGGGGGGCCCGGGAAGTCTGGGGCTGGCGCCGGCCGCGGGCGCCGAGCCCGGCTTCTTCGTCATGATCTTCGCCGGCCTGGCCTATCCGGATACCTGGCTCTCGCAGGGGCTGCGCGTGATGACGACGACGTATCCCATCAAGCCGCCGCTCTACGCGGTCACCAAGAGCACCAACTACCTGCCCAACGTGCTCATGCAGATGGAGGCGCAGGAGGCCGGGCTGGACAACGGCGTGTTCGTCGACGCCGACGGCCACGTGGGCGAGAGCTCGAACATGAACGTCGCCTTCGTCACCCCGGCTGGCGTCCTCAAGCACCCCCGGTTCGACTACATCCTCTCGGGGTGCACGTCGCTCCGGCTCCTGGAGCTGGCCCGCAGCCTGGTGGGGTCGCGCCTGAGTGGCGTCGAGGTGTGCGACATTCCGGTCGCCGAGGCGCGCGCGG
This sequence comes from Binatia bacterium, assembly GCA_035544455.1. Classification (GTDB taxonomy): domain Bacteria; phylum Methylomirabilota; class Methylomirabilia; order Rokubacteriales; family CSP1-6; genus DATKEI01. The sequence goes on along the minus strand of DATKEI010000274.1, from coordinate 81 downwards.
CCCGGGAGATGCTGCTGATCGGCAGCTCGGTCAAGGTGGCGCCCATCGTCGAGTGGGACCGCGCCCCGATCGGGGACGGCA
>DATKEI010000273.1:0-6608 GCA_035544455.1 Binatia bacterium | reverse complement strand
CGGCGGGGATCTCTTCGCCCCATGGCTCCATGGCCGGCCGCAGCGGCGTGAACTCGCGCACGCGGCCCGCCACGCCGGCCAGGACGGTGTCGATCGTGGCGCGCTCGGCCCCGGTCAAGTCGAGCTCGGCGCCGGCGTCGTTGGCGTCCACCTCGGCCGGCGTCCGGGCGCCCACCAGCGCGGTGCTGATCGCGGGATGGCCGAGCACCCACGCCAGCGCGATCTGGCCCACGGGCACCCCGCGCGGCTCGGCGAGCTCGCGGCGGAGCCGATCGATCACACCGATGTTCGTCTTGAAGTTGTCGCCGCGGAAGATCGGCTGGCCAAAGGCCACCCCGCCCCCGCGCCAGTCCCGAGCGGGGTCGAACGTCGTCGCCGTGGTGAAGGCGCCGGTGAGGAGACCGTGGCCCAGCGAGCCATAGCCCATGACGCCGATGCCCTGCTCGAGGCAGTAGGGGAACGTCTCCTCCTCCTGGCGACGGTCGAGCATGTGGTAGCCCACCTGCTGGACGTCGACGCGGCGGGTCCGCATGCACTCGGCCAGCATGGCGCCGGTGAAGTTCGAGACCCCGACAAAGCGGGCGCGCCCGGAGGCGACGACGTCCTCGAGCGCGCGCATGGTGTCCTCGAACGGTGTTCCCGAGTCCGGCCAGTGCACGAGGAGGACGTCCACCCAGTCGGTGCGCAGGCGCTTCAGGCTCGCGTCCACCTCGCGCAGGATGTTGGCGCGGCTCGAATCGCGCAGCGGCCCGAGCTGGCCGGGCGGCGGGACCCGTACCCCGCACTTGGTCACGAGGATCACGTGGCGCCGGTGCTTCTCGAGGGCCCGCGCCACCATCTCCTCGGAATGGCCGGCGCCGTAGGCGGGGGCGGTGTCCACGCAGTTGATGCCGCGGTCCAGGGCGCGGTGGATGGCCTTGATGGCCTCGTCGTCCTCGATCGCGCCGTAGCGGTCGCCGGCCATCGGCCAGCAGCCGAACCCCACCACGGACACCTGCAATCCGGTCCGGCCGAACGGGCGGAAGCGCATCGCGAACCCTCCTGGTCAAGGGTGTCAGTCATTTCGGTCGCACCGTGCCGTCACCTGGACTACGCGCCCAGGCGCGCCACGTCGAAGCCGTACACCCGCGCGGTGTTGCCGGCGGCGATCTTCGCCTGCTCGTCGTCCGGCACTCCGGCCAGGATCTCCGCCAGGATCTTCTGCGACTGCGGGAACGTCGACTCGCTGTGCGGATAGTCGGAGCCCCACATCATGTTGTCGACGCCGATGACGTCCCGCAGGCGGATGCCGATGGCATCCTCCTGGAAGCTGAGCACGACGTTGCGATGGAAGAGGTCGCTCGGGCGCATATCGCCCCTGAATCGATAGATGGCCTCCTCATGGCGCTCGCGGTACGTGTAGTCCATCGTGGACAGGAGGTGGGGCGCCCACGAGAGCTCGAACTCCACGATGGCCAGCGTGAGCCGCGGATACCGTTCGAAGACCCCAGAGAAGATCATGTCGCACAGCGAGACCGCCGGCGCGAAGGCCTTGGTCGCCCGGCTGCTCGCGTCGCGCAGCGTCTTCGCGCCGGCGCCGCGGATCTTGCCCTGCCGTCGCGTGGCCGTGTGCAGGCTGAGCGGCATCCGGAGATCCTGGGCCGCGGCCCAGAATGGCTCGTACTCCGGCTGGTCGTAGCGCCGATCCTCGAGGGGATACTCGGTGATCATCGCCCCGGCAAAGCCCATCTTCGCCGTGCGCTCGAGCTCGGTGATTCCGTCCCGCACGTCATCCAGGTTGATCATGGCGATGCCCTTGAGCCGGGCGGGATCGGTGCGACAGAACTCGGCCAGCCAGTCGTTGTAGGCGCGAAAGATGGCGGACATCAGCGCCGAGTCGGCCACCCGGAAGTAGAACAGACCCTGCGATGGGTACAGCACCTCGCCCGCCACGCCGTCGAGCCGCATGTCCGCGAGGTGCTGGTGAGGGTCGTATCCGCCGCGATGGACGTCCTCGAATCGCGCCTGGCCGGAGATGGTCTCCGGCGCGTCGAACCGGGCGCCGGCATTCGAGATGAGGCCAATGCCCGACAGGACCTGGTCCGCTTCGACCACGAGCTGATCGACGCCGTCGATCCGCTGCATCCGGGGCGCGCGGTCGCGAAAGGCCGCGTCGATGCGGGTGGTCCACAGATCCGGCGGCTCGAACACGTGGGAGTCGGACGAGAGAATCAGCGTGGGCGCCATCGGCAACGTCCTTTCCGCGTGATACTCACTTGAACGCGGGCATCACCTCGCGGGCGAGGAGCTCGAGGCTTCGCGTCTCCAGCTCCAGGGGGATGCGGCCGCCGGGATTCGGCTCGGCCACGATGCCATCGATCCCCAGCTCTTCGCGCAGCCGGGTCAGGCGGTCGATCACTCCGGCCGGCGTGCCGAACGCCACTTTCTTCGCGAGGATGTCCTCGTAGGAGAGGCTGGCCATGCGCTCGGCCTGGAACCGGCGGCGGTCGGCCGGGCCCGCGCCGGCGCGTCCGACGGCGGCCCGCGCCAGCTCGGTCTGGCGCGCGAAGAACGAGGCGAGGCTCTCGCGGGGCTCCTCCACGGCTCCGGAGGCGGTCGGCGAGACGTAGACGGGGATGCGCAGGTATACGCTCGGGCGGCCGGCATGCCCGGCCTCCCGCCAGGCCTGCCGGTACGGGGCGAGCTGGGCCTGCAGATCGGGAATCTCGGTCGTGCGGAGGCCCACGAAGATGGGCAGGCCCAGGCGCCCGGCAACGGGAAACGTCTCGTCGCTCGTCGTGGCCATGCGGATGGGCGGGTGCGGCACCTGGAACGGGCGCGGCACGACGGTCGCGTTCTGGATGCGATAGAACTCGCCGTCGTAGCTGAACGGTTCCCCCGTCCACGCCTGCCGGATGATCTCGAGCGCCTCGCGGAAGCGGGCCTGGCTCTCGCCGTAGGGCACGCCATAGATATCGTACGTCCGCACGACGCCGCTGCGGCCGATCCCGAACTCGAAGCGCCCCTCGCTGATCTGGTCGGTGGTCGCGACTTCCTCGGCGACGCGCAGCGGGTGGTTCAGGGGCAGGACCTGGACGGCGGTTCCCACCCGGACACGGCGGGTGCGCGCGGCGATCGCGCTCGCCACCTGAAGGGAGGCGGAGATCACCGAGCGCACCGGGGTGAAGTGGATCTCCCCGAGCCAGACGCAGTCGAGGCCCCACGCCTCGGCCCGATCGGCCACCGCAAAGATGTCCCGGAAGGCGGAGGTCTGGTCCACGCCCTGACGCATCTCCTCGACGAAGACCCCGACGTGCACGAGCGCGGCTCTAGCCGGCCGGCCTCACACGGTGCCGGCCTTGAGGTCGTCGAGATGGCGGCGGACGCCGGCGACCATCGACGCCAGGTCGGAGGTGAGCATGACGAGGTCGAAGCCCCGCTTGACCGCCGCCGCGGCGAAGGTGCCGCTCGCGCAGTGCATGCACGCCTTGATTCCGTGCTTGTGCGCGGCGTCGCGGATCCGGTCGCAGGTGGCCATGTGCACCGGGTCGGGGTTGTCGGGACGCGGCGTCATGCCCAACGCGAAGGCCAGGTCCGCGGGGCCGATGTAGACGCCGTCGAGGCCGGGCGTGGCGCAGATCGCGTCGAGGTTGGCGAGGCCTTCCTTGGTCTCGATCATGGCCAGCACCACGATCTCGTCGTTGGCGTGGGCCACGTAGTCGGCGCCGCCGTACTGGACGGCGCGCACCGGGCCGGACGAGCGCATGCCCACCGGCGGATAGCGGCACGCGGCCACCGCCTTCGCGGCATCGGCCGCGGTGTCGACCAGCGGCACGATGATGCCGTAGGCGCCCAGGTCCAGCGCCTTCATGATGGTCGCCGGGTCGTTCCACGGCACGCGCACGACGGGCACGGTGTCGGTCTGCGAGATGGCCTGCAGCATCGGCCAGACGTCGTTCATGTCGGTCAGCCCATGCTGCATGTCGACGACGAGGGAGTCGAAGCCCTGGCGCGCCATCACCTCGGCGGTGAACCCGTGGGACACCGAGAGCCAGCCCATCGTCACGCACTGCCCCTCGCTCCAGATCTGCTTCATCCTGTTCCGTCGCACGGTGGCACCTCGCTCTGTGGTATGGGGGTCGGCCGGAGCGTAGCACAGGCGACCCCGGTCGTGGCGCGGTGGTGGTCCCGGCCCAGATGCGGCGGCGTGCGACCGACGCCACGTCAGAGCGGTCAGGGCAGGGGGGATGCCGGTGGGCGCGTGCGCGACCACAGCCCACCCGCCAGGTATCCGCCGTCCACCGCGAGCGTGTGGCCGGTGACGTAGCTGGCATCGTCGGAGGCCAGAAAGAGCGCGGCGCGCGCCACCTCCTCGGGTTCGCCGAAGCGCCCCATCGGGATGCGGTCGACGCGCCGCTGGCGCGCCTCGTCCGGCAGCCCGCGCGTGAGGCGCGTGTCGATCTGGGCGGGGGCGATCGCGTTCACCGCGATACCATGCTCGGCCAGCTCCACGGCCATGGTCCGCGTCAGCTCGACCACGCCGGCCTTGGCGGCGTTGTAGCCGACCAGGTTCTCGACGCCGCGGAAGCCGTTGATCGACGCGACGGTGATGATACGCCCGCCGCCCTGCTTCACCATCTGGCGCGCGGCCGCCTGGCAACACAGGAAGACACCCGTGAGGTTCACGCGCAGCACGCGGTGCCACTGGGCCTCCGGGTGTTCCAGGAACGGCGCGGAGTGCGCGATGCCGGCATTGGCGAACATCACGTCGAGCCGGCCGAGCTCGCCGACCACCGTGTCGACGAACGCCTGCACCTGGCTGGCGTCGCCAACGTCCATGCCCACCGCGATGGCCTGGCCGCCGCCCTCGCGGATCTCGCGGGCCACCGCCTCCACGGCGTCCGCCTGGACGTCGGCCAGCGCCACCACCGCGCCCTCCGCGGCGAAGATTCGCGCGGTGGCCCGCCCGATGCCGAGCGCCCCTCCGGTGATTGCCACGACCTTCCCCGCTAGCCGCATCGCGCCGCCTCCTTGCGCCTGACCCCCTCGATGAGATGCCGTGCGCAATCGCTCCTCGACGGTCACGACAGAAGCCGTTCGCGCTGGGCCGCCGCAGCCTGGACCCGGGGCCACTCGACGGAAGGAGCGCCGCCGCTCGGAGGTCGGGGCCGTTGTCGCCCACCCGAGGGAAGGGGCGGCGCCGACCGGGCCAGAATACTTGACGCAACGCCTGTTTGCCGTCAATGTAGCGAGAAGCGAGAAGAGGGGGGGGCTATCAATGAAGGCGGAGACGGCGGCGAAGGTCAAGTATGGAATCTGGGGTGTCATCTGCGGGGCAGTCATCGCAACGATCATCGGGTTTGCGTGGGGCGGCTGGACAACCTCCGGCACCACCCGAACCATGACCCAGGAGGCGGTCCTGGCCAGTCGGTCGGCGATCTGCGTCGCCCAGTTCATGAAGCAACCGGACGCCGACGCCAAGCTCAAGGAACTCGAGGCAGTAAGTACCTGGCAGAGAGCGGAAGTCATCGAGAAAGGTGGCTGGGACAGGATGCCCGGGCAAGAAAAGGCCGGCGACACCGTAGCCAGAGCATGCGCCGATGGCCTCGAGCTCCTCATGAAGAAGTGAGCTTGGTGGGTGCTCGTGCGCTCGCGCACCTGCCACTGGCACCTCACGCAGAATCGGACAGCAGGCGCTCGCAGAGCGAGGCCACGAACTCCAGGTTCCGCACCGCGCGTTGAGCGTCGCGCTCATCGAACAGCTCCTGAGGGCCCAGCTCTTGACGCTCGTCGCCGTAGAACGCGATGCCGCGGTCGCCCGCCATGTCCGTGGAGATGGTGGCGAGCTGGTCGACCGCCGCGGCGAACCAGGGCGGAAAGCGGTCGGCTTCCCGCCGGAGGACGGCGGCGACATCGTGGGTGCGGGTCGGCTCCACCGCGACCAGCCGGAGAACGCCCTTGAGGAACAGCTCGACGCACTCCTGGGCTTCGCGCACGGTGGCGGCCCACAGGCTCTTGTCGAGGGCCAGCCGGACGAGAGACACCCGGCCGCGCGCCTCCTCTACGTAGAGACGTCCGAGGCGGGAGCTGGTCATATCTCCACGACCTCGCCGAAGCGGAAGTCCGGCTTCAGATCCCAGTACCAGGTGCCGTCGTCGAGGTACACCCGGCGGCTCCCCAGGGCGCGCATGCGCTCCCGCATCCCCGCCAGCACGCCCTCGAAGAAGCGGTCGCGGTCCAGGATGAGGATCCCCTCCTCGACGATGTCCAGGTAGAGCGGGCTGCGGACCCGGGCCTCCTCGGGCGACTTGGTGATGAGATTCCACTGGACCGGCGCCAGGCCCTGGGCGGCACGGGCGCGCTCCCACGACTCCAGGAAGGGGCGGCGTCGATCGGCCAGGGCTCGCGGGAATCCCTCGGCCACCAGGACGAGGTCGATGTCCGATCCGGGCCGGGCCTGCCGCCGCGCCACGGATCCGAAGAGCGCGATCGAGACGAGGCGGCGCCCCCACTCCACGGTCCAGGTCCCGGCGGCGGCCACGAGGGCCGACCGGAACGGCTCCTGCAGGGAGGTCGGGACCTCCGGCCCGCGCTCCGGCTGCTCGCTCATGCCGCGATTGTAGCCCGGC
>DATKEI010000272.1:0-6551 GCA_035544455.1 Binatia bacterium | reverse complement strand
GGTGATCATCATCGAGGGGATCGCGGAGCGGATCGCGAGCGGCGTCCTGGCCGTTGCGGGTGGGAGCTCGCTGCTGGTCCTGCTGCTGGCGAACGCCGTCCTGGTCGTGGCCGGGGCGCTGATGGACGCGATCTCCGCGATCTTCGTCTTCGTGCCGATTCTCGCCCCGGTCATCAAGGCCGCGGGCATCGACCCCGTCCACTTCGGCGCGCTCGTCACGGTCAACCTGGCCATGGGGCATCTCACGCCGCCGATCGGCGTGGGCCTGTACCTCGCGGCCTCGATCGGCGGTGTGCCGTTCCACCGGGCGGTCGCCGCCGCCCTGCCCCTGTTCCTGATCGAGCTGCTCGTCCTCCTGCTGGTGGTGCTGGTCCCCGGGCTGGCCACCTGGCTGCCGCGGCTCGTCCTGGGCCAGTGACGGCGCGCGGCGCGCGCCGCGGTCCCGGTCATCCGGCGCGGCGAACCCGCTCCGAGCCGCTCGTCCCGGCGTCTTTTCACGGGAGCGGGCGCGCCGGGCCACCCGTCAGCGCGTGATGTCCGCGACACCGCAGGTCAGCGCTCGCCGAGATCGTGGCGGCGATCGCTCCACTCGCCGTCACCCCCCGCCAACGCCACGGCGAGCGGACGTCGACCCCGTGAACAACGCGTAACCCGGTCGTAATGACAGATCCCGGGGCCTGCGCGGAGGCCGCGCGCGGCAAGAAGCGGAGTCGACGTAGCGGCCAGGTCAACGTCAGCTGACGACTCGCCGGGAATCCGCCGGCGGGGCACGCCGTGCTCCTCGACCCGGAGAACGCGCGGCCGAGATCGACCGAGCCGCGGCCCGGCTGCCCGGGCGGCTCCCGTCACGGAATCGGCCCGGCGGGCGAGAGCCCTTGCGCCGGCGCCCCGCCACGGTCGATGATCTCCCGCGGGAGGACACACCTCATGGCCGTCATCCGGCTCGACATCCACCAGCGCGCGCCCGTGCTCAACGGGCGACCCTTCGGCCCGGCCGGTGCCTACGAGAAGATCGCGGGGACCCTTCGCCTGGCCGTCGATCCCGCGCACCCCCTGCACCGGCGCATCGCCGACCTCGACCGCGCGCCGCGCCACGCGAACGGGCTCGTCGAGTGGTCCGCCGACGTGTACCTGCTCCGGCCTCTCGACCCCGTGCGGGGGAGCCGCCGGCTTCTCCTCGACGTGCCGAATCGGGGCCGGAAGATGGCGCTCTCCCTCTTCAACAGCATGCCGCGCTCGAACGAGCCGACGTCACCCGCGGACTTTGGCAACGGCTTCCTCATGCGAGAGGGCTGGACGGTGGTGTGGGTGGGCTGGCAGCACGACGTGCCCCGCCAGGACGGCATGATGGCCATGGACGTCCCGGTCGCCCGCGGGGATGGCGCGCCGATCCAGGGGCGCATGCGCTGCCAGTGGCGCCCGAACGCGCCCGTGGACGTGCTCCCTCTCGCCGATCGCTACCATCGCCCGCATCCGGCCGCCGACCTCGACGACCCCGAGGCCGAGCTGACGGTGCGCGAGCACGCAGGGGCGCCCGCCGCCGCGGTGTCACGCGGGCGCTGGCGGTTTGCCCGGCGCGAGGGCGATCGCCTCGTCCCCGATGCTCGCCACATCCACCTCGACGGGGGGTTCCAGCCCGGCCGGATCTACCAGTGCTGCTTCCGTGTCGAGGACCCGCCTGTGGTTGGACTGGGGTTCCTCGCCGTCCGCGACGCCGCCGGGTTCTTCCGCTGGGGCGGCGAGGCCGCCGGCAACCCGTGCGCCGGCCAGATCGACCGGGTGCACGTCTTCGGGATCTCGCAGAGCGGCCGGTTCCTCCGGCACCTCCTCTACCTCGGCCTCGACGAGGACGAGCAGGGACGGCTCGTCTTCGACGGCGTGATCCCGCACGTGGCCGGGGCGCGCCGCGGCGAGTTCAACCTCCGGTTCGGCCAGGCGTCCCTGAACGCCACCGGCAGCGTCGGAAGCCTCTTTCCGTTCACCGACGTCGAGCAGACCGACCCCGAGACCGGACAGCACGACGGGCTCCTGCGACGCCTCCGCGAGCGGAGCCGGATGCCCCGGATCATCACCATCAACACCGCCGCCGAGTACTGGCGGGGCGATGCCTCGCTCGTCCACACCGACCCGGCGGGAACCGTTGACGTGCCGTGCCCGGCCGGCGCGCGCGTGTACCTCCACGCGGGGGCCCAGCACACGCCGGGCGCCATCCCGCCTCCCGCCGCCGACCCCAACACCGGGGATCGCGGTACCCACACGTTCAACATGCTGGACTACACCCCCCTGCTCCGGGCCGTTCTCGCCAACCTCGACCGCTGGGTGGCCGAGGGGATCGAGCCGCCACCGAGCGCGGTGCCCCGGCTCGCCGACGGGACGCTCGTCCCGGCGGAGGCGACGGCTCCCGTGTTCCGCGCCATCCCCGGGGCGCACGTGCCCGCGCGCGTGGCGCGCCCCGCCCGCTACGACTTCGGCCCGGACGTCGAGCGGGGGATCGCGGCCCACGTGCCGCCCAAGGTGGGCGCGCCGTACCCGGCGTTCGTGTGCGCCGTCGACGCCGACGGCAACGAGGTGGCGGGCGTGCGCCTGCCCGAGCTCACCGTGCCGCTGGCGACCTTCACCGGATGGAACCCGCGCCACCCGGAGCAAGGCGCACCCGGCGACATCATGAGCATGATGGGATCCACCCTGCCCCTGGCCCGCACCGCAGAGGAGCGGGAGCGACGCGGCGATCCGCGCCCATCGATCGCCGAGCGGTACGCCTCCCGCGACGACTACCTGGCGCGCGTGCGCCGCGCCGCCGAGGCGCTCGTCGCCGGCCACCACCTGGTCGCCGAGGACGTGGAGCGATCGGTGGCTCGCGCCGGTGTCCTGTGGGACGCGATCCACGCCCAGGCGACGGGATCAGAACCCGCGGCGGCCGCGCCCTCGTAGCCCGGGGTGAGCAAGGCTTGCCCCGAGCCCGCCGCGCCGGACCGGGCTCTCCCCGGCGCCCCGCCGGCGAGCGAGCCGGCCGGCGCCTGTGATCTTGCGCTAGACTCTGGGACGAACCGCAAATGCCCGGGCGCCCGGGCCACAGGAGGACGCAATGGCACAGGCCAATCCGCTGCGATACGAGGTCGTCGAGGGCTGGGAGCAGCTCCCGCCGGGCTACGAGCACCGCGACGTGGCGGGCGTGGCCGTGGACTCGGAGGACCGGGTCTATCTCTTCTGTCGCGGCGAGCATCCCGTCATCATCTACGACCGCAACGGGCGGTTCCTGGGGTCCTGGGGAGAGGGCGACTTCACGTACCGGACCCACGGCATCACCGTCGGGCCCGAGGACATGCCCTACTGCACCGACGACGGCAACCACACCGTGCGCAAGTACACCCGGGACGGCAAGCTCCAGATGACCCTCGGCACCCTCGACACCCCGTCCGACACGGCGTACGACGGCAAGGACTACATGACGATCGCCCGGCCCGCGGGGCCATTCAACCGCCCGACCAACGTGGCGGTGGCGCCGAGCGGCGACCTGTACATCTCCGACGGGTACGGCAACTGCCGCGTGCACCAGTTCTCGCCGCGCGGCGAGCTGCGCCGCTCCTGGGGCGTGCCCGGCACCGGGCCCGGCCAGTTCTATCTGCCGCACGGCATCGGGACCGCCGCCGACGGGCGTGTCTTCGTCTGCGACCGCGAGAGCGACCGCATCCAGATCTTCAGCCCGGACGGCGAGTACCTGACGGAGTGGACCGACACGCAGCGGCCCACCCACATCGTGTTCGATCCCGAGGGCCGGGCCTACGTATCCGAGCTCTGGTGGCACCCGGGCCAGATCTCGCGGCGGAACGGACCGACCGCGGCGGCGCGCCACGGGCGCGTCAGCGTCTACGACGCGGACGGGCGAGTGCTGGCCCGATGGGGCAGCGCCGACGCCACCGCGCCGGGGAGCTTCGCGGCGCCCCACAGCCTGGCCGTCGACTCGCGCGGCGACATCTACGTGGCGGAGGTGACCTGGACGTTCGCCGTGAGCCGCGGCCTCGTCCCCGCCAGCTGCCACACCTTCCAGAAGTTCGCCCTCAAGTCCTGAGCCGGCCGATCCGCGCCGCCGCCCCTCACCGAGGAGGGGCGGCGGGAACCCCGACGGCCTCGCGCCCGTTTTCGCGGGCCGGGGGGCTCGGGCGCGCGACCCCGGGCCCGCGACCGCGCGCGCAGGGGCGGGGCTTGACGGCGGGCCGTCCCCCGGCCTCGAACGAACCGCATCCGATGTCACAGGAGGAGCCATGACGCGACCCACTGCCGGCCTCATCGCACTGACCCTTCTGGTCGCCCTCGGCACTGCCGCCGAGGCCCAGGCGCCGGTGTTCGAGAACCTGTCCGACGCGGTCAGGACGGCGGCCCTGCAGGGCAAGTGCTTCGACGCGGCGATCAAGGAGATCAAGCTGCCGAAGTACGAGAAGTGGGGCAATTACGAAGCGTTCCTGCCCGGCAACATCGAGCGCTTCTGCGAGTACTGGGGACGGGGGTACTAGGCCGATGGCACGCCCCCTCGACGGCAAGGCCGCCCTCATCACCGGCGCCGCCACCGGAATCGGCCGGGCCACCGCCCGGCTCTTCGCCGCGGCCGGCGCGCGCCTCGCGCTGACCGACGTGCGCGAAGCCGAGCTGGAGCAGACCGTCTCCGCGGTGCGGGCGGAGGGCGGCGAGGCCACCGCGCTCGTGGCCGATCTCGCGCGCCCGCAGGACTGCGCGGCGGTGGTGGAGGCGGCCGCGCGGGCGCACGGGCGGCTCGACGTCGTCTTCAACAACGCCGGGGTCGGGACGATGGTCGTGGGCGGAACGGTGGAGACGATCTCGCTCGAGCACTGGGACCTCGCCCAGGACGTGAACGTGCGCGCCATCTATCTCGTGAGCCGGGCCGCCGTCCCCCGCCTCCGCGCCGCGGGGGGCGGTGCCATCGTCAACACCGCGTCGGTCTCCGCGTTCCACGGCTCGCGCTCGCGGCCCACCCACGCCTACGCCGCCTCGAAGGGCGCCGTCCTCGCCCTCACCCGGGCCATGGCGGCGAGCTTCGGTCCGGACAGGATCCGCGTGAACGCGATCTGCCCCGGGACGATCCGCACCCGCCTCACCGCCGACATCATCGAGGGCGTCGAGCGCGAGACGGTGGCCGGGCGGGGCATCCCCCTCGGGCGGGTGGGCGAGCCCGAGGACATCGCGCGCTGCGCGCTCTTCCTCGCCTCGGACGACGCGGCGTGGATCTCCGGTGCCGAGATCGTCGTGGACGGCGGAGCGCTCGCCGCCACGAGCTGACGCTGCCGGCGAGCACGGGCCGGCGCCGGCGCTCGGCAGGTCCGGAGCGGAGGTCAGGCCGTCGAGGCCCTCGCCCGGGCGAGGAGCTTGGCCTGGACGAGCACACCGACGGCCGCCAGCGCCACCACCATCGCGAGCGGTACCACGGCCGGGAGGTCGACCAGCCGGTCCACCTCGCCCACGATCAGGCTCGCGCCGGCCAGTGATGACAGCAGGATCAGCGCCCAGTCGAACAGGACGAACGAGGCCACGGCCCCGATGACCCCGCCCACCAGGCACGCCACCAGCACGAGCGTCTGGCCCTCGAAGCCGAGGGTGCGGAGCAGGAGCACGCCGGCGGCGGCGCCGGCCAGGGCGCCGGCGAGCCCGATGACGGCCGCCTGCGCGACGACGGCGATGAGCGCTCCGGCCAGGGCGATCGCGGCAGCGACGATCACGATCACGACATCGGACTGGGCGGGGAAGAAGCGGGGGGCGATCTCCAGTCCGGCAAGGAACCCGATGGCGGCGACGAAGAGCCAGTAGAGCCGGCGCCCCGCGAGCAGCAGCACGAGGCCAATGAGCAGACGGACGACGACGAGCACGATGCGCCCAGTATACGGCCCGGGCCCGACGACCGTCACAGCGCGTCCCGTGGCCTCCGGCCTGCCGCGGCTCTACCGGGACCTCGCGGACTGGTGGCCACTCCTGTCCGCCCCCGCCGGCTACCGGGGCGAGGCCGAGTCGTTTCGCCAGACGCTGCTGGCAGCGTGCGTCGCGCCTCCGCGGACCCTCCTCGAGCTCGGATCGGGCGGCGGCAACACCGCCAGCCATCTCAAGCGCGACTTTCGCCTGACCCTCGTCGACGCCGCCCCCCGCATGCTCGCGGTCAGCCGCCGGGCGAACCCCGAGTGTGAGCACGTGCTCGGTGACATGCGGCATGTGCGCCTCGGCCGCGTCTTCGACGCCGTGTTCATCCACGACGCCATCATGTACATGACCACCGAGCGCGATCTCCTCCGCGCCATGACGACCGCCTTCGCCCACTGTCGGGCGGGCGGCGCGGTGGTGATCGCCCCCGACAACGTGCGCGACCACTTCGCCGCGCGGACCTGGCACGGCGGCCACGACGGGGCGGGCCGGGCCCTCCGCTATATCGAGTGGACATGGGACCCCGACCCGCGCGACCAGAGCTACGTGGTCGACATGGTGTACCTTCTCCGCGACCGCGGGGGGCGCATGCGCGTCGTGCGCGATCGGCACGTGTACGGCCTCTTTCC
>DATKEI010000271.1:0-4400 GCA_035544455.1 Binatia bacterium | reverse complement strand
GGCGCGTGACCGACCATCGGATCGGCCTCACCCTGCACCGGCTCCCCGCCGTGCTCGAGGGCGACCTCGACGAGCTGATCGACGCGCTGGTGGCGTGGGACGAGGGCAAGAAGCTGGCGGAGACGCCGGCGTGACGACGGCCGCCGCCGACCGCGAGGTGCGGGAGCTCCTTCAGGAGGGGATCGAGCGCCTCCGCGAGGCGGGGCTGCCCACCGCCCGTTCCGACGCGGAGTGGCTTCTCGCCGGCGTCCTCGGCGTGGAGCGATTCACCGTTTACCTCGGGCCGGGGCGCCCGGCCTCGGCGGCTGACGCCGATCGCTTCCGCGCCCTCGTGGATCGTCGGGTCGCCCACGAGCCCCTGCAGTACCTCCTGGGATTCGAGGACTTTTGCGGGCTCCGGCTGCGACTGACCCCCGACGTGCTCGTCCCCCGCCCGGAGACCGAGGGCCTGGTCGACTGGGCGCTCGAGCTGATGAGGCCACGGACTCGCCCTCTGGTGGCGGACGTCGGCACCGGGAGCGGCGCCATCGCCTGCGCCGTCGCCGCCGGCCACCCCGGGGCGACGGTCATCGCGGTGGACATCTCGTCTCGCGCGCTCGCCGTGGCCGCGGCCAACGCGGGCGCCCTCGGCCTCGCGGCCAGGGTGCGCCTCGCGCGCGGAGACGGCCTCGATCCCGTCCGCGCCCTCGGAGTGGCGGTGGACCTGCTGATCGCCAATCCCCCGTATCTGCCGAGCGGGATCATCGGATCGCTGCCCCGCGAGGTCTCCCGGTACGAGCCCATCCTCGCCCTCGACGGCGGGACCGACGGGATGGCGCTGTCGCGGCGGATCATCGCCGACAGCGGCCGGGCGCTGCGCCCGGGCGGGCGGATCCTCCTGGAGATCGGCGAGGACCAGGCGGACCCGCTCGCCTCGGTCATGGGCGCCGCGGGCTTCGTCGGCATCGAGTGCCGGCGAGATCTGCGCGGCGTGGAGCGGTACGTCGGAGCGCGCTGGGAGGGGGAGGCTCGATCCCCGGCCGCGGCCGCGCCTCGCCGCCCGGGGGACGGCGGGTGCTGACGCTGGCCCTTCCCAAGGGGCGCCTGCTCGATCCCGCCCTGAGCCTCCTGGCCGGAATCGGGATCGAGGGCCTGGGCGCGGACGTCGGTCGGCGGCTCCTGCTCGTCGATCCCGACCGCGAGCTGCGCTTCATCCTGCTCAAGCCTGCCGACATTCCCACCTATGTCCTGTACGGCGCGGCCGACCTCGGCATCGTCGGCAAGGACATCCTCGCCGAGCAGGAGCCGGACGTGTACGAACCCCTCGACCTGGGGTTCGGTTTCTGCCGGCTGGTAGTCGCCGAGCCCCGCGAGCTCTGGGAGCGCGACGATCCGTCGCGCTGGTCCTGGGTGCGGGTGGCCACCAAGTACCCGGTGCTCACAGAGCGATACTTCTCGGAGCGGGGGATCCAGGTCGAGATGATCCGGCTGGATGGATCGATCGAGCTGGCCCCGCTGGTCGGGCTTGCCGAGCGCATCGTGGACCTGGTCCAGTCCGGGGACACCCTCCGGGCCAACGGGCTGGTCGAGGTGGCCGAGATCACAACCTCCACGGCCCGGCTCATCGTCAACCGGGCCTCGCTGAAGACCGCGCACGGTCCGGTGAGCGCCCTCGTCGACGCCATGCGGTCGGGGGCGGTCCTGCCATCGGCGGCGGGGCGGGCGCGGTGATCAGGCGCCTCGACACGCGGGTCCACGGCGTGTCGGGCGTGGTGAGGGCGCTCGACCGACCACCCTCGGCGGCGAGCGCCGACGTGGTGGACCGGGTGGTCAGTATCCTCGCCGCCGTCCGGGCCGGAGGGGACGCCGCGGTGCTCGACTACACGGAGCAGTTCGACGGAATCCGCGTGCCGGCCGCCGGACTGGCCGTCTCCGACCGCGAGTTCGCGGCGGCCCAGGAGGCGCTGGGGCCCCGGCCCGTCGCCGCCCTCGAGTACGCGGCGGCCCGCATCGAGCGGTTCCACCGGGCGTCGCTGCCGGCATCGTGGAGTCTTCGCGACGAGCACGGCTCCCGCCTCGGCCAGGAGATCCGGCCACTTGGCCGCGTCGGCATCTACGTTCCGGGCGGGCGCGCCGCGTACCCGTCCACGGTGCTGATGACGGCGATACCGGCCCGGGTGGCCGGGGTGCCGGAGATCGTGCTCGTGTCCCCGCCGGGGCGAGACGGCTCGCTGAACGCGGCCGTGCTGGTGGCGGCGCGGCTGGCCGGGGTCACCGAGGCCTACCGCGTGGGTGGCGCGCAGGCCGTGGCCGCCCTGGCGTACGGGACGGAGACCATCCGCCGGGTGGACAAGATCGTCGGGCCCGGCAACATCTACGTGGCCCTGGCCAAGGCCCGGGTCTTCGGCGACGTGGGGATCGACATGCTGGCGGGCCCGAGCGAGATCCTCGTGGTCGCTGACGAGACGGCCGACCCCGGCTTCGTGGCCGCCGACCTCCTGGCCCAGGCCGAGCACGATCCGATGGCGCGCTCCGTGCTGTTGACGCCCTCGGCGCGGCTCGTGGACGACGTCGCGCGCGAGCTCGAGGTCCAGCTCGCCCGCCTCCCGCGCCGCGGCATCGCGAGCCAGGCCCTCGCCGGGCACGGCGCGCTCGTCCTCACCGCGAGCGTCGACGAGGCTCTCGAGCTGGCGAACGCCCTGGCCCCCGAGCACCTCGAGCTGCAGGTGGCGGATCCCGAGGCGGCCCTGGCCCGCGTGAAGAATGCCGGCGCGGTGTTCCTGGGGCGGGCCACTCCGGAGGTGGTGGGCGACTACGTGGCGGGGCCAAACCACGTGCTGCCCACGGGGGGGACGGCCCGCTTCGCCTCGGCGCTCGGCACGGAGGATTTCATCAAGCGCCTGAGCGTGATCAACTACTCGTCGGACGGTCTGGCCGATGCCTGGCCGCACCTGCTCGAGCTGTCCCGGCTGGAGCAGCTCGACGGCCATGGGGCGGCGGTGGAGATCCGGATGGCGGGGGGGAGACAGCGATGACGGCACGGCGGGGCGAGAGCGAGCCCGAGATCCCGCGCCAGGCGCGGGTCGAGCGGCGAACGAAGGAGACCCAGATCGTCCTGCAGCTCGGCCTGGACGGCAGCGGGAGCTCGAAAGTTCACACGACCATCCCCTTCTTCGATCACATGCTCGAGGCCTGGGCCAGGCACGGCCTGATGGACCTGTCCGTGGACGCGCGCGGCGACACCGAGGTCGACCTGCACCACACGGTCGAGGACGTCGGCATCTGCCTGGGCAGAGCCCTGCGTGAGGCCCTGGGCGACAAGAAGGGGATTGTCCGCTACGGGTCGTCCTACCTGCCGATGGACGAGGCCCTGCTGCACGCCGCCGTCGACATCTCCGGGAGGCCGTATCTCGTGTTCAACGTGCCGCTCCAGCGCACGCGCATCGGCAGCTTCGACCTCGATCTCCTGAAGGACTTCTTCCGGGCGCTCTCCGTCAATGCCGAGATCACGCTCCACGTCAACATGCACTACGGCGAGAACCTGCATCACATCGCGGAAGCCACCTTCAAGGCGGTGGGGCGGGCGCTGGCCGCGGCCACGCGGCTCGATCCCCGGGTGACCGGGGTGCCCTCGACCAAGGGGAGCCTCTAGGGTGATCGCGGTGGTGGACTACGGGCGCGGGAACCTCGGCAGCGTGGAGAAGGCCTTTGCGCGCATGGGCATGCCGGCGGTGGTGACGCAGGACCCGAGGGTGGTGGCCGACGCCGAGGCCGTCGTGCTGCCGGGCGACGGCGCGTTCCACGACGCCATGGGCAGCCTGCAGGCCCTCGGCCTCCTCGAGCCGCTCCGGGACGCGCTGGCCGAGGAGCGCCCGTTCCTGGGCATCTGCCTCGGCTACCAGCTGCTCTTCACCGAGAGCGAGGAGTTCGGACACGGCAAGGGCCTCGATGTCGTTCCCGGCTCGGTCCGCCGGTTTCCGCAGGGACTCAAGGTGCCCCACATGGGCTGGAACGAGGTCGAGCACGCGGGGGACTGGGTGCTCTTCGACGGGATCCCGAGCGGCGCGCACTTCTACTTCGTGCACTCGTACTATCCGCAGACGGAGGAGCCCTCGCTGCGCGTCGCCACGTGCACCTACGGCCTGACCTTCCCCGCCGCGGTGGGCCGCGGCACGCTGTTCGCGACCCAGTTTCATCCGGAGAAGAGCCAGGGCTGGGGCCGTCGCCTCCTCGAGAACTTCGCGGCCGTGGTCCGCGACGGCCGCCGCTGAGCCGTGAGCGCGTGGGCGGCGGAGCGGGCGCGGCGGGGTGTCGGTGGGGGGGTGTCGGGGGCGGAGCGGCGGGCGCTCCCCCCCGACTCGAACGGAGCCGTGCGGGAGCGGGCGCGGCGGGGTGTCGGTGGGGGGGTGTCGGGGGCGGAG
>DATKEI010000270.1:0-2426 GCA_035544455.1 Binatia bacterium | reverse complement strand
CGGGATGCCCTGGACGTTGAATCGCGCCGCCGTGGCCGGGTTCTCGTCGACGTTGAGCTTGGCCACCCGGACGCGCCCCGCCATCTCCGCGGCCAGGGCGTCGACGACGGGGGCGAGCACATGGCAGGGCCCGCACCAGGGTGCCCACAGGTCGAGGAGGACGGGCAGCGGCGAGCGCTCCACCTCGGCGGCAAAGGTCGCATCGGTGATCGTCACCGGCTTCCCGCCCGGCGGGGCGCCGGCGGGGACAGGCAGCGGTTGCTTGCAGCGGCCGCACACGGCCTCGCGGCCCTCGTCCAGCCGGGCCTGGGGAACCCGGTTGACGGTGCCGCAGGCCGGGCAGCGGACGAGATGGCTGGCCGACATGGCATTTCGCTCCTTCTAGCCGGGAAGCCTCTCCGCTTCCTTCCCGGCCTTCGCCTGCAGGCGAACGAGCAACGCTACCTTGACCATGTCGCCTCCTCGGCCTCCTCTCCGGCGCTCTCGATGCGTCCCGGGAAGTGTCGGCGCCGGCAGGTATCGGCTCGTCCGGGAGGGGAGCCCGATCGTCCGCGGGCCCCGGCTCCGCGCCGGGCAAGCCGCGGATCGGCCGGATGACCGACGGGGATTCGGCCAGGCCCCTCGGCGCATGGCCCCGCGCAGCGGCGCCCAGCCCCCCGGCGGCTGACCAGGGCCATCACCTCCTGCTCACGTGGCAACAGCACCGTGTCCTGCGTCCCTCCGCGCGCGCGCTGAAGTCCAGCGCGCGCCGTCTGTCACCCGTTGGTTCTCGGCCTGCTGTCTTCCAGCCGCGTGCCTTGGACGATCCGTCCGGAGCGCATCGGTGTCAAGGGGCCATCGCCGTCGGACGCCGCCACGGCTTGCTGGTCGATGCCGGAGCGAGACCGCGGCGGTCACGGGGCGCACGCGCGGATGGCATCGAGGACAGCCGCGGCGCCGCCGGGGCCGCGCCGCGGGCTGATGATCGGCAGCGCGATGCCGGAGGCGCGATACGCCTCGATCCGCCGCCGGCATTCCTCCGGGGTTCCGGCCACCGCCACCGCGTCGACCAGGGCGTCGGGTACGGCGGCGGCCGCGCCCTCGCGATCGCCCGCGTCCCAGGCGCCCTTGATGGCCCGGGCCGCGTCCGGAAAGCCGCTCTCGGCGAGCACGCGATTGTACCGGGGAAAGAACCCGCCGTAGAAGGCGAGCCCAGGGCGGATCGCGGCCAGCGCCTCGGCGCGGCTCGCCGCGATGACGCACGGCAGGAGCGAGCCGATGTCCACGTCGCCGGGGATCCGACCGGCGCGGGCCGCCCCGCGCGCAATGTGCTCGGCGGCTCGCCGCCCTGTCTCGAGCGTCGGCCACGTCAGCAGCGTGCCCTGGGCGATCTCGCCGCACACCTCGAGCATGGGCCCGAACAGGGCCGAGAGGTACATCGGGATCTCCCGGCGCACGGGCTGGAACCAGAGGTCGAATCGCTCGATGCGGATCAGGCGGCCCCGGTAGGAGACGGCGCCGTCTCGCACGAGCGCCCGCACGACGTCCACGGTCTCGCGCACCCGCTCGATCGGCTGGCCGTAGGGCAACCCGTGCTCGCCCTCGACCTGGACCCGGTGGCTCGAGCCCAGCCCGAGCACGAGCCGGCCGCCGGACAGGTGGTCGATCGTCGCCGCCGCCATCGCGATGGTGGGGGCGCTGCGGACGAACACGCTGCTGATGCTCGTGCCGAGCAGGATGCGGCGGGTCACCCCCGCGCTGGCGGCGAGGAGCGCGAACTGGTCGCCCCCGTGCCCTTCCGCCACCCATGCGGATTCGTAGCCCAGTTCCTCGGCCAGGCGCACACACTCGACCGTCTCCCCGGGCGTGAGCCCGCCCGTCAGCGCCACCCCGATCCGCCCCATGCGTTCCCTCCTCTCGCCCGCCCGGGCCAGGTCGGCGCGGGCTGCGCCTCCCCGTCGGCCCTCGCCGCGGCGGCGCTCCCGGCATTATCCGCGAGGGGGATCCCCGGCGCGACGGCGGCAGTCGGCCCGCTGTCCTCCCTTGACGCGCCGGATCCACGGCCATGAGACCATGGCGTGCGCCGGGCTGGCGAGTCCCGCGAGGGAGGGGCGCGGTGACCGGGCGAAAGCCTCGGCGTGGCCAGAGCCGGATCACGAGAGGAGATCGCATGCTCTTCATGTGCATCGAGCGCTTCAAGAACCGCGACGCCAAGGCCGTGTACCGGCGGGCCCTCGAGCAGGGCCGCCTGACCCCGGAGGGGCTCACCTATGCGGGCAGCTGGATCGAGGTGAACTTCGACCGGTGCTTCCAGCTCATGGAGTGCAGCGACGCCCGCCTGCTCCAGCAGTGGGTGATCGCCTGGCAGGACCTCATCGAGTTTGAGATCGTCCCGGTCGTGCCCTCCAAGGAGACGGGCGAGACCGTGAAGCCCCTCCTCTGAGCGC
>DATKEI010000269.1:0-8907 GCA_035544455.1 Binatia bacterium | reverse complement strand
TGGCGAAGGCGCCCGCTTCGATGGCGCGCAGGGCGGCGGCCCCGTTCGGGGCGGTATCCGCCTCGTAGCCGTACGCGCGCAGCATCTCCGCGATCATGGCGACCACGTCCGGCTCGTCATCGACGACGAGGATCGGGCCGCACGCCACCGGCGCCGAGGGCAACATTCCTGGTCCTCCTTCCCATTTCGGTCGGCCGCGCCCGATCCTTCGTCCAGACGCGGCGACCTCAGGCTTGGAAGGGCAATCGATGTGCCAGCCGGCGCAGAGTGGCCGTGGACGGCAACAGGGGGTTCGGCGTTGTTCTGACCGCGCCCTCCGGGGAGATCAGCCGCAAGTCTACACTTCCGGGGGCTCCGCGGGTCGCGGCGGGCAGACCGGCCGTCCGGTGGACGGACCGTCTACACGGTCAAGGTAACTCAGGTGCGGGCGGTCAACTCTCTTCGTCCCGCGGAGACACCGCCGCCGGGTGGGTGGCGGGACGCACGGCAACCGCGCGCCGGCCGGCCGCCGGGTCGCATCGATCGATGGTGGCGCTCCGGGCCCGGCCAGCAGGAGCGGCGCGCAGGCGGTGGCGATGGGGGAGCCGTACCCCCCCCCGCTCAGCCGTGGAAGATGCGGCCCGCCCCGGCGCCGTCGCTGGGGACCATGACCGGGGCACGATGCGGCACGTGCTATCATGCCGCCATGAGCATCGGGCGCGAGCGCCCAGCGTCGCGCCCGGGTGCTCGCACATCGCGCATCGCGCACGCCTTCTCGATGCCACACCCCCCGCGGCGCGGTCCTGATGAACGGCCCGATATCGGCCAGTCCCGCCCTGCCGGCATGGGGGACCTTCACGCCGACCCGGCCGCCCCCCGTGCGCCGGGCAGCATGACCGCGGTCGTCCACGCCGCTGCGGCCGTGACCGCAGAACGGCCCCGGTTGTCATGAGCGCCCCGACGCCCACCGTCCCTGGCCCCGTCATCGGCATGGTGCACCTGCACGCCTTGCCCGGTAGCCCGCGCTGGGCCGGGAGCATGGCCGGTGTCGTCCGCGCCGCCATCGACGACGCCGCCGCGTGGGCCGCGGCCGGGGCCGACGCGCTTCTCGTCGAGAACCACGGGGACGTCCCGTTCACGCCGGACCGCGTCGACACCGCCAGCGTCGCCGCCATGGCCGTCGCCGTGGCGGAGGTGCGGCGCGCCGTCGCGCTGCCCGTCGGCGTCAACGTCCTCAAGAGCGACGCCCTTTCCGCGCTCGCGGTGGCGGCGGCGACCGGCGCCGCCTTCGTGCGCGTCAACGTGCACGTGGGCGCCGTCGTCACCGACCAGGGCATCATCCAGGCCCGGGCGCACGAGACGCTCCGGTACCGGCGCGCGCTGGGCGTGGACGTGAAGATCCTCGCCGACGTCCAGGCCAAGCACGGGCTGCCCCTCGCCCCCGTCCCGCTCGAGCTCGAGGCGCGGGACTGCGTCTCCCGGGGGCTGGCCGACGCCCTCGTGGTGTCCGGCCCCGCCACCGGCCAGCCCACCGCGATCGCCGACATCGAGCGCGTGAGCGCCGCGGTTCCGGGCGTGCCCATCCTCGTCGGGAGCGGGGTCACCCCGGACACCGTGGCCCCCTTGCTGGCCGTGGCCGACGCCCTCATCGTGGGGACGTGGGTCAAGCGCGATGGACGCCTCGAGAACGCGGTGGACCCCGGACGGGCGCGACGGATCGTGGAAGCGGCGCGGGCCGCGCGACAGCAACGGTGCTGACCGCGCTCGCCCTCGCCGCGAGCCTCCTCGCCGGGACGGCGGCCGCCGCGCCTCACCGAGGAGCGCCGGCCTCCCCGCTCCCGCTCGGCGACCTCCTCCTCGTGGGTGTGCCCGGCACCGACCTCGAGGGCAACGCGGAGGCGAGGGCCCTCATCTGCGACGTCAGGGCCGGGGGTGTGATCCTGTTCGAGCGCAGCGTGGCCACCGGCGCACCCCGCAACATCCTGAGCGCGGAGCAGCTCGCTCGCTTCACCGGCGACATGCAGGCGCTGGCCCGACGGTGCGCGGGACGGCCCCTGCTCGTCGCCGCCGACAACGAGGGCGGACGCGTCATGCGCCTGTCCGAGCGCGCGGGCTTTCTGGCCACGCCGTCGGCCCAGGAGCTCGGCGACGCCGGCGATCTCGCCCTCACCGAGCTCGAGGCGCGCCGCCTCGGCACGGTCATGAGAGCGGCCGGGATCAACTGGAACCTGGCGCCGGTCGTGGACATCGCCGTCAATCCCGGCAATCCCGCCGTGGTCGCCCTCATGCGTACGTTCTCGGCGGACCCCGAGCGCGTCACCGCCCACGCGCGCGCGTTCGTGCGCGGCATGCACGCGGCCGGCGTGCTCACGAGCCTCAAGCACTTTCCCGGGCATGGCTCGAGCCGGGTCGATTCCCATCACGGGTTCACGGACATCTCGGACTCCGCCGAGCTGGCGGCCGAGCTCCAGCCCTACCGCGCGCTCATCCGCGAGGGGCTCGCCGACAGCGTCATGCCCGGGCACGTGTACAACCGCCACCTCGACCCGCGGCTGCCCGCGTCCCTGTCGCGGGCCACCATCACCGGGCTCCTGCGCGGCACGCTCGGGTACACCGGCCTCGTGGTGTCCGACGATCTCCTGATGGGTGCGATCACCCAGCGCTACGGGGTCGAGGAGGCTGCGGTGCTCGCGCTCCGGGCCGGCGCCGACGTGCTGCTCGTCTCCGGCAACACGCCGAAGGACGAAGGGCGGGCCGCGGAGCGCGTCGTCGCCGAGATCCGGCGCGCCCTCGCCGACGGCCGGCTTGCCCCGTCGGCGGTGCGGGCGGCTCTGCGCCGCATCGCGGCCTTCCGCAGCCGAACCACCCTCTGACCGCTTGCTCGGGCGGGCCGCGCGCTGCCACCCGCCGACCGCCGGCAGGGTTCTGATACGCTGGGGCGCCTCCCGACGCCAGCTGTTGCGCTTCAGAGGCCCGTGACGAGGGCAGACGTGCGTGGCCGCCCAGGTGTGCGCGCGCCCGCCGGTTGAATGACGAGCACCACCGGAGGAGCCAGCATGAAGACGCTCAAGGTCGACACCGTGGCCCAGGCATACCTCGAGCTGCTCGAGGACCGGGGCGTTGACTTCTTTCTCGGCAACGCGGGCACCGACTTCGCGAGCCTGGTCGACGCCTTCGCCCGGCGCGAGGCCGAGGGCAAGCGCGTGCCGCGGCCCATCGTGGCGCCGCACGAGTCCGTGGCCATGGGAATGGCCCACGGCGCCTGGCTCGCCACGGGGAGGCCGCAGGCGGTGATGGTGCACGTCACCGTGGGCACCGCCAACGCCGCGTGCGGCATCATCAGCGCGGCGCGATCGCAGGTGCCCGTCCTCGTCACCGCGGGCCGCACGCCCATCACCGAGGCCGGCCCGCCCGGGGCCCGCGACCTCTACATCCACTGGGCCCAGGAGAGCTACGACCAGGCGGCCATGGTGCGCGAGTACGTGAAGTGGGACTACGAGCTGCGGACGCCGGTCCAGCTCGAGGCGGTGGTGGACCGCGCCTTCGAGATCATGCTCGGCGAGCCTCGGGGTCCGGTCTATCTCACCCTGCCGCGCGAGGTCCTCGCCGCGCCCCTCCCATCGCTCGACATCACCTCGCCCCCGCGCCGCGCGGCACCGGCCCGGCGCTATCCCGACCCCGCGCGCATCGCGGAGCTCGCGCAGCTCCTGGCCGTGGCCGAGCGGCCCCTCGTCCTCGTGTCCGGCGCGGGGCGCGACCCGGCCGCGGTGCCCGCGCTGGTGGCGCTGGCCGAGGCCGGGGGCATCGGCGTGGTGGAGGTGGATCCGACCCACGTGAATTTCCCGCAGGGGCATCCCCTTCACGTGGGCTTCACCCAGCCGTCGGGAACCGACCCCGCGCTCGACTCCGCCGACGCCATCCTCGTGGTGGACGCGGATGTGCCGTGGTACCCCTCGCTCCGCACGCCTCCCGCCGGGACGACGATCGCCCATCTCGGGGTGGATCCCGCGTTCTCCCGCTACCCCATGCGGAGCTTCCCGGCCGACCTGTCCATTCCCGCCCATCCCGCCGTGGCCCTCGCCCTTCTCGCGGACGCGGTGCGCAGCATGGCCGATCCCGGCGCGGTCGCCCGGCGGCGCGCGTATTTCGAGGAAGCGCACCGGAGCCGCCGGGCCGCCTGGCGGGCCGAGGCCGAGGCCCAGGCCGCCTGGCCCCGGCCCGGCTTCGCATGGGTCATGCGGTGCCTGCAGGAGCTGCTCGACCCCACGACCGTGGTCGTGAACGAGTACCCCGTCGACCGGCGCTTCCTGGCCTTCGATCGCCCCGGGAGCTTCTTCGGCCAACCGCACTCCAGCGGCCTCGGCTGGGGACTGCCCACGGCCCTCGGCCTGAAGCTCGGCGCCCCCGACCGCACGGTGATCGCGACTCTCGGCGACGGTTCCTACCTGTTCAACGAGCCCGCCGCCTGTCACCTCGTGGCCAACCAGCAGGCCCTGCCCATCCTCACGGTGATCTTCAACAACCAGCAGTGGGAAGCGGTGCGGCAGAGCACCGTCGCCGTCCATCCCGACGGGTGGGCGCGCTCCAGCGGGCGCTTTCCGCTGACCGCGCTCACCCCCGCCCCGCGCTACGAGGAGATCGTCCGCGCGTTCGACGGGTACGGAGAGCGCGTGGAGACGCCGGCCGAGGTGAGCGGCGCCCTCCGGCGCGCCCTCGCTGCCGTCCGCGAAGGCCGGCAGGCCGTGGTCAACATCCTGGCCGGGCGCGCCCGGGACTGACACCGGACGTCCGCGGCGCGCCCGCCATCCGGCTCCGCGACCAAACGGGCGACGCTCCCGCGTTGCGGGCGCGTCCCGCGAGGAGGGCCCGGGTCACCATCGGCGCCGGCCGGGCGTCAGCCCGCGAGGCGATCCAGCCGGTAGCCCGCCTCCCGCAGGGTCTCGCCCCAGTGAACGATGGCGTCCTCCTGCGCGTCGCCCTCGATGGCGCACGGCCGGAGGGCGCGCACCCGGCGGACGGCCTCGCCCGCCTCGAGGTGCTCCCGGTACGCGAGATAGCACGCGAACATGGTGCCGGTGCGACCGCACCCGGCCACACAGTGCACGTAGATGCGGCTGGGCCGGGCCAGCTCGCGGTCCACGAGCCGGCAGAAGTCCACGATCTGGCCGGGCGCGGGAGCCCGGAAGTCGGCGATCGGGACCTCGTACACGCGGAAGCGGTCGTCCCGGTACGGCACCGGGGTGAGATTGACGATGACGGAGATGCCCTGGCCCTCGAGCCACGCGAGATGGCGCACTGGCCACTCGCCTCCCATCAGGACGCCGGCGACCAGCCAGAAGTGATCCGGGGCAGTCATGGCTCGATCCCGGGAGCGCGCGCGGCGCGCCCCGGCGCCGATCCCGGCGGCTCTCGGCGCCTGGCTCCGGTCGCCGGGAAGACGATCATCGCGCGCGAAGGGAGCGGAGGAATCGCTCGACCTCCACGCGCTCGGGCAGCGATTGCTGTGCCCCGCGCCTCGTGCACGCGAGCGCGGCGGCGGCGCCGGCGAGGGGGATCGCCTGGTCGAGCGTGCCGCCGGCGGCGAGGCCCACCGCGAGGGCGCCCGTGAAGGCATCCCCCGCCGCGGTGGTGTCGACCGGGGTCACCGAGAAGGCCGGGAAGCAGACGCGGGGCACAGGCGCTCCAGGAACAGGCGGAGGAAGCGCGGCGCGTCCACGCGCATGGCGACCTCGCAGTTTGGCACGACCGGCCGGTGCGGGGCCGGGGGGCGCAGGTCCGCCACGGTCAGGCCGCGGGTCACGCGCCCCTCGTGCTCGACCTCGACGTGGAGCGCGTCGAACCCGAGGGCGCCCGGATCCACCGCGGCGGCGACCGCCAGCGGGTCGTGGAGCGCGATGCCCGCGTCGCCGTCCGCAGCGCCGAAGGCGAAGCCGTGGGCGGTGAAGTCGCGGACGAAGCGGGCGATTCGCGCGGGCCCGGCGGCGAGGCACCGATCGAGATCGCCCCGCCGCAGCACCACCTGACGGGTCACGTCGAGGGGCACGAGGCGGAGCGGCAGCCCGGCCCGGAACACGACGGCGGCGGCCTCGGGGTCGACGTACATGTTGAACTCGGCGGCGGGCGTCACGTTGCCGGGCACCGCGATCGCGCCGCCCATGACCACCACGGAGGCGATCTCGGCGAGCCGTGCCGGATCGCGCTGGACGGCGCGGGCAAGGTTGGTCAGCGGGCCGAGGGCGATCACCACCAGCCGGCCCGGGAATCGCGCGGCCGTGTCCAGGATGAGCGCCGCGCCGTCCCCGGCCTCGAGCGCCATCGCCGGCGCCGGGTAGCGCGGGCTCCCGTCCGCCTCGGCGAGCCCGTCGACGCCGCCGAGGCCGTCGTCGCCGTGCACGTGAGCGGCGTGCATGAGATCCCGGCCCAGCGGCGCCGCCGCGCCGCGGGCCACCCGGGGCCGCCGGGGGGGAGCCACCACGTCCAGGATGCGGAAGACGTTGGTGGTCCCGAGGTCCACGGGGACGTTGCCGGCCACCGTGGTGATGGCCTCGACCGCGATCTCGGGCGAGCCCAGGGCCAGGATCAGGGCGAGGGCATCGTCGATGCCCGGGTCGGTGTCGATCAGGACGGGGGCAGCCATGCGCGCTCCTCCCGCGGCGCGGCGGGTCCTGGCCGCGGTTTGACAGTTCCCGGAACCCCCCTTACCATTGCGTTATCGTCGACGTTCGGGCGACGATGAGCGGCGTCTTCGGATCGCACGGCGACGTCTTCGGTTCCCACAAAGGAGGATCGGATGGACATCCGGATCACGTACTGCGGCGAGTGAAACTACCTCCCCCAGGCCTCCAGTTTGCAGGCCGCCATCAAGAGCAAGTACGGGATCTCCGCCGACCTCAGGGAGAGCATGGGCGGCGTCTTCTTCGTGGACATCGACGGCAAGCGGGTCTATAGCAACCAGGACACCTTCCGCTTCCCCAGCGACGAGGAGATCTTCGCGCAGATCGACGCCCTCACGTCGTAGCGGGGTCACGCGCCAGATCCTCCCGGAACGCCGGGTGGGCGATCCGGATCAGCTCCCGGGCCCTCCCGGCGTTGCTCTTTCCACGCAGCTCGGCCACGCCGTGCTCTGTCACCACGCAGTCCGTCAGGTAGCGCGGCGTCGTCACCGGCGTCCCCGGCCCGAGCGCCCGCACGATCCGCGAGATCGTCCCGCTCCGGCCCGTCGAGGGCAACGCGATGATGGATCGGCCCCCGGGGGAGCGCGAGGCGCCGAGGACGAAGTCGAACTGCCCGCCGATCCCGCTCCACTGGCGCCCGCCGATGGCCTCGGCGTTCACCTGGCCGCTGAGGTCCACCTCGAGGGCGGAGTTGATCGAGACGAAGTCGGGCAGCATGGCCACGAGGTGGGGGTCGTGGAGCACGTCGGACGGCTCCATGGCGACGACGCGGTTCTCGTGGCAGAAGGCGAACAGCCGCGCCGTCCCCATGATCTCGCCGATGGCCATGCGCCCGCGGTGCACGGGCTTGCGCGCGTTGGTGATCACCCCCGCCTCGATCAGCGGCAGCATGTGATCGACGAGCAGCGAGTGCACGGCGAGGTCGCGCCGCGGCACGAGCGCCTCCATGACGGCCTGGGGGATCGATCCGACGCCGGCCTGGACGGTGGCGCCGTCCGGCACGAGGTCGGCCACGTGCCCCGCGATCAGCCGCTCCTCCGGCCCGATCGGCGCCGGCGGCGACTCGCGGACGGCCTCGTCCACCTCGACCCAACAGTCCACCTGCGACCGGTGCAGGAAGGCCTGGCCGAGCGTCCTGGGCATGCGCGCGTTCACCTGGGCGATGACCAGCGGGGCCCGCCGCGCCGCCGGAAGCGGATACACGGAGACGCCCAGCGAGAGGTAGCCGGCCCGGTCGGGCGGCGCGACGTGCAGCAGCACCGCATCGGGCGCCCAGGGTCCCCCGGCGGCGAAGATGCGCACGGCATCGAAGTAGCGGGCGGGCACGTACTCGGCGTCGCCCCGGGCCTCGGCCTCGTGGAGGCGCGGCGACATGTGCCAGCTGACGAAGCGGAGCTTGCCGGCATAGGCGGGCGCGGCGAAGGGATACCCGTCGAGCCGCAGCCCGCTCATGAGGGTCAGGGGTGCCAGGCGATCGGCCTGCCGCATGATCTCCGCGACGAGGGCGGAGGGCTCACCGCAGCCGGGAGCCGTCAGCACCTTCATGCCCGGGCGCAGCCGTCCCACGGCATCGGCGAGGGCGGCCTTCTCGAAGGGTCGGGTCATCGGCGCTCGGGGCTCCGCGGCAACGCGCGTAGTATACGTGAGCCATCTCCGAGCCTCGCCGCGCGCTGCCCGGGAGCGCCCCCCCGTGGACCCGATGGGGGCGTCCATCCCGGGATCGGCGTGATCGAGGCCGAGGTCGGCTCGCATCTGCACGCGAGCGTCGCGCGGCGAGGTTCGATGGTGACCGCGCCCGGGGGTTGTTGACCTTCCGCCGACCGTGTGGTCGTGTAGGGAATCGACGGGGCCGCCGGGCTGCGAGGGCGGTGCGAGCGCGCGCGGGAGGAGGCCTTCGAGATCATGCCCACCCACGGGGAGTCCATCGGCGGCAACGCCATCACCGGCATGCGCGCCGCCGCCATGCGGATCGCATCCGGAGCGACCAGGGTCCTTCCCCCCGGCACCGCGGTCGAGCCGGTGCGGGGATGACGGCACCAGCCTTCACCCTGGTGATGCTGCCGCCGCACACCGCGGTGACGCGGAGCTGGGCGGCCCGCGTCAGCGCCGACACGGCAATCGGCGTCCGCGTGCTCCAGCCCGCCACCCGGGACGAGGCGGCGCGCGACATCGCCGACGCCGAGGCCGCCTTCGGGACCCTGCCCCCCGATGTCCTGGCCGCGGCCCGCCGCCTGCGCTGGCTCCAGGCGCCGCA
>DATKEI010000268.1:0-7407 GCA_035544455.1 Binatia bacterium | reverse complement strand
CCCACGGGGTGACGGGTGCGCACCGCGTGGTCGTTCATGGCGCGGATGGCCTCGAGCGCGCACAGCACGCCGAGCTGGCCGTCGTAGCGGCCGCCCGTCGGCACGGAATCGGCGTGGGAGCCCAGGAGGACCGGGGGGCCGTCCTCGACGCCGGGGCGCACGCCGAAGATGTTCCCCATGCGGTCGACGGAGACAGCCAGACCCGCCTCGCGCATCCAGCCGACGAGGAGGTCGCGCCCCCACCGGTCCTCGTCGGTGAGGGCGACCCTGGTGAGGCCTCCGTTGGCCGTGGCCCCGATATGGCCGAGGCGGTCCATGCTGTCCTCGAGTCGGCGGCGGTCGATGCGCATGAGGCCCTCGCTCATTGCTGCTGCTGTTGCTGCTGCTGGGACACCGCCTCATCGGCCACCGCGCTCACCCAGTCGTGCGTGCGCTCGGGCATCTCCTGGAAGACGGGCAGGTCGATGGGCTCCATTTCCTCGTGCAGGGTGGAGACGGGCTGCTCGGTGGAGACACGCGTGTGGACCTCGGCGCGCAGGTGCTCTCGTGCGTTGCCGCGGAAGATGCCCTTGTTGGGCGCGACGTCGTCGTAGTGGCGGCCGTGGCCGACGACCACGTAGCGCTCGTCCACCGCGCGGTGGTGCGTCGGGTCGAAGGGAACCCATCCCGCCGTGGGCGAGAAGAACTCGATCCACGCGTGGCTCTGGGCGGGCTCCGTCCGCTCGATGTGCAGGTATCCGCTCACGTACCGGCACGGGATGCCGCGCCGGCGCAGGAGCCCGAGCATGAGGTGGGTGAAGTCCTGGCAGACCCCGGCGCGGAGGCGAAGAAAGTCGTCGGTGGTGGAGTCGTAGCGGGTCACGGCCTTGCGGTAGGCGAAGCCGCTCTTGATGGCCGCGTCCGCGGCCAGCACCTGCTCCCCGAGGGGAGCGTCCGGGGAGACCGCGATCCCGTCGGCGAACGCGCGCAGCGCCTCGCTCTCCGCCACCGGTCCGTCGAGCTGCAGGAAGTCGTGCACCTGCCAGGGGGTGTCGGCGAGGGGCACCCTGTCGGTGATCTGGGCCGCGACCGGGGCCGAGGGGTGAGTGGTGATGAGCGACCGGCTCACCACGGCGATGCGGTCGTGGAAGCTGGCCACGGTGAAGTGGTGCACGGTGTTGTCGAGCCAGTCCCGGTAGCGGAACAGCTTGGTGGGCGGTCCCACCGCGAGGACGAAGGAGCGCAGGGTCTGGTGGGCGCCGGTCTTGGGTTGCATGCGCAGCTCGAGGAACGACTCGCGCACGTAGGCGTCATAGGCGAACGACAGGTGGTGGGCGACCTCCAGGAGCATCCGGTTACCCCTCGAAGAAGTGGGCGGACAGGGCGTCGTGGGTGCGGGCCAGCTCGGCCACCACGTGGTCGAGGAAGGGCCCGTCGTCGCCCCGGCGTGCCGCCGTCTCGTCCCGGTAGGCGAGGTCGGCATGCAGCCGGCCGATGATGCGCCCGGCCGAGGTGCGGCCGTCTCCCTCGGCGAGGCGGTCCAGATACCCCTTCACCGCGGCGGTGCCGTAGTGGACGGAGCGCGGGGCGTGCGGGTCGAAGAGAAGGAAGCTGAGGACGTCGGCGGGCTCCATGCGGGCCCCGCAGGCGTGGCGGTAGTTCTCCAGCGACGAGAGGCCGCGCAGGAGGGCTCGCCAGCGGCTGTAGAACAGAGGCACGTCGATGGCCGGCTGCGGGGCGAGGAGCGCGGGAAGCTTGGCGCGGAGCACGGTGGCCGTGCGGAGCACCCGCTCGAGCGACTCGCCCATCTTGAGGAACAGCCAGCCCTGGTCGCGCGTCAGCGTGTGCTCGATGGCCCCCACCGTCGACAGGATGCCCCGGTGAATCTGGGACAGGGCATCCCGGAACATGGGGGCGTCGAGCGAGCCCCGGCGCGTGTAGACCTCGAGGTCGCGCCACGTGTCGTTCAGCGACACGAAGACCTCGACGGTGAGGGCCTCGCGGACGGCGCGCGCGTTCTCGCGGGCCTTCTTGAGCGAGAACTGAATCGAGTAGGGGTGGCGCGGATCGAACGACAGGCCGTCCAGGTACGCGAAAGCGAAGAAGGGGGGCGGGCGGTCGGGATCGCGGCGGATCTCGGGCCCGGGGAAGATGCGCAGGAGGTCGTGCCACTCGGCGAGGGCGAGCTCCTCATCCAGGCCCAGGACCTCCGTGGAGCTGTCCTCGGTGACGAGCAGGAGTCGGGTCAGGTTCTCGGCGCGCTCGAGGTATCGCCCCATCCAGTAGAGCGCGTCGGCGACCCGAGAGAGCATTTATTGGGAGTCGGGGGGGAGCGACCGCCGCTCCACCCCCGACACCCCCCCACCGGTTGGCCGCGGCGGCGATCCGGGTGCGGGGCATGGGCTGGAGTCGGGGGGGAGCGACCGCCGCTCCATGTCAGGGCTCGCGCGGGGCGAGGACCCAGGTGTCCTTGCTTCCGCCGCCCTGGGAGGAGTTCACCACGTACGACCCGGGTCGCAGGGCCACGCGGGTCAGGCCGCCCGGGAGCACGCGGATCCGGTCTCCGTACAGGATGAAGGGGCGCAGGTCGATGCGGCGCGGCTCGAAGTTGCCGCCCTGGTACGTGGGGTGGGAGGAGAGGTGCACGAGGGGCTGGCCGATGAAGTTGCCGGGCCGGCGCAGCATCTGCGCGCGATAGCGCTCGATCTCCGCCCGGGTGGCGAAGGGGCCCATCAGCATGTTGTAGCCGCCGGACTCACCGGTGGCCTTGACCACGAGCTGGTCGAGGTGGTCGATCATGTACCGGAAGTCGTCGGGGCGGAAGCCCACGTATGTCGGCACCTGGGGCAGCAGGGGATCCTGGTCGAGATAGTACGTGATGAGCTTCGGCATGAAGGCGTAGACGGCCTTGTCGTCGGCCACTCCCGCGCCGGGGGCGTTGGCCAGGGCCACGTTGCCCTCGCGGTAGGCGTTGATCAGACCGGGCACGCCGAGCAGGCTGTCGCGGCGGAAGGTGAGGGGGTCGAGGAAGTCGTCGTCGACGCGCCGGTAGATGACGTCCACTCGCTGGCGGCCCTGGGTGGTGCGCATGAAGACGTGGTTGTCCTCGACGATGAGGTCGCTGCCCTCGACGAGGAAGACCCCCATCTCGCGGGCGAGGAACGAGTGCTCGAAGTACGCCGAGTTGTGCAGCCCAGGGGTGAGGATCACCGCCACCGGGCTCCGGCTGGTGCGGGGAGCCACGAAGCTGATCGTCTCGAGCAGCAGGGTGGGATAGTCCTTAACCGGCTGCACCGGGTACGCGGCGAAGAACTCCGGGAAGACCCGGTGCAGGAGGTTCCGGTTCTCGAGCACGTAGGACACGCCGCTCGGCACGCGGCAGTTGTCCTCGAGCACGAGGTACGCGCCGGCATCGTCCCGGATGATGTCGGTTCCGACGACGTGGGTGAAGATCTTGCGCGGAGGCACGATGCCGAGGAGCTCGCGCTTGAACTCCCTGCGCGAGAACACGAGCTCGGCGGGGATGATCCCGTCGCGCAGGCAGTGCTGCGCCTGGTAGATGTCGAGCAGGAACAGGTTGAGGGCGGTGATCCGCTGGATGAGCCCGTCCTGGATGGTGGTCCACTCCGCGGCCGGGATGATGCGGGGCACGAAGTCGAACGGGAAGATGCGCTCGACGCCCTCCTTCTCGCCGTACACCGTGAAGGTGATGCCCTGGCTGATGAGCGAGAGGGTCTGCAACCGCTCGCGGCGGTCGACGTCGAGGCGAGTGAACGACTCGAGGATGGTGATCAGGGGCTCGTAGTGAGGGCGGGGCGGGCCCGCGGGCGTGAACACCTCGCTCCAGCCCTGACCGTTCGTGACCCAGTTCATCTCGGCGTCGGCTCAGCGTGCAGTGGGACGGAAGGATATTCTGATTCGCGCCGCCGCGCAAGCGGGGAGCGCCCGCGTGCTACACTCCGCCCGTGCCCGAGCCGCCCCGCCACCTCACGCCGGACACGGTGAGGTTCTGCCCCCTGTGCGGCGGCGGCCTCGTCCGGCGGCCGCAGCCGCCGGACGGCAAGGCCGAGCTCGTGTGCGGCGCCTGCCGCTTCGTCTTCTACCTGGACCGCAAGGTGGTCGCGGGGACCATCGTCATGGACGAGGGCCGCCTTCTCCTCACCCGGCGCTCGATCCATCCCGCCTACGGCAAGTGGACGTATCCGGGCGGCTATGTCGACTGGGGCGAGCCCGTCCCGGCCGGCGCCATTCGCGAGACGTGGGAGGAGACGGGGCTGGACGTCGACCTGCAAGGCCTCCTCGGCGTCTACTCCTATCCGGACTCCCCGGTGGTGGTCGTCGTGTACCGCGCGCTCGTCACGGGGGGCACCATCCGCCTCTGCCACGAGAATGACCGTGTGGAGTGGATGAGGCCGGGCGAGATCCCCTGGGACGAGCTGGCGTTCCCCTCGACCCGCGCCGCCCTCCGCGATTTTCTCGACACGTCGATCCGCTGAGCGGTGCCTCTCCTCATCGCGGCGCTCGGCGCCTTCACCGTCTCGCTTGACTCGACCGTGAACATCGCCTTCCCGGACATGGCCGCCGCCTTCGGCCGCGGCCCCGGCTCGATCCGGTGGGTGATCATCTGCTACGTGCTCACCTACGCGCTGACATCGTTCGCGGCCGGGCTCGTCGCCGACCGCGTGGGCCCGGCGCGCGTCTTCACGGCGGGGGCGTGGCTGTCGGCGGTGTGCTTCGCCGCCTACGTGTTTGCTCCCTCGTTCGCGGGCTTGCTCGCCCTGCGCGTGCTCCAGGGCGTGAGCGGGGGCTGCATCTACGGAACCGCACCCGCGGTGGTCACCCTGTCCACCCCCCGCGAGCGCCGCGGGCGCGCCCTCGGGATCATGTCGCTCGGTCTGGCCCTCGGGCTCGCCGTCGGCCCTCCCCTCGGCGGCCTGCTCGTCGAGCGCTTCGGCTGGCGAGCGGTGTTCCTCTTCCGGGCGCCCGTGGCCGCGCTCCTGGGCGCCCTCGCCGCGGCGCGCCTGGCCCGCGGTCTGCCCGCGCCCCGGGCCCTCGGGTCAGCGGGCCGGAGGTTTCGCGTGTCCGAGGCCGCGCGCTGGCGGGTCGTGCAGCCGCTGATGCTCGCGTTCCTCGCCAACTACGCGCAGTTCGCGGTGTGGTTGCTCGTGCCCTTCTACCTGGTGGGCGTCCTCGGCCTGGCCGCCGGCGCCGGCGGGCTGCTGTTCATGCTGACGCCGATCGCCGCGGCGGCCGCCGCGCCCGTGGCCGGCTGGGTCACCGACCGCTGGGGCCCGGGCTGGCCAGTCGCGGCCGGGCTCGCGGTCGAGACCCTGGGCCTCGCCGTCGTCAGCCGGTTCACGGCGGACACGCCATGGCCGGAGGTGGCCGCCGGGCTCGCCCTGGTGGGCCTGGGGCTCGGCGTCTTCCAGGTGCCGAACCTCGCCCAGGCCATGGCCGAGTTCCCGCCATCGGCGCACGGAGCCGCCGGCGGGCTCGCCTTCATGAGCAGGACGCTCGGGGTGGTGACCGGCGTGCAGGGGGCCGCGCTGCTGTTCACCTGGGCGGAGCCGGGGTGGGGTTTCGGCGGGGCGTTTGCCCTCGCCTTCTCGGGGGCCGCCGTCGTCAGTGCCGTCGGCACGGCGCTGGCGATCTTGTCGCGCCCGGCGGCCCGGCTGGACGCGCCGGCGGCGTGACGGCGGCCCTTTCCCGGCGCGCGGAGGCGGCTAGACCGCGACGGCGGAGCGATGGGCGGCGGCGGGGGCCGCCGTGTAGAGCTGGGCGAAGTAGTCGCGCACCATGCGGTCCGATGAGAAGCGGGTCGTGGCCATCTCGATGGAGGCGCGCATCATGCGCGTCCATTTCACACGGTTGGCATGGAGAGGCAGAACCTCCCCCTCCAGCACGTCGTAGAGGGCCCGGAGATCGCGGGCATCCTGATCGTGCCCGTCCGTGCCGTCCCCGATGGCCCACCCGGTGAGGCCGTGCTCGCACCCCTCCGGCCACCAGCCGTCCAGGATCGAGAGGTTGAGCACGCCATTCATGGCGGCCTTCATGCCGGAGGTTCCGCTCGCCTCCAGGGGCCGCCGTGGCGTGTTGAGCCAGACGTCGCAGCCCCGTGTGAGCGTCCGTCCCAGAGCCATGTCGTAGTTGTCCAGGAACACGACCGAGTCGGGCCAGCGGCGGATCGTCTTCACCAGGTGGGCGATGGTGCTCTTGCCCTCGCTGTCGGCGGGGTGCGCCTTGCCCGCGAAGATGAGCTGCAGCCGGCGTCCCTCGAGCAGCCTTGCCAGTCGGTCCGGATCGCGCAGGACCAGGGCGGGGCGCTTGTAGGTGGCGGCCCGCCGGGCGAAGCCGATGGTGAGCACCTCGGGTCGGAGGCGAACGCCGGCGCGCGCGTACACCTCGGCGACCAGTTCCCGCCTGGCGGCCGCCCGCACCGCGCGCAACGCCTCGTCGCTCTCGAGGGCGGCCGGAATGCGGGGGTCCTGCCAGGTGCCCACGTGAACACCGTTGGTGATGGCGATGATCGGCGCCGCGTCCGGCACGTGGGCCCACATGGCGCGGGCGGTGTGCGCGTGAAGCCGGGATACGGCGTTGGCCCGGTGGGCGAGCCGGAGGCCGGCCACCGTCATGTTGAACGGATCGCCCCCGATCTCGCGCAGCTCGGCGGCCACCAGGTCGCAGGAGGCGCCGAGGCGGATGAGGTCGGCGGTGGCGTGCACCTCGTTCCCGGCAGGCACGGGGGTGTGGGTCGTGAACACGATACGCTCGCGGGCGGCGCGCCAGGCCTCGTGGAAGGCGACCCCGGCCTCCATGCGATCGGCGATCAGCTCGAGCCCGGCGAAGACGGCGTGGCCCTCGTTGAAGTGGTAGAGGGCGATGGGCAGGTGGAGCGCGGCCAGCGCCCGCGCCCCGCCGATGCCGAGCAGCATCTCCTGGGCGATGCGACAGTCGGGCCGCGTGTCGTAGAGACGGCGGGTGATCCAGCGGTCGCGCGCGTCGGTGGGCTCGAGCAGGTACAGGGGGGCGATCGCGTACCGGCCCACGCGCCACACCCGGCACTCCACCTCGCGGGCGGCCACCCGGACGCGGACGCGGACACCGGTGTCCTGCAGGAAGTCCGGGTGGTGGTCGCGCCACTCGTCAGCGGGATAGCCGTCGGCCCCGATTCGCTGGATGGTGTAGCCCTGCGCCCAGCGGAGGCCAATGCCGACCACGGGGAGCCCGAGGTCCCCGGCCGACTTCATGAAGTCGCCGGCGAGGACGCCGAGACCTCCGGAGTAGGTCGGGAACTCCTCGTGCAGGCCGAACTCCATGGAGAAGTACGCGATCATCGTGCGATCCGCCGTCGAAGGGTTACCCGAGCCGCCGCGGGCTGTCAAGGGGCGGGCCACCGCCGCGGCGAGGCGCGGCGGTGGCCCGCTCGCC
>DATKEI010000267.1:0-29808 GCA_035544455.1 Binatia bacterium | reverse complement strand
GTGGTCAAGCTGGTCCCCGAGGAGGTGGCCCGGCAGTACGGGGTCATTGCCGCGGAGCGGCATGGGCGCAAGCTCATCGTGGCCACCGCCGACCCGCTCAACGTCGTCGCCCTCGACGACCTGCGGCGGGCGAGCGGCCTCGATGTGGACTTTCGCATCGGCCCCGCGCAGTCGATCCGCGAGGCCATCGACCAGAGCTACCGGCGGATGGTCTCGACCGCGGGCATCGACGAGGCGCTCCGGCACGAGGTTGCCCTCGGCCTCGGGCTCGCCGCCACCGAGGAGTTCGTCGACCTCCGGCAGCTCCGCACCCAGGCCGACGACCCACCCGTGGTCAAGGTGGTGAACTACCTGCTCGGGCGCGCCGCCAGCGACACCGCCTCCGACATCCACGTGGAGCCCCAGGTCGAGCGCACCCGCGTGCGGTACCGGGTGGACGGGCTGCTCTTCGACCTGCTCGAGATCCCCAAGGCGCTCCACCTGGCCGTGGTCTCCCGGCTCAAGATCATCTCGCGGCTCGACATCGCGGAGCGGCGGCTGCCCCAGGACGGGAGCTTCGCCTCGCGGATCCAGGGGCGCGACATCGACTTCCGCGTCTCGACGCTGCCCACGATCTACGGCGAGAAGGTGGTGCTCCGGCTCCTCGAGAAGGAGGCGGTGATCGAGCACTACTCGCTGGAGCACCTCGGATTCGAGCCCGACCAGTTCCGGGCGTTCTCCCGCGCCATCCACCGGCCCTGGGGCATGGTGCTCCTGACCGGCCCCACCGGGAGCGGCAAGTCGACCACGCTGCACACCGCCATCAAGGCCATCAGGTCGCCGCGCAAGAACATCGTGACGGTCGAGGACCCGGTGGAGTACCGGCAGCCCGGGATCCAGCAGGTGCAGGTCAAGGCCGAGATCGGCTTCGACTTCGCGCGCGCGCTCCGATCCATCCTCCGGCAGGATCCGGACATCATCATGGTCGGCGAGATCCGCGACCACGAGACGGCCCAGATCGCGGTGCGGGCGGCGCTCACCGGCCACCTCGTGCTGTCCACGCTGCACACGAACGACGCCGTGTCCACGCTGGTGCGCCTCATCAACATCGGGGTGGAACCGTTCCTGGTGGCGAGCGCCGTGAACGTGGCCGCGGCCCAGCGCCTGGTCCGGAAGATCTGCGGCCACTGCAAGGAGTCCTACCGGCCCACGGCGGAGGAGATCGCCCTCTTCGCCCCCGAGCCCGCGCCCGAGATCCTGTACCGGGGCCGCGGGTGCCGGCAGTGCCGCAACATCGGCTACTCCGGCCGCATGGCGATCTTCGAGGTGTTCGCCATTAACGCCGAGGTGCGCCGCATGATCCTCGCCGGAGCGGACGCCGAACAGATCCACCGCTATGCGAGGGCGTCGGACATGCTGTCGCTGCGGCAGGGCGGCCTCCGGCGCGTGGTGCAGGGCCAGACCACGCTCGACGAGGTGATCGCCGTGGTCGCCGAGCCGGAGTAGAGGAGCGCCCGCCATGCCGGTGTTCGAATACGAGGTGGCCGATCGGCGCGGCGCCCTGAGCCGGGGCCGCGCGGAGGCGGCGAGCCAGGGCGATCTCATCCTGAGATTCCGCGAGCGCGGGCAGGTGGTCGTCGGCCTCCGCCAGACCGCGCCCGGCCAGTTCGCCGGGGCGCTCGAAATCGGCTCGCTCGCCGAGGCGGCGAAGCAATCCTACCGGCGGCTGTCGAGCGGAATCAACATCACCACCCTCGTCCTCTTCACCGGACAGCTCTCGGCCATGCTCGCCGGCGGCCTGCACCTCGTCCGCATCCTCACCGCGCTCGCCGCCGACGCCGCCAACAAAAACTTCAAGAGCGCCATCGAGCAGGTCCGCGATGCCGTCACCGCCGGCTCCACCTTTGCCGACGCGCTCGGCCAGCATCCCCACGTCTTCAGTCCGCTGTACCAGGCCATCGTCCGCGCCGGCGAGATGTCGGGCTCGCTGCCCCTGGTGCTCGACACCCTCACCGTCTACCTCGAGAAGGTGATGACCCTACGGCGGAAGGTGCGTAGCGCCATCGCGTATCCCGCCGTCATCCTGTCGGTCGCGCTCCTGATCGTGTTCGCGATGATCGTGAAGGTGGTGCCGGTCTTCGAGGGCGTGTACGCGCGCGCCAAGGTGACGCTGCCCGCGCCGACGCGCGTCCTGGTCGGGGTGAGCGCCGCCGTGCGCGATTACACCGCCCTCGTGTTCCTGACCGCGATCGGCCTCGCCGTGCTCGGCTACCTCCTCGTGCAGACCGCGGGTGGCCGCCGCCTCTTCGACGGCCTCAAGCTGCGCGTGCCGCTGTTCGGACCCCTCCTGCGCAAGGCGATCCTGACCCGGACGTGCCGCACCCTCGCCGTGCTGCTCAACGCGGGGATCCCGCTCATCGAGGCCATGGAGACCGTGTCGCGGGTGGCCGGCAACCGCGTGATCGAGACCGCCCTCGCCCGGGCCACCCGGCGGATGCGGGATGGCGGCACCATCGCCGAGACGCTGCGACAGACCGGCGAGTTCCCGGTGATGGTCATCCAGCTCGTCGCCACCGGCGAGGAGAGCGGCACCCTGCCCGCCATGCTCACCCGGGCCGCCAACTACTACGAGCAGCAGGTGGACAGCACGGTCGCCGTCCTCTCCGCCCTGATCGAGCCGATCATGATCGTCATCATGGGCGCCCTCGCCGGCGGCATCATCTTCGCCCTGTACTTGCCCATCTTCGGGCTGGGTCAGGCCCTTCGAGGGATGTCCCGGTAGTCTGACCGCACATGGTCCAGCAGGTCTCGCGCTACCGCGTTTCCGTCCGGCTGTACCTCGTCTTTGCCGTGCTCATGGGGGTGCCCGCCATCCTCAGCGGATTCCTCCTCCTCCACCTCGCCCGGCCGTACGTCGTGGGCCTGACGCCGCAGGAGGTCCAGAAGGCCACGATCGTCCTCTTCAGTGGCGCGGCGGGCGCGGCGGCCCTGGCCGGTCTCGGCGGCCTCCTGGTCGGCGTGCGCTTCGCCGGCCGTATCCGCGGGATCGTGGAGAGGGCCGAGGCCATCAGCCCGCCCTCGGCCGAGGAGGGCCAGGGCCGGCGGGTGCGGGTGAGCGACGAGCTGGGGGCGCTCGACGCCGCCGTCGGCCGGCTCACCCTGTCGATGGACCGCTTCGTGCGGGACAGCGATATTCTCGCCCGGCTGCCTCAGGGGGTGTTGCTGCTCGGGCCCTCCGGCGGGCTGTTCTCCTTCAACGCGACGGCCGAGGAGATCCTCGGGCTGTCGCTGGAGCGCTATCGGGGGGTGGCGGTGACCTCGCCGGCGGGGCCGTTCCCCATCGCGCGCGGCAACGGGATGCTGCACCAGCTGCTCGAGGAGGCGGCCGGCCCGGGCATCCAGCAGCAGGAGATGAGCGAAGTTCTCGTGACCCTGGCCGATGGCCGGGCCCCCCTCCTGGAGGTGATCCTGCAGCGGCGCGACTGGCGTGGCGACAGCACCGCCCTTGTGCTGCTCTTCCGCGACGCCTCCCACAAGCAGCGGATCCGCGACCAGATCCGCAAGGCCGATCAGCTCGCCTTCCTGGGCGGAATGGCCGCTCGCGTGGCCCACGAGATCCGCACCCCCCTGGCGACCATCCGCGGCCTCCTCGAGCTCCTCGAGGCCGACCTGCCTGCGGGCGACGCGCGGCACGAGTACATCACCCGGGTGCTCCAGGCCCTGGACCGCCAGGACAAGCTCGTCGAGGACCTCCTGACCCTCAGCCACCCCGAGCCGAAGAGCCCTCAGGCCGTGTCCATCCCCGACCTGGTCGCCGACGTGCTGAGCATGCTGCCGCCCGACCAGCGGCTGCGCGTGCTGGTCGAGGATGACGCGTCCGGAATCCCGCCGGCCTGGGGTGATCCGTTCCGCCTCAGCGAGGTCTTTGCTAATCTGGTCCAGAACGCGGTGCAGGCCTCACCGCCCGACGGGCTGGTGGAGATCCGGATCGGGCGGGCCGCGCGCAGTCGCGTCCGGGTGATCGTGCGGAACACGGGGGTGGGGATCCCGTCGGAGCTCGGGGACCGCATCTTCCAGCCGTTCTTCACCACGAAGACGCGTGGCACCGGGCTCGGGCTGGCGATCGCGCGCCAGATCGTGGAGGCACACCAGGGGACACTGCGCCTCGACAGCGACGGGTGCAGCGAGACGACGTTCACGGTCGAGCTGCCCAGCGCCGCCGAGCTCCCCGCGGCCGGTTGACGGGCGGTCAGGCGCCGCTGCGCCGGGAGCGGCGACGCGAAAGGACAGGGAGGGCGGATGGCTGAACGCATCGTGATCGCCGAGGACGACGATGATCTGGCGTTCGTCCTCCGCGAGGCGCTGGTGCGCCAGAGCTACGACGTCGAGATTGCCCCGACGGCCGGGGCGATGCTGGACAAGCTCCGCACCGGCGTGTACGACCTGGTCCTGCTCGACGTGAAGCTGCCCGACATGGATGGGCTCGACGCCATCCCGCGGTGCCGCGAGCTCGCGTCCGACACCCCCATCATCGTGATGACGGCCCACGGCACCCGCGAGATCGCCACCGAGGCCATCGCGCGCGGCGCCTACGACTTCTTCACCAAGCCCCTCAAGATGTCCGAGTTCCAGGTGGTGGTGGCCCGCGCTCTCGAGCGCCGGCGCCTGCAGCAACAGGTCAAGGCCCTGCAGGCGGAGCAGGCCACCGGCTTCGACGAGCTGATCGGGCGGAGCGAGCCGCTCAAGCGCGTGGTCGGCATGGCCCAGCGTGCGGCTCCGACCGATGTCACCATCCTGATCGAAGGCGAGAGCGGCACCGGCAAGGAGGTGCTGGCCCGGGCCATCCATCGCAGCAGCATCCGCCGGGATGGGCCGTTCGTGCCCGTCAACTGCGCGGCCATCCCCGAGGGCCTCCTCGAGTCCGAGCTGTTCGGCCACGAGCGCGGGGCGTTCACGGGAGCGGTGCGGGCCAAGCCAGGCCGCTTCGAGATCGCGCGGGAGGGGACGCTGCTGCTGGACGAGATCGGCGACATGCCGCTCTCGATGCAGGCCAAGATCCTGCGCGCGCTCCAGGAGCGCGAGGTGGAGCGCGTGGGCGGTGTCCGGGCCGTGGGTGTGGACGTGCGGGTGATCGCGGCCACGCATCAGGACCTCGACACCCTGGTGGCGGAGGGCAAGTTCCGATCCGACCTGTTCTACCGTCTGCAGGGCGTCCGCCTCCGCCTGCCGGCCCTGCGGGAGCGGATCGACGACCTGCCCTTGCTCATCACCAACCTGCTCGAGCGCGCGGCCCAGCGCCTGTCGCGGCCGATGGCCATGGTATCGACGGAGGCGCTCCGATGCCTGTGGAGCTATCAGTGGCCGGGCAACATCCGCGAGCTCCAGCACGTGCTCGAGGGGGCCATGGTGCTCTCGGACGGCGTCATCCTGCTCGAGCACCTGCCGCCGGCCATCCAGCGGGCGACGGCGGCGCGGCCGGCCCCGGCCGTCCTCGACGCCGGCGCTCCCGCCGGCCCCCAGGAGACCGTGGCGGGGACGCTCGACGACGCGCTGGAGGACTGGGAACGCCGCGCCATCCTCGAGGCCCTGCGCAAGAGCGACGGTGTGCAGGCGAGGGCGGCCAAGACCCTCGGCATCTCCGAGCGGAGCCTCTGGTATCGCGTGAAGAAACTCAGGATCCAGGTCAAGACCCCGCCGGTCTGAGGCTCGCCATGCCCGTTGCCGTCCCTCCCGTTCGCAAGGCGGTATTCCCGGCGGCCGGCCTCGGCACGCGCTTCCTCCCCGCCACCAAGGCCCAGCCGAAGGAGATGCTGCCGCTGGTCGACAAGCCAACCATCCAGTACGTGGTGG
Organism: Binatia bacterium; assembly: GCA_035544455.1. Taxonomy (GTDB): domain Bacteria; phylum Methylomirabilota; class Methylomirabilia; order Rokubacteriales; family CSP1-6; genus DATKEI01. The sequence continues at coordinate 23,979 of DATKEI010000267.1, read as the reverse complement.
AGGAGGCGGTGGCCTCGGGGCTCTCGCAGATCACCATGATCACCGGGCGGAACAAGCGCGCCATCGAGGATCATTTCGACGCCGCCTTCGAGCTCGAGTACTACCTGCAGGACCGCGGCAAGACCGAGGAGCTCGCCGAGATCAAGGCCATCTCCGAGCTGGCCGACATCTCCTACGTGCGCCAGAAGGAGGCCCTGGGCCTGGGCCACGCCATCCTGTGCGCGCGATCGCTGGTCGGTGAGGACCCCTTTGGCGTGTTCCTCGGGGACGACATCGTCGTCGCCCAGGTGCCATGCATGCGTCAGCTCCTCCGGGTGTACGAGGCCCGGGGGGGACCGGTGCTCGCCGTGATGCGGGTGCCGCGCGAGGAGATCGGCCGGTATGGCGTGATCTCCGCGCGGCCGATCGGGGACGGCGTGCACGAGATTCTGGACCTGGTGGAAAAGCCCGACCCCGGCGACGCCCCCTCGGACCTCGCCATCATCGGGCGCTACGTGCTCACACCGGACATCTTCCCGATCCTGGCCGAGACCGCGCCGGATGCTCGCGGGGAGATCCAGCTCACCAACGGGCTCCGCACGCTCCGGGCGCGGCGGCCCATCTTCGCGCTCGAGTTCGAGGGCAAGCGCTACGACACCGGGGACAAGCTGGGTTTCCTCAAGGCGACCGTCGAGTTCGCGCTGGCCCGGCCGGACCTCGGCGACGCCTTCCGCGCCTTCCTCTGCGAGCTCTCGGCGCGCGATCATCGGCCGGGTGGCGCCTGAGCCGCTCTTCGCCGCTTGCCCAAGGGGCTATGTGTGGACAGGTGCCCACCCTCACCCGGTCCTCTTCCCTCGGAGAGGGCGAGGGAGTCGCGGCGCCCTCGCCGGCGGAGGGGCAGGGAGGGGCGTGGCGCTGCCCGCGCGCCCCCGGAGGGCCGGGGCGCGCAGGATGTGAGAGGCACATTTGCGGCGAGGTCTGGCTAAGTGCCTGCCACGGATGATGTTGTGACCGGGCGTCGACCGGTCGTCACGTTGACTTATCGGAGCGATTCTGGGAGAATCCGCGCACCTCGGCCGGCCATCCGTCCGGGACCAATGCCCGAATGACCAATCATCCCAGGCGTTTTCACACCGCCTCCGAGGCCGAGATCAGGGCCGGGGAGGTGTCCGACGTCTACTTCGCTCGCACGGTCCAGATCCTGACGGCCAAGGGCATCAACGATCGCGTCAAGGCCGAGATCCGCCTCAAGAGCTTCCCGCAGGCGGACTGGACGTTTGGCATCCTCGCCGGGATCCAGGAGGCCGCGGGTGTGCTCGAGGGCCTTCCCGTCGACGTCTGGGCGATGGACGAGGGCACCATCTTCGCGACCTATGAGCCGGTCCTGGTGATCGAGGGGACGTACGTGGAGTGGGCCCAGTACGAGACGGCCCTGCTCGGCTTCCTCTGTCAGGCCTCCGGTATCGCCACCAAGGCCGCGCGGTGCAAGCGGGCGGCGGGCGATCGCCAGGTGGTCTCGTTCGGGGCGCGGCGCATGCACCCCGCGCTGGCGCCCATGATCGAGCGCAACGCCTTCATCGGAGGCTGCGACGGCGTCGCCGTCACCAAGTCGGCGGAGCTGATCGACGCCGACCCCACGGGCACCATCCCTCACGCCCTGGTGCTCATGTTCGGCGACACCGTGGACGCCCTCCGGGCCTTTCACGAGGTGGTGGAGCCCAAGGTCCGCCGGGTGGCTCTCCTCGACACGCTGCAGGACGAGAAGTTCGAGGCCATCCGCGTGGCCGAGGCGCTCGGGCGCGATCTCTTCGCTGTCCGGCTCGACACGCCCTCGTCGCGCCGGGGGGACTTCTACCGGATCCTCGAGGAGGTGCGCTGGGAGCTGGACTACCGCGGCTTCGAGCACGTGAAGATCCTCGCCTCCGGCGGCATCGACGAGTACGAGATCCTCCGCCTCAACCCGCTCGTCGACGGGTATGGCGTCGGGACGTCGATCGCCAACGCCCCCGTGCTGTCCTTCGCGCTCGACATCGTCGAGATCGCCGGCCGCCCCATGGCCAAGCGCGGCAAGCGGTCGGGCGCCAAGCAGATGTGGCGCCTGCCCGGCCAGGTGACGAACATCCTGCTCCCCGCCCACAAGCCGGCGCCGGTCGGGGCCGATGGCCGGCCGGCCGAGGCATTGCTGAAGCCGCTCGTGGCGGGCGGGCGCATCGTGCGGGACCTGCCGCCGCCGCGGGCCATTCGCGACTACGTGCTCGAGCAGATGGCGCGCATTGACCTGCCGACGGGCCGGGACCGGGCCCTCCGCGGCGACTACTAGCCGGACCCATTCGCGAACGTGGTCACATCTGGCGCGCCCCCTCACCACGCCCCTCTTCCCCTCCGGGGGCGAGGGAACCGCACCGACTCCCTCGCCCTCGGAGAGGGAGAGGGATGGGGAGAGGGTGGGCGTCTGGTTCACGCATCATCCGGGCTAGCGTGCCGAGCGGGCCGTGGGTGTCCTTGACGAGATCGTCCGATACAAGCGCGAGGAGGTGCGCGAGCGACGCGGGGCCCTCGCGCTCGCCGGTCTCCGGGCGGCGTGCCAGGGTCGCCCGCCGGCGCGAGACATCGCGCGGGCTCTCCGGCCTCCGGCCGGGGTGCGGGTGCGCCTCATCGCGGAGGTCAAGCGGGCCTCCCCCTCCCGGGGCGTCCTCAACGCGGCGCTCGACCCGGTGGCCCAGGCTCGCGCCTATGCGGGGGCCGGCGCCGCCGTCCTGTCCGTCCTGACCGACGCCCGCTACTTTCACGGGAGCCTCGATGACCTCGTCGCCGTTCGCGCCGTCGTCGACCGGCCCGTCCTGCGCAAGGAGTTCATCGTCGACGAGTACCAGCTCTGGGAGGCGCGCGCCGCGGGGGCCGACGCCGCGCTGCTGATCGTGGCTGCCCTCGAGCGCGCGGCCCTCGAGGACCTCTTCCATGCCGCCGCGGGCATGGGTCTCGGCACGCTGGTCGAGGCGCACACCGCCGGCGAGCTCGAGACCGCCCTGGCCCTCGGCGCGCCCGTCATCGGCATCAACAACCGTGATCTGCAAACCCTGACCACCAGCCTCGAGGTCTCGCTCCGGTTGCTCCCGGCGGTCCCGCCCGACCGGGTGGCCGTCAGCGAGAGCGGCATCTTCACCCGGGCCGACGTGGAGCAGGTCGTGGCCGCGGGCGCTCACGCCGTGCTGGTGGGCGAGGCCCTGGTGCGGGCCGCCGACGTCGGCGCCGTGGCGCGGGAGCTGCAGCTGCTCGACTCCGCGGCGGCGGGCGGCGGAGCGGCTGCCGGATGAAGGCCGCGGCGAGGTGCGGCGGAGGGGCCGGCGTGACGCCGTCCACGCGCGTGCGCGTGAAGATGTGCGGCATCACCAGCGCCGCGGATGCCGCGCTGTGCGTCGAGGCGGGCGCGGACGCCCTCGGCTTCATCTTCGTCGAGGACACGCCCCGCTACATCGCGCCGGCGGCGGCGCGCGCGATCATCGCCGGGCTGCCGCCCTTCGTCACCGCGGTCGGGGTGTTCTGGGACCACCCGCGCGCCCACGTGCTCGCCGTGGCCGCCGAGTGCGGCCTGGGCGCGATCCAGCTCCACGGCGAGGAGGATCCGGAGGCCTTCGGCGACCTCGCCCTCCCCGTCCTCAGGACGATCAAGGTCCGCGACGGGGGTGACCTCGCGCGGATGGCGCGCTACCGGGCGGCGGCCTTTCTCCTCGACTCCCACGAGAAGTGGAGCGAGGGCGAGCCCCGCATGCCCATCCCCTGGCACCTCGTGCCGGAGCACGCCGCCGGCCGACGCGTCATCCTGGCCGGTGGCCTCACCCCGGACAACGTGGCCGAGGCGGTCCGGGTCGTCCGGCCTTTCGCCGTCGACGTGAACTCCGGGATCGAGGCGCGACCCGGGTGCAAGGACCCCGACCGGGTGCGGCACTTCATGCTCGCCGTGGCGGGCGCCCGGCAGGAGGTGGCATGACGGCTTCGCCTCGGAGTCGGCCGTCGCGCCCGGCGCTTCACCCGGAGCGGCTGCCCGACGCGGCCGGGCACTTCGGGCGCTTCGGCGGGAGGTTCGTGCCCGAGACGCTGATGGCTCCCCTCATGGAGCTGACGCGGGCCTATCGGCAGGCCCGCCGCGATCCGCGTTTCCGCCGCCGCCTCGGCCACCTGCTCGGGAGCTACGCGGGGCGGCCCACTCCGCTCTACTTCGCCGAGCGGCTGACGGAGGCGGCGGGGGGCGCGCGCATCTACCTCAAGCGCGAGGATCTCTGCCACACCGGCGCCCACAAGATCAACAATGTGCTGGGCCAGGCGCTCCTGGCCCAGCGCATGGGCAAGCGGCGCATCATCGCCGAGACGGGGGCCGGGCAACACGGCGTGGCCTCCGCCACCGCGGCCGCCCTGCTCGGCCTTCCGTGCGAGGTCTACATGGGCAGCGTGGACATCGAGCGGCAGGCCCTCAACGTCTTCCGCATGCGGCTGCTCGGGGCGCGCGTGAACCCGGTGGAGAGCGGGGCCCGGACGCTGAAGGACGCCGTGAACGAGGCGCTCCGCGACTGGGTGACGAACGTGCGCACCACGTACTACCTGATCGGGTCGACCATGGGCCCGCATCCGTATCCCATGATGGTGCGGGACTTCCAGCGGGTGATCGGCGAGGAGGCGCGCGGGCAGGCGCGCAAGCTCGTGGGGCGGCTCCCCGATCTCGTCATCGCGTGCGTGGGCGGCGGCTCGAATGCCATCGGGCTCTTCTGGCCCTTCATCCGCGACGCCGGAGTGCGCATCATCGGCGTCGAGGCGGGCGGGCACGGCGTGGCCAGTGGCCGCCACGGCGCCTCGCTCGCGGCTGGCGCGGTGGGGGTGCTGCACGGAAGCATGAGCTACGTGCTGCAGAACGACGACGGGCAGATCGCCGAGGCGCACTCCGTCTCGGCCGGGCTCGACTATCCGAGCGTCGGCCCCGAGCACGCCTACTACCGGGACGCCGGGCGCTTCGAGTACGCGTCGATCACGGACGCCGAGGCCCTCGAGGCCTTCGGCATGCTCGCCCGGCTCGAGGGCATCATGCCCGCCCTGGAATCGGCCCATGCCGTGGCGTACGCCCTGCGCGCGGCGCGCGCCATGAAGCGGAGCCAGGTCGTGGTCGTGGGGCTCTCCGGCCGGGGCGACAAGGACGTGCACACGGTGGCGCAGGGTGCGGGCAACGGCCATGCCGATATCCCCGGGACGCCGGGAGCGCCCCACCCGTGACCGCTTCCCCCCGGAGCCGGCGCGGGGCCGGCCTCGCCCCCGAGCGCGGTCGGGCCCTCCGGGGACGCGGCGGCAGACCCGGGGCGCCGGCGCGGGAGCCAGGCCGGCTCGACCGGGTCTTCGCCGCGCTGCGGGCGCGGGGCGCGCGCGCCCTCGTCCCGTACTTCACCGCGGGCGACCCGAGCCTGTCGGACACGCGGCGCCTGGTCATGGCCGCCGTGCGCAACGGCGCCGACATCGTCGAGCTGGGGGTGCCGTTCTCGGACCCGCTCGCCGACGGGCCGGTGATCCAGCGGGCCGCCCATCGGGCACTCGCGGCCGGGACCACGCTGCCGCGCGTGCTGGAGCTGGCCGGCGAGGTGCGAGGGGAGACGGAGGTGCCCCTCGTCTTCCTGACCTACTACAACTCCATCCTCGCCTTCGGGCTGAGCGCCTTCTGCGCGGCGGCGGCGAAGGCGGGGGTTGACGGCGTGATCGTCGCCGACCTGCCGCCGGAGGAGTCCGGACCCCTGGCCGCGGAGGCGGCGCCCGCGGGCATCGACATCATCCGGTTCGTCGCGCCGACCTCGCCGCCGGCCCGGGTGCGCACGATCGCCCGGCTCGCCTCGGGCTTCATCTACATGGTCTCCGTCACGGGAATCACGGGCGCCCGGACGGAGCTCCCCGCCGACCTCGTGGCCAATCTGCGCGCGCTGCGGAGTGTCACCACCAAGCCCATCTGCGTCGGGTTCGGAATCGGCACGCCGGAGCAGGCGGCCGCGGTCGGCGCCCTGGCCGACGGCGTCATCGTGGGATCGGCCGTGGTCCGGCTGGTCGAGCGACACGCCGGCTCGCCGGCTCTCCTGGACGAGGTCGGCGCCTTCATCGCCGCCCTCAAGGCCCCGCTGCGGGGCCACGCCGGGTGACCAGGCACGGCGCGGCGGTCGGAGGCTGACCGGTGGCGTGGTTCTGGAAGCGCAAGGACGAGGCCGAGCGGCCCAAGCGCCCCATCCCGGAAGGCCTGTGGGTCAAGTGCGGCTCCTGCAAGGAGATCGTGTATCGGGCGGAAGTGGACCGGGCCGGGCGTGTGTGCCCGCGCTGCCAGCATCCCTTCCGTATCTCGGCCCGCGAGCGCATCGCCCTCCTCGCCGACGAGGCGTCGTTCGAGGAGCGGGACGCCGGGCTGCGCACCGTCGATCCCCTGTCCTTCAAGGACACCAAGAAGTACACGGACCGCGTGAAGGCGGCCCGGGCCGCGACGGGGCTCGAGGACGCGGTGATCACGGGCACGGCGCGCCTCGTGGGTTACCCGCTGGTCCTGGTCGTCTTCGAGTTCGCCTTCATGGGCGGCAGCATGGGCTCTGTGGTCGGCGAGAAGATCACCCGCGCCATCGAGCTCGCCGTCCAGAAGCGGCTGCCTGTGCTCATCGTCACTGCCTCGGGCGGGGCACGCATGCAGGAGGGGATCCTCTCCCTCATGCAGATGGCCAAGACCTCGGCCGCCCTCCACCGGCTGGCCGAGGAGCGGCTGCCGTTCATCTCGCTCCTCACCGATCCCACCACCGGAGGCGTCACCGCGAGCTTCGCCATGCTCGGCGACGTCATCATGGCCGAGCCGCGGGCCCTCATCGGCTTCGCCGGGCCGCGCGTCATCGCGGAGACCATCCGGCAACCGCTGCCCGAGGGCTTCCAGCGGTCCGAGTTCCTCCTCGAGCACGGACAGCTGGACCTGCTCGTCGAGCGGCGGGAGCTGCGCGAGACCCTGCGCCGGCTCCTGGCCTTCTTCGTCGGACCCGCCGGCCCCCGATGACGTACCGGGAGGCCGTGGCCCGGCTCCTCGCCTTGCGGGGCGGAGAGCTGCCGGGCATGCGGCCGGGGCTCGAGCGGATCCAGGCGCTGCTCGACGCCCTCGGCAACCCGGAGCGGGCGTTTCGCATTGCCCAGGTCGCCGGCACCAACGGCAAGGGTTCGGTGTCGGCCACGCTGGCCTCGATCGCCGCCGCCTCCGGCCTGCGCACCGGCCTCTACACCTCGCCCCACCTCTGTTCCTTCCGCGAGCGGATCCGCGTGGATGGGGTCTGCATCGCCGAGGACGACGTGGTGGACGGCGTGGAGACGATCGGCACCGCGGTGGTCCGGCTCGACGCCACGGTGTTCGAGGCCACCACCGCCCTCGCCCTCGATCACTTCGCCCAGCAGGGCGTGGAGCTGGCCGTGCTCGAGGTGGGTCTGGGCGGCCGCCTCGACGCGACCACCGTGGGCCAGCCGGAGGTGCAGGTGGTGGCGCGCATCGATCGCGACCACGAGGCCTATCTCGGCCGGACCCTCGCCGAGATCGCACGGGAGAAGGCCGCCATCATCCGCCGCGGGACGGCGGTGACGGCCCGTCAGGACCCGGAGGTGGCGGAGGTGGTGCGCGCGCGCGCCGCCGAGGTCGGGGTGCCCCTGCTCGAGGAAGGCCGCGATCTGGCGGTGGCCGTCGAGGACAGCTCCCTGGCCGGCCATCACCTTCGCCTGGCCGGCCCGGGCTGGTCGCTGGCGGGGCTGGCCTGTCCCCTCCTCGGGGTCTTCCAGCCGAGCAACGCCCTCCTGGCCGTCGCGGCCGCTCGGGTCCTCGGAGCGGGGGAGCACGCCATCCGGGCGGGCTTGGCCTCCGTGCGCTGGCCCGGACGTTTCCAGGTCGTCCCGGGATCGCCGACGTGGGTGCTGGACGGCGCGCACAACCCGGCCGGCGCGCGGGCGCTGGCCGGGTCGCTCGCCCACCACTTCCCCGGCTCGCGGGTCGACCTTGTGATCGGGGTGGCCGCCGACAAGGACGCGCGCGGCATCCTGGAGCCCCTCCTGCCCCTGGCCGCCCGCGTCATCCTGACGGCGGCGAGTCATCCGCGCGCGGCGGCTCCCGCGGCCCTCAGGGCCCTGCTGGCTGCCGACGATCCGCGCATCGAGACGTCCCCCTCGGTGGCCACCGCCTTGGCGCGCGTCACCCGGTCGCCCCGCGCCGCGATCGCCTGCGTGGCCGGGTCCCTGTTCGTGATCGGCGAGGCCCTGGCTCACCGGGCCGGGACCGCCGATGTCCTTTGCCAGGCCGAGTGGCGCGCGCTAGCATCGGGGGCGTGACCACCCCCCCGCGCGCGCCGGGCTTCGAGCGGAGGTCCTCGCGGACCGCGGGGAGGTGGGCCCTCGGCCTCGTCGCCGTCGCCCTCCTCGCCATCGCCTGGCCCGGTCTCGCCCCCGCGCAGCCGAGCTCGCTCACCCTCGCGCAAGACGGGGAGGACGTGACGCTCGTCGCCGACCGCCTCCAGGAGATAGGCGGGGACAGCCGGATCATCATCGCCGAGGGCGACGTCGAGATGACGCGCGGCGGCACGCGGCTGCTCGCCGACCGCATCGAGTACAACCGGGACACCGGCGAGGCGGTGGCGCTGGGCCGGGTCATCTTCTTCGATGGCCAGGACCGGCTCGTGGGCGAGCGCGTGGACTACAACGTCCGCACCGGCACGGGCATCGTGCACGCCGGCTCCGCCTTCTCCGCGCCCTACTACTACATCTCCGGCGAGCGGATGGAGCGCATCGGGGAGGGCGTGTACCAGGTGCGCCGGGGCGTCTTCACCACGTGTGAGGGCGACGAGCCGGCCTGGGCGTTTCGCATGGGCGAGGCCACCGCCGACGTCAACGACAGCGTGGTCGGCCGCGACGTGTCCTTCTGGGTGCACAAGATCCCGCTGATCCCGTGGTTTCCGTACTTCGCGGCGGCCGTCCGCAAGGAGCGCGAGAGCGGCTTTCTCTTCCCGACCACCGGCTTCTCGAGCCGGCGTGGCTTCATGCTGAAGGTGCCGTTCTTCTGGGCCATCGACGACAGCCAGGACCTGACGCTGGCCCCCGAGATCTTCAGCGAGCGCGGCATGGGCCTCAGCGGCGAGTATCGCTACATCCTGTCCGAGGCGGCCCGGGGCGCCCTCGGCGGCTTCTACGTGAACGAGTTCCTGCGCTCCGACGACGACGCCATCAACATCGCCACCCCGGTTCCGCGGGACCGCTGGTGGGTCACGGGCAGGCACGAGTGGGCGATCACCGACCGCCTGGCCTTCAAGGCCGACATCCTGGTGACGTCGGACGACCAGATCTTCCGCGACTACGGCCAGTCGCTGGCCGTGAACGCCGCCCAGTTCGCACCGAGCTTCGTCTCCCTCACCCGGCGCTGGGACGCCTGGAACCTCGTCGGGTTCGGGTACTACTACCAGGACCTGACCACGACGCAGCCGGTGGAGCTGCAGCGCCTGCCCCAGATCGACCTGCGCGGCATCTTGCAGCCCGTGCCCGGAATTCCCCGGCTGCTGTACGAGGTCCGGGCGTCGGCGGTCAACTTCGTGCGGGAGGAGGGTTCGGAGGGGGTCCGCCTCGATCTCTTCCCGGTGGTCCGCATGCCCATCCCGATCTTCGGCTCGTTCACGGTGACGCCATTCCTGGGCGGCCGGCTCACCTGGTACGACACCCAGGTCGCCGGCTACGGCACCAAGAACGGCATCCTCCTCGAGGAGACGATCAAGGAGGGGATCCTTCGCCAGCAGATCGAGATCGGGTTCGAGGCGACGGCCCGGGCCGCGCGCGTGTATCAGGCCGGCGGCTTCGCGGGCATCGCCGCCCTCCAGCACGTCATCGAGCCGCGCGTGGGCTTCGCCGCCATCCGCGGCCGGAACCAGGACCAGCTCCCCCAGTGGGACCCCACCATCGACCGGATCGGCACGACCAACGGGATCACGTACTCCTTGACCAATCGCCTGAACGCGAAGACCGTGGCGGGGGCGAACCAGGAGCCGGTGCGGTGGGAGCTGCTGCGGTTCGTGCTGAGCCAGACGGTGAGCGCCACGCCGGACCAGCCCCAGCGCTTCCAGGACATGATCAGCGAGCTGATCATCCAGCCCAACCAGATCTTCTCGTTCCGCGGCGTCGGGTCCTGGAACTTCTACGGGGCGGGGCTGCGCGCGCTCAACACCGACATCTTCGCGAGCTGGCGGGGGTTCACGGTCGGCGTGGGCACCCGCTACAATGACATCCCCACCACCGACCCCCTCGCGACGCAGCTCGTGCCGGGGCTCCCGCCGACGGTGGACGGCGGGCTCTCCCAGGTCATCGTGCCCGCCCCGCCCACCGGGACCAACAACTACGTGACCGGCATGCTGAGCGGCCGCATCCTGCCCAACCTCGGCGTCCGGGCCTCGACCGGCTACGACGTGGGCACCGGCGAGGCCGTGGAGGTGCGCATCGGCGTGGACTTCGTCTTCCAGTGCTGGGCGTTCCTGCTCGAGTACGTGAACCGCCCGCAGAGCGACCGGAACGAGGTGCGCGTCGCCGTCAACCTCCTCGGCCTGGGCCAGGTCGGGACCGGCGTGGGTCTGGGCGGACCGTGATCCCTCAGATCGACCTCGCCCGGCAGCACGTGCCGCTCCGCGCCGAGCTCATCGCCGCCGCGACCCGCGTGCTCGACAGCACGCGCTTCATCCTGGGGCCCGAGGTCAGGGCGCTCGAGACGGACCTGGCCGCGTTCTGCGGGGCGGCCCACGGGATCGGCGTCAACTCCGGGACCGATGCCCTGCTCATGGCGCTCCGGGCGGTGGGGGTGCAGCCGGGGGACGAGGTGATCACCTCGTCGTTCTCCTTCGTGGCCTCCGCCACCACCGTGGTGATGGCGGGCGCGGTTCCGGTCTTCGTCGACATCGACCCGGAGACCTGCAACCTCGATCCGGTGGCCACGGCCCGGGCGGTCACGCCGCGCACGCGAGCCATCATGCCGGTGCACCTCTACGGCCAGCTCGCCGCCATGGACGCGATCGAGGCCATCGCCCGCGAGCGCGGGCTGGCCGTCGTCGCCGACGCCGGCCAGGCCGTGGGCGCCGCCTACGCCGGCCGCGGGGTGGGGGCGTGGGGCGACGCCGTGTGCCTGTCGTTCTACCCGACCAAGAACCTCGGGGCCTGCGGCGACGGGGGCATGGTGCTCACGCAGCGCGAGGACGTGGCGTGCCGGGTGCGCCGCCTGCGCGATCATGGTTCGCCGCGGAAGTACGAGCACGTGGAGGTCGGATACTCCAGCCGGCTGGACGAGCTGCAGGCCGCCCTGCTCCGCGTGAAGCTCCCGCACCTCGGTCCGTGGACCGAGGCGCGCCGCGCCCTGGCCGGGCGCTACGCGGACCTGCTCGGCCCCCTCGGTATCGGGCTGCCGGTGGAGAAGCCGCCGGCATGGCACGTGTACCACCAGTACACGGTGCGCGTGCCCGGGCGCGACGCGGTGGCGAGGCGGCTCGCGGACCTCGGGGTGGGCACCGCCGTCCATTACCCCCGCACCATTCCCGGTCAGCCCCTCTTCGCCGCGTCCCACTCCGAGGCGCGCTTCCCGGAAGCCGAGCGGGCGGCGCGCGAGGTGCTCTCGCTGCCGTGCTTTCCGGAGCTCACGGACGCCGAGATCCGGCGGATCGCGGAATCGCTGCGGACGGCGCTGGCGTAGCCGCGCTTCGGAGAAGCACCGTGGCCGCGGTGGTCGCGTCCCTGCGCCCGCAGCAGTGGACGAAGAACCTCGTCGTCTTCGCCGGCGTCATCTTCTCGCAGCAGCTCCTGACCGCGCGCATCTGGCTGGCCTGTGCCGCGTTCGCGATCTTCTGTCTCCTCTCCGGCGCGATCTACATGCTGAACGACGTGGCCGACGTGGACAGGGACCGCCTGCACCCCGCCAAGCGGCACCGGCCGGTGGCCTCGGGGGCGCTCTCGCGCCCGGCGGCCCTCGCGATCGGCGTGGTCCTCCTCCTGGGCTGCCTCGTTCTCGGCTTCGGCATGTCGGTCCGCTTCGGGCTGGTGGCGACGTCCTTCGCGCTCCTGCTCACCGCCTACACGCTCTGGTTCAAGCACATGGTGATCCTCGACGTCCTCGTCCTCGCCATCGGCTTCGTGCTGCGGGCGGTGGCGGGCGCGGTCGCGGTCAACGTAAATATCTCGGGATGGCTCCTCATCTGCACGCTGCTCGTCGCGCTGTTCCTGGCCCTGGGCAAGCGCCGACACGAGTCCCTGTCGCTGCGCGGCGACGCGGCCGATCATCGCCCGATCCTGGCCGAGTACAGCGAGGGGTTCCTCGACCAGATGATCGCCGTGGTCACCGCGTGCACGGTGATAGCGTATGCGCTCTACACGATGTCACCCGAGACGGTGGCCAGGTTCCACACGCGGCTTCTCCCCGTGACCCTGCCCTTCGTCCTCTACGGCATCAGCCGGTACCTCTACCTCCTGTATCATCGCGAGCTCGGGGGCAACCCGTCGGACCTCGTGCTGAGCGACCGCGCCCTGCTCGTCAACACGCTCCTCTGGATGCTGGTGGTCCTGAGCCTCATCTACTGGCCCCGCGGCGACTCGTGGTGGAAGCTCTGAGCGAGCGTCCGGGCCCCGCCCGGGCGGGCTCGGCGGAGCTGGTCGCGGGCTGGGGGCGATTTCCGGTGCGCCCGGGCCGGGTGCTGCGGCCCGACCGCCTCGGCGTGCCGGAGGGCCCCGGGTGCATCCTGCCGCGTGGGCTGGGGCGATCCTATGGCGACGCTGCCGTCCCCGCCGCCCCGGAAGACCTCGTGATCGACACGAGGCGTGCGGACCGCATCCTGGCCTTCGATCCCGCGGCGGGCCGGCTCACCGTGGAGGCCGGGCTCTCTCTCGCCGAGGTGGTGCGGCTGTTCCTGCCCCGGGGCTGGTTCCCGCCGGTCACGCCCGGGACCAGGTTCGTCACCATCGGCGGGTGCGTGGCCGCGGACGTCCACGGCAAGAACCATCACCGGGACGGATCGTTCGGCCAGTTCGTGGACGCCCTGACGCTGATCACCGCCGACGGCCGCACCGTCGCCGCCGGTCCGGAGCGAGAGCGGGACCTCTTCCGCGCCACCGTCGGGGGCATGGGCCTCACCGGCCTGATCGCGGATGTGACATTCCGCCTGCGGCCAGTGGAGACGCCGTGGATCCTCGAGGAGACCGAGGGGGTGGGGGGCCTGGTGGAGATGCTGGCCGGTCTGCGCGGTGCCGCGGCCGACTGGCCGTACACGGTGGGCTGGATCGACGGCCTGGCCGGCGCGGGCGCTCTCGGCCGCGGCGTCCTCATCCGCGGCCGCCACGCCACGCGGGCGGAGGCCGGGGAGCGCCGGCTCCGGACGCCGCCCGCCCTCCGCGTTCCCCTGGACGCCCCGGCGTGGCTCCTGACGCCGGCCCTGATGCGTGCGTTCAACGGGCTGTACCATCGGTACCGGGGCGGGCGGCGGCGGCAGGGCCTCGTCTCGCACGAGATGTTCTTCTATCCGCTGGACGCCGTTCGCGACTGGAACCGCCTCTACGGCCGGCGTGGCTTCCTGCAGTACCAGTGCGTGATCCCCCGGACGGCGGGCGAGCGGCCGGTGGCCGAGATCCTGCGGCGCCTCGCCGCGGCGGGAGCGGCCTCGCTCCTTGCCGTCATCAAGGACTGCGGTCCCGAGGCCCCCTTTCTCCTGTCGTTTCCCATGGAAGGCGTGACGCTCGCCCTCGACCTTCCGTATCGCGGTCCCGGGACCGAGGCCCTCGTCCACGAGCTGAACCGGGTGGTCATCGAGGCCGGCGGCCGCGTGTACCTGGCCAAGGACGCGGTGACGCGGGCCGCCGACATGCAGCGCATGACGCCGCGACTCGGCGAGTGGCAGCGCGTGCGGGATCGCTGGGACCCGAAGCGGCGGTTCCGCTCGGCGCAGTCGGTCCGGCTGCTGGGCGACCCCTGATGAAGGCGGTGCTGGTCGGGGCCACCCGCGGGATGGGTCGGGCGCTGGGGAGGGCGATGGCGGAGCGCGGCGATGCGCTCTGGCTCCTCGGGCGCGACCCGGGCGATCTGGCCGCGGCCTGTCGCGACCTCGAGGCGCGCGGGGCCGGCCGGTCCGTGGGCCACGGTGCCCTCGACCTGGGCCGGCCCGAGGACTTTGCCGCGGCGCTCGACGAGGCTGACCGCGGGCTGGGCGACATGGACGCGCTGATCGTCACCGGAGGGTCCTTCGCGCGCCAGGAGGAGGTCGCCGCCGATCCGCCCCGGCTGGCCGCGCTGCTCCACGTCAACTTCACGGGCACGGCCGTGCTCTGCCAGATGGCGGCCGAGCGCCTGGCCGCGCGCGGCGGCGGCACGGTGTGCGCGTTCAGCTCCGTGGCCGGCGACCGCCCCCGCCGGAGCAACTACCTGTACGGGGCGAGCAAGGCGGGGCTCTCGGCCTTCCTCGAGGGCCTTGGCCTCGCGTACGCGGGACGAGGGGTCCGGGTGGTCTGCGTCCGGCCGGGGTTCGTCCGCACGGGCATGACGGAGGGGCTCCCGGTGCCCCCCTTCGCCGGCGAGCCGGATGCGGTGGCCGCCATCGTCCTGCGCGCGATCGACAGGGGACAACCCGTGGTCTATGCCCCCGCCATCTGGCGCTGGGTGATGCTCGCCATCCGCCACCTGCCGCGCGCCGTGATCCGGCGCCTCTCGTTCTAGGGTCCCGAGTCCGCAATGTGCCGACAACGCACCGGGCGGGGTGGGGGTCCTCCCCGCGGGACACGCTGAGTCGCGGAGCGCTGCCGGCACTCACTGGGGCCACGAGATGGGGGGTGGGTGGCTTCGGCATTCCGCAGAAGATACGGTCCCGCGGGGAGGACCCCCACCCCACCCGGCGCCGCGAGTCCACGAGCCTCTGACTCGGGACACTAGTCTAGCGGCCCGAGTCAGGCGCGTGCTGGGCGCCCGCGGCAGCGGCACGGCCCGCTCGTGTACGATGGACGGGTATGCCCGATTCTGTCCGCGTGCGGTTCGCTCCCAGCCCGACGGGCCACCTCCACGTGGGTGGGGCGCGCACCGCCCTGTTCAACTGGGCGTTCGCCCGCCACCACGGCGGGGTGTTCATCCTGCGGATCGAGGACACCGACCGGTCGCGCTCGACCGACGAGTACATCGAATCCATCCTCGATGCCATGGCCTGGCTCGGCCTGGACTGGGACGAGGGCCCGCCCACCCCGGGCTACCGGCAGACGGAGCGGATGGAGATCTACCGAGCCCACGCCGAGCGGCTGCTGGCCGAGGGGCGTGCGTACCGCTGCCGCTGCCGCCCGGAGGCGCTGGAGGTTCTGCGGCGGGACGCCCAGGAGCGCGGCGAGACGTTCCGCTATCCCGGCACATGCCGCGACGCCCAGGTCCCCGCGTCCGAGCCGCACGCTCTCCGCCTGCGCATCCCGCCGACGGGGGTCACCGTGGTGCACGACGCCATCCACGGCGACGTGACCTTCGACCACGCCCAGCTGGACGACTGGATCCTCGTCCGGACCGACGGCACCCCCACCTACAACTTCTGCGTGGTCGTGGACGACGTCTCGATGAAGATCACCCACGTCATCCGCGGCAACGACCACCTGTCCAACACCCCGAAGCAGATCCTGTGCTACCAGGCGCTCGGCTACCCGGTGCCGGTCTTTGCCCACATCCCCATGATCCTCGGCGCCGACAAGAGCCGGCTGAGCAAGCGCCACGGAGCGACGTCGGTGCAGGCGTACCGGGACGCGGGGATCCTGCCGGAGGCCATGGGCAACTACCTCGCCCGGCTCGGATGGGCGCACGGCGACCAGGAGATCTTCAGCCGCGAGGACCTCGTGCGGGCTTTCGCCCTGTCGGGCGTGGGGGCGGCCGGGGCGGTATTCGATCCCGCCAAGCTCGAATGGCTGTCCCAGCACTGGATCAAGCAGGCGGCCCCGGAGCGTCTGGCCGATCTGCTCGGGCCCTTTCTCGAGCAGGGCGGCCTGCCCGTCCCGGCGGATCGCGCCTGGCTGGCTCGCGTGGTGGCCACGCTCAAGGAGCGGGCCCGCACGCTCGGGGAGATGGCCGAGCAGAGCGCCTTCTACTTCCGCCCGTCCGCCGGGTACGACGCCCAGGCCATCGCCAAGTTCTGGACCGACGATGCCCCCCGGCGCTACCAGCTCCTGCTGCGCCGGCTCGAGGGCCACCCCGACATGGATCCCGCCTCCCTGGAGGCGCTGTACCGGGGGCTCGCCGCCGAGCTCGGCCTGAAGCTCGTGGATCTCGCCCAGCTCACGCGGCTCGCCCTCACCGGGAAGACGGCGAGCCCGCCGATCTTCGACGTCATGGCCATCCTCGGCCGGGAGGAGACGCTGCGCCGCCTGCGGCGCGCCCACGCCGCCGCCTCGGACGCGCGGAGCAGGGCGCTGTGAGGCGGCTCCTCCTCGCCCGGCACGGGCAGTCGCTGTCGAACGCGGTGCGCCGCTTCCAGGGCACGCGCGACGTGCCGCTGTCCCCGCTCGGCGAGCAGCAGGCGGCGGCGCTCGGCGCCGCTCTCGCCCGGCGGGCCGGCCGCCTCGCCGCCGTCTACACGAGCCCTCTCGTGCGGGCGCGGCGCACGGCCGAGATCGCCGTCGGGGGGCTCGGGGCTCCCCTGGTCGCCGTCGACGACCTGCGCGAGCTCTGCCTCGGCGACTGGGAGGATCGCACCGTGGACGAGGTGCGCGCCCTGCCCGGCGACCCCTACGCCCAGTGGGTGCGGGATCCGCTCGGGTGCCCTCCGCCCGGCGGCGAGCCGCTGACCGCCGTCCAGGCGCGCGTGGTGCAGGCGGTCGCGGCCATCCACGCCGCGCACCCCGACGGCGAGGACGTGCTGGTCGTCTGCCACGGCGGGGTGATCAGCGCCTACGTCGCCCACTGCCTCGGGCTTCCGCTCTCGGCCATCTGGCGGCTCACCGTCGGCAACTGCTCCCTCACCGCGGTGGCGCCGCCGCGCGTCCTGTCGGTGAACGACACGAGCCATCTGGCCCGTCTCGGCCCCGTCGCGGGGGGCGGGTTGAGTCCCTGACCGCGGCTCCCGGGCCCCCGCGCCGATGACCCTGCTGTCGCTCTTCGGCGGCCTGGCCCTTCTCCTGTACGGGATGCGTCTGACCGGCGAGGGTCTCCAGCGCGTGGCGGGGGGCCACCTGCGCCATCTCCTGACCGCGACCACGCGGCGGCCGCTCGCCGCCGTCGGGGCGGGGGCCCTGGTGACCGCGCTCATCCAGTCCTCGTCGGCCACGACCCTCATGCTGGTGGGCTTCGTGGGGGCGGGGCTCATGACGTTCCGCCAATCGCTGGGCGTGATCCTGGGGGCGGACATCGGCACCACCGTCACCGTGCAGATCCTCGCCTTCAAGATGCAGGGATTGCCGCTGTTCCTGGTGGGGACGGGCTTCGCCGTGAACTTCCTCGCCCGGCGGTCCGCAGTCAAGAGCCTGGGCCAGGTGGTCCTCGGCTTCGGGTTCCTGTTCCTCGGCATGCAGATCATCCTCGACGGGATGGCGCCGCTCGGCGAGCAGCCGCTGACGCGCCAGGTGCTGGTGGCGCTGTCCGATCGCCCGCCCCTCGGGCTCCTGATCGGCGCCGCGCTCAGCGCGGGCATGGCCTCGTCGGCAGCGACCATCGGCCTGGCCATCTCGCTCGCCCAGCAGGGGGTGCTCGACCTCGAGCACATCCTGCCCATCGTCCTCGGCGCCAACGTTGGCAGCTGCGCGGTCGCCCTCACGGCGAGCTGGCAGGCGACCGCGGAGGCCCGCCGGGTCGCGGTGGCCCATGTCGCCTTCAAGGTGCTGGGGGTGGCTCTCGTGTACCCGTTCATCCCCGCGCTGGCCGATCTGGTGGCCCAGACTGCCGGCGACCCGGGCCGTCAGATCGCCAACGCGCACACGCTGTTCAACGTGGCCCTGAGCGCCGTGTTCCTTCCCGCCGCGCCGCTGGCCGCCCGGGCCATCATCGCCCTGGTGCCGGAGGGGGAGCGGGGTGACAACCCGTTTAAGACGCGCTACCTGGACGACCGGTTCCTCGATCAGCCCGCCCTCGCCATCGGCCAGGCCACGCGCGAGGCGCTGCGCATGGGCGACGTCGCCCAGAGCATGCTGCGCGACGCCATGATCGTCCTGCGCACGGACCGGCAGGAGCTCCTGGAGGACGTGGAGCGGCGCGACGACCAGCTCGACTACCTCGAGCGGAAGATCAAGCTGTTTCTGTCCCGGCTCGGGCGCGAGAGCATGAGCCCCGACCTGGCCCGCCGGGAGATCGCGCTCATCACGTTCATCGGCAACCTCGAGAACATCGGCGACATCATCGACAAGAACCTGATGGAGCTCGCCCGGAAGAAGCTGTACCAGGCCCGCCGGTTCTCGGGCGCCGGGGAAGCGGAGCTGACCGAGTTTCACGGGATGATCACCAAGAACCTGGAGCGGGCCCTCGCGGGCTTCGCCGCCGGCGACCGGAGCCTGGCGCAGGAGGTGCTGGACCAGCGGCCGATCGTCCGCGCGCGCGAGCGCGAGCTGCGGACCTCGCACCTCGAGCGCTTGCGCCGCGGTCTCACCGAGTCCCTGGAGACGTCGGAGATCCACCTGGATGTCCTGACCAACCTCAAGCGCATTTCCTCGCACATCACGCAGCTCGTGCTTCCGATCCTCGAGGAAGTATGAGACGCCTGCTGGAGTGACCATGGCCGGTTCCAAGCTGAGGATTCTCGTGATGGCCTCGGAGGTGGAGCCCTTCGCCAAGACGGGGGGCCTGGCCGACGTGGTGGGAGCGCTGCCGGGCGCGCTCCAGGCCCTCGGGCACGACGTGCGCGTGCTCATGCCCCGGTACCGCGGCGTGGAGCGCCACGGCGAGCTCTCCCCGGTGCTGGCGGGGCTGCGCGTGCCCATCGCCGACCACGTCGCCGAGGGCGCTGTCCTGCGCGGGCGCTCGCCCGCGGGGGTGCCCGTGTACTTCCTGGCCAACGACCAGTACTACGGTCGGGAGCACCTGTACGGCGGGGACGACGGCGACTACTGGGACAACTGCGAGCGATTCGTCTTCTTCTGCCGCGGCGCGCTCGAGGCCGTGGCCGCCATGGCCGAGGGGCCCGAGGCCTGGGTGCCCCAGATCATCCACGCCAACGACTGGCAGACCGGTCTCGTGCCCGTGTACCTGCGCACGCTCTACCGCGACCATCCGGCGCTCCGCGGCGTCGGCACCCTGTTCACCATTCACAATCTGGCCTTCCAGGGAGTGTTCTGGCACTATGACATGCCGCTCACCGGGCTGGGCTGGGACCTCTTCACTCCCGCCGGCATCGAGTTCTACGGCAAGCTCAACTTCCTGAAGGGCGGGCTCGTCTTCTCGGACCTCTTGACCACGGTGAGCCGCACCTACGCCCTCGAGATCCGCACCGCCGACTTCGGCGCGGGGCTCGAAGGCGTGATCGAGGAACGCAGCGAGGACCTGCACGGCGTGGTGAACGGGATCGACTACGAGGCCTGGAACCCGGCCACCGACGGGGCCATCGCCAAGCCCTACTCCCTGGAGGCGCCCGAGGGCAAGGCCTCGTGCCGCGACGCCCTGCGCCGCGAGTTCGGTCTCGCCGTGGGGCCCGGCCCGCTCCTCGGGATGGTGACGCGCCTCACGACGCAGAAAGGGTTCGACCTCGTCCTGGAGGCGCTCCCGGAGCTGCTGGCCCAGGGCACTCAGCTCGCGATCCTCGGGTCGGGCCAGGCGCAGTTCGAGGAGCGCCTGGTCGCGGAGGCCGCGGCCCGCCCCGGCGAGATCGCCGTGCGCATCGGCTACGACGACGATCTGGCGCGGCGGATCTACGCGGGGAGCGACGCCTTCGTCATGCCCTCGCGCTATGAGCCCTGTGGGCTCGGCCAGCTCATCGCCCTGCGCTACGGGACGGCGCCGATCGTGCGGCGCACGGGCGGGCTCGCCGACACCGTCAGGGAGTTCGACCCGGCGCGCCGGATGGGCACCGGGTTCAGCTTCGACACCTTCACGCCGGCGGCCCTGGTCGAGGCCGTGCGCCGAGCGGCGGGCGCCCACGGGAATCCGGCGGCATGGAATGCTCTGGTGAAGAACGCCATGGCCGAGGATTTCTCGTGGGACGCCTCGGCCCGGGAGTACGTCACCCTCTATCGCAAGGCCGTCCGAGCCCGTGCCGCTCGGTAGGCCCGGAGGCCACCCATGAAGAAGATCGAGGCCATCATCAAGCCGTTCAAGCTGGACGACGTGAAGGAGGCCCTGACCGAGCTCGGCGTGGTCGGCATGACGGTGACCGAGGTCCGCGGGTTCGGACGGCAGAAGGGGCACACCGAGCTCTACCGCGGCTCCGAGTACACGATCGACTTCCTGCCCAAGGTCAAGGTGGAGCTGGTGGTGGCGGACTCCATGGTGGACAAGGTCGTGTCGGTGATCACCCAGGCGGCCAAGACCGGGTCCATCGGCGACGGCAAGGTCTTCGTCCTGCCCATCGGCGAGGTCATGCGCATCCGCACCGGCGAGCGCGGGGAGGCCGCCATCTGACCGAGCGCCGCGGGGCGCGGCGGCGGCAGGGCCCGCCGGCCCGGCGACCCAGCCCGATTCCGGCTCGGCCGCGCCCGAGCCCCGCGCGGACAGCGCGCGCGTCGCGGGCGCTCCTGGCGGCGGCCGCCGACGACCGGAGAGCCCTTCGGAGGATGGAGCGGCTGGGGTTCGCCGAGCCGCCGGCCGCCATCGCCAACCTGCACGCCCTGGCCCCGACGCCGCGCGAGGGAGACCTGATCGGGCCGGTGCTCGCCACGGTGCTCGCGGAGCTTGCCGCCGCCCCCGATCCCGACATGGCGCTCAACAATCTGGAGCGCCTGGCCGCCCAGGGCGATCGCGCCGCGTTCCTGCACGTGCTCCGCGCTCACCCGGGCGCCATTCACTTGCTCGCCCGCCTCGGCGGCACCAGCCAGTTCCTCGCCGACACCCTGCGCCGGCGGCCGACGCTCCTCGCCTGGCTCCTCGAGCCCAGCACGATGCGGCAGTGGCTGGCCGACGAGCTCGATCAGGACCTCCGCCAGAGCCTCGCCGCCTTCACGGTGCCCGAGGCCCGCTGGAACGCGCTCCGGCGGTTCAAGTACCGGCAGCTCCTGCGCATCGGCTGCCGCGACATCCTGGGCGACGCCGATCTGACCGTCACCACGGAGGAGCTGGCCCGTCTGGCCGACGTGTGCCTGCAGGCCGCCTGGCAGTGGGCCCACGAGGAGCTGACCCCGGTGTATGGCGCGCCCACCGGCCGGGACGGGCGGCCCACCGGATGCGCCGTCATCGGCATGGGCAAGCTCGGGGGCGATGAGCTCAACTACTCCTCTGACATCGACGTCATCTTCGTCTATGGCGAGGACGGCGAGACCTCGGGGGGCACGGCGGGCCGCATCGACACCGGCCAGTACTTCGCCGCGGCCGGCCGTTCCATCGTGCGCGCCCTCGAGACCGTCACCGAGGAGGGCCACGTCTTCCGGGTGGATCTCCGGCTCCGCCCGGAGGGGCGCTCCGGGGCGCTCATGCTCTCGCTCGAGGGGTACCGCACCTACCTGGCGGAGCGGGCCGAGCCCTGGGAGCGCCAGGCCCTCCTGAAGGCGCGCGCGAGCGCGGGGGATTCCGAGGTCGCGGCGCGCTTCTTCGATCTCGTCCGGCCCTTCGTGTTCCGGCCCGGCGTGGATCCGGGCATCGTCGCGGAGGTGCGTGGCATGAAGCGCCAGATCGACCGCTCGGTGAGCGAGCGCGGCGAGGGCGCTCGCAACGTCAAGCTCGGGCGGGGCGGCATCCGGGAGGTCGAGTTCCTCGTCCAGGCCCTGCAGCTCCTCTACGCGGGGGACGACCCCTGGCTCCGCGAGCGGAACAGCCTGCGCGCCATCTTCCGCCTGACGGAGCGGGGCTATCTCGGCCCCTCCCTCGGCCGCTTCCTCGGCGAGGCGCTCGTCTACTTGCGCACCGTCGAGCACCGGCTGCAGATCCTGCACGAGTTCCAGATCCACGTCCTGCCCACGGACGCGCGCGCGCTCGGCCTCCTCGCCCGGCGCATGGGGTTCCCGGGCCCCCCCGCGGCCGCGGCGCGGCGCTTCCAGGCCCGGCACCGGCACATCACGCGCGGTGTCCATGCCGCCTTCCGCGACTTCTTCGAGTCACACGCGGCCGCGGCGGCGCCGCTGCCCCGCATCCCGAGCTACACGGCACTCAAGGCCACGGGCTTCGGCGAGCCGGATCGGGCCCGCGAGAACCTGCGCCTGATCCTGCAGGGGCGCCCGCTCGTCCCCTATGCCGGGAGCGTTCGCGACGCGCTCCGCCGGATGTTCCCGGTCCTCCTCGACGCGCTCTGGCAGAGCCCGGACCCCGACGAGGCTCTCCGGCAGCTGGAGCGGTTTGTGGCCGCGGCGGGCCCGCGCACGGCCTTCCTCGAGCTGCTCGCCGCGCGCCCCGATCTCCTCGCCAACCTGGTGCGCCTGTGCTCCCGAGGCGAGCTGCTCACACAGATCCTGATCGCCCAGCCCGAGATCCTGAATGGGCTGGCCGATCCCGCCAGGTTCGCCCGACCCAGGACCGGGGCCGATTTCCGGAGCGCGCTCGCGCCGGTGCTGGCGCGCGGCCTGACCGAGCCGGAGCGGCGCGATCTGCTCCGCCGCCTCAAGCAGGCCGAGGAGCTCGCCCTGACCTGGCGGATGCTGCTCGACGTGATCGACGCCGAGCGCTTCTCGCGGGAGATGACGGCGCTCGCCGAGGCCGCGCTGGCGGTGGCGTGGCTGATGGCGCTCGAGCGGGTGGCCGCGGCGTGCGGCTGGCCCCGCGCGGACGGCGGGGCGCCCATCGGGGCGGCCCTGGTGGGGCTGGGCAAGTTCGGCGGCCGCGAGCTGTCCACGGGCTCCGACCTCGACCTGTTCGTGGTGTACGAGGGGCCCGGCCTGACCGATGGCCAGGAGCGCGTGGAGGCCCACGTCTTCTACGATCGCGCCGTCGAGGTGCTGAGCGCGGTGCTCGGCGACATCACCGCCGCCGGAGTCGTGTACCCCGTGGATCTGCGGCTTCGCCCCGGCTCCAAGGGCAGCGGCTTCGCCTCGAGCCTGGACGCCATGGCCCGCTACTACCGCGAGTGGGCCGACCCGTGGGAGCGGCAGACGCTCACCCGCGCTCGACTCGTCGGCGGCGATCCCGGTCCCGGGCGGGCCGTGCGCCGCCTGATCCGGGCCCTGCTCTACGGGCCAGGGGCGCCGGGGGCCGACCTCAAGGAGATGCGCTCCCTCCGCGAGCGGATGCAGAGGGAGCTCGGCCGCGAGACGCCCGGTCTGTTGCACGTGAAGTTCGGGCGGGGGGGGCTGGTCGACGTGGAGTTTACCGTGCAGGCGCTCCAGATGATCCACGGCGCGCGCCATCCGAGCTTGCGGCGGCCCAACACGCTGCAGGCCATCGCCGCGGTGAGGCGCCTCGACCTGCTACCCGATCGCGACGCGGTGGCCCTCGCCGACCACTACCGCTTCTTGCGCCGCGCCTCGGTCGGCCTCCGCCTCTTCGCCGCCCGTCCGGTCGACGCGCTGGAGCTGGCGGGGCCGATGCCCGCGCGCCTGGCCAGGAGCCTCGACTATTCGTCGCGGGCGGAGTTCCTGGCCGACTACAAGCGGCGCACCGGCGCCGTCCGCGCGCTGTTCGATCGCGTCGTTCCGCCCTAGTGTCCCGAGTCAGAGATGTGCCGACAAGGCACCGGGCGGGGTGGGGAGCCTCCCCGCGGGACACGCTGGAACGCGGGAGCGTCGCCGGCGCTCAATGGGGCCACGAGAGGGGTGGTGGGTGGCTTCGGCCATCCGCAGAAGATACGGTCCCGCGGGGAGGCCCCCCACCCCACCCGGCGCCGCGAGTCAACGCACTTTCGACTCAGGACACGAGAGCGCGCCCGACCGCGGCCGCGGTGGCCGGGCCCGCCGAGC
>DATKEI010000266.1:0-2515 GCA_035544455.1 Binatia bacterium | reverse complement strand
GCATCTTCGTCCTCCTCGCGAGCGGCAGCCTCTCCGTCACCCAGTCGATCATCACCCTGCTCCGGCGCGACTTCGACCAGGGCAAGGGCCTCGCCCGGGCCCCATCCCTCTACGACGCCGCTCGCGTCATCGGGGACCAGGTCCGCCGCGTCTCCGACATGGACCGGGAGGCCCTCGAGCGCGACCACTTCAAGTTCAACGTCAACTTCATCCTCGGTGGACAGGTCCGCGGGGAATCCCCTGGGCTCGTGATGATCTACCCCCAGGGCAACCCCCTCCAGGCGAGCGAGGAGTCGCCGTACCTGCAGATCGGCGAGACCAAGTACGGTCGCCCCATCCTCGACCGCGGCATCCGCTTCGCGAAGACCACGCTCGAGGAAGCGGCCAAGTACGCGCTCCTCTCCCTCGACTCCACCATGCGCTCGAACGTGACGGTGGGTCCGCCCATCGACCTCCTCGCCTACAGCGTGGACGAGCTCGACATCACCCGCCAGCGCCGTTTCCCTGCCGGCGATCCCGATCTCCTGAAGATCGGCGTGCGCTGGGAGCAGGCCCTGCGCCAAGCCGTCGGCCGGCTCCCCCAGATCCGCTTCCGGGTTGGCCCCGGCGCCGGTCAGGTCCGGTCGCCCCAGGAAGAGACCATCCAGCTCGTCGAGCCTTCCCTCTCGCCCGATGTGGTCGGCGCCGAGCGCGACGCGCAAGTGACCCAGCGTCCCCCGGCCTGAGGCCGGGTCGCGACCCGTCCTCTCCGGAGAGCCGCCCTAGTGTCCTGAGCCGAGTCAGAGATGTGACGACAACGCGCCGGGCGGGGTGGGGCCCAGGCGGGCCCGGAATCGGTCCGTCAGGGCCGGCCGTTGTGGGCCCCTCCGGCGCCGCCCACGCGACGTCACGAAGAGTTCGGTCGGCCCGGCGTCGAGCCGCCTCCCCCGGGCACCCCGTCGTCCGCGCCAGCCCGCTCCATCCCGGCGTCGGCGCGGGCCTGGGCCGTGGCCTCCTCGTCGAGGCGACCCTCGCGAACGATGACCCCGTAGTCCCGAACCGCCGGCGCCGGGGAGATGAGCGCTGCGCACACGCTCACGCAGGGCCCAGGCGCCCTCCGCAACCGGGGCGCGCCCGGCCGCGCCGTCGGCGGCGAGGCGCCCGTCCGGTCCGGTCCTCACACGGCCGGGCGGCTCAGGACGTCGCCGGAGACCTTGCGCTCGACCCAGCGGCCGTCCGACGAGCTGCCCGTCAGCCGGCCGTTCTCGACGATGACCTTGCCGCGCAAGATCGTCATCACCGGGTAGCCCTGGGCGGCGAAACCCTCCCAGATGCTGTAGTCGGCGTCGGCGTGCAGGTCGCCCAGGGCGATCGTGCGGCGGAGGGCGGGATCGATCAGCACGAGGTCCGCATCGCTGCCGGGCTGGATCGCGCCCTTCCGCGGATAGAGGCCGAGGATGCGCGCCGCGTTGGCGGAGGTGATGTCCACGAAGCGCGTCAGCGGCATGTTCCGCTCGGCCACGAACTTCGTAAACGCCACCGGCATCCGCGTCTCGATGCCGTTGTGGCCTCCGCACACGGTCTCGATGGTGTCGCCGGACAGCTTGTACGCCTTGTGGACGGTGTACTCGTCGGTCGCCGTGGTGGCCACCCGGCCGTCGAGCAGCCCGGCGATCAGCGCGTCCCGATCGTCCGCGGACTTGATGGCCGGGTAGGTGTGGATCGCGGTGCCGCCGGGCTTCCGGTAGTCGTCGCACGTGAAGTGCAGGTAGTTGTGCAGGGCCTCGGCGTAGACGGGCTGCCCCATCTGCCGCGCCTCGGCCACCGCGGCCACGCCTTCCTTGGCCGTCGTGTGGACGAAGTACACGGCGGTGCCCGTGTGCTGCGCGAGCCGGATGATGTGACGGAACGCCAGGTCCTCTGAGAGGTTGTTGTGCACGAGGTGGAGGTTGTGGCCCTGGGCCCGGCCCTCGCGCTTGAGCTTGTCGGTCATGTACGTGACGACGTCGTCCTCCTCCGCGTGCACGGCCATGAGGCCGCCGTGCCGGGCGACCTCCGCGAAGATGCTCCAGAGATGGCCGTAGGGCACGCGGATCGGGCGGAAGGTGGTGAAGATCTTGAAGCTGGCGATGCCCGACTGGATCGCCTCGCCGATCTCCCCGATCGTCTCCGGCGCGACCTCGCCGGCCAGGATGTAGTGGAAGGCGAAGTCGGTGTAGGCGTGGCCCTGGAAGACGGCGCGCCGCCGCGCCACGTGCTCCGCGATGGGCACCCGAGCCGCGCGGCTGTCGGGTGTCAGGTCGAGGTCACCGGCGAAGTCAATGACCGTCGTCACTCCGCCGAACGCGGCGGCGCGGGTGGCCGCCTCCGGGGGCTGGGTCATGACGTCGGGCTTGCCCGCCCACATCTCGGGCACGGGGATGGAGATGTGGGCATGCGGCTCGATGCCCCCGGGCACGACGATCTTGCCGCGCGCGTCGATCGCCCGCCCGCCGCCGACCAGCGTGCCCGGCCAGCCGAGGGCGGCGATCTTCTC
>DATKEI010000265.1:0-2930 GCA_035544455.1 Binatia bacterium | reverse complement strand
TAGCGGAGCCCCGGCCCCGTCTGGTCGACGGCACGGCCGAACCACAGCACGACGCCCCGCTCGCCGGGACCCACGATGTAGAAGCCGGAGGCGAGCCAGAGCAGCGCGACCACGGCGGCGCCGATCAGCAGCAGGCGCTGCTGGCCCCACCGCTGGACTGCCCGCCGCAGCGGCTCGAACTGCTCGGTCAGGTCGGGCAGACCGCTCTTCGGTGGCCAGGTGCTCATACGTGATCCTCCCTCGTTGTCGGTCGGGTTAGGGCGGCATGCAGGCCCGCGGGGCTCCCCGAGGTGGGCGCGGCCAGCGGACGCTGGCAATCCGGGCGACGCCTCCGTGCGGAACGAGCTAGTGGTCTTCGGGGAACGGAGGGGGGGTCGGGAATGCCGGGTGCGACCGCGTCACGGGGGCCTGCCGCCACTGCGGCGTGGCCGGGACCGAGGTGCGCCAGCGCGCGAGGGGAACCGTCGCCGGCGCGAACCGGCGAGGCAGCGGCGCCATCACCGCCCGGTCGGCGGGCGCCCGGAACCGGTCCGCCTGGCGCGCCTCGACGCAGTCCTCGATGCCGAACGACAGCGCCCCCGGAATGAACGGGTTGGCGACGTCCAGCGACACGTAGACCGCGACGACCAGCACCAGCCAGGCGGCTCTCATCGGCGCCCATTGTACGACAACGGCAGAGGCCCCCCGGGTGTTCCGGAGGCATCCCGGGCTGCCCGCGGATCGCGAGGCCGGCGATGATTCTCAGGTCAGGCCAGGAGGACGACGAGGGCGGTCAGCAGGAGCAGGCTCACCGCCACCCAGGGACCGGTCCGGCCGACGAGGGCCGTCGGCGGCTCTTCCCCGAGGGCCCGCTCGAACAGGGAGGCGCCCGCCCTCGCCACCACCGCCGCGGCGGCCGCGGCCGCCGTCCCGCCCGCGCGGCAGCTCGCCATCAGGAGCGTGCCGCCACGGCGGTAGACCCAGTCCGTGTCGATCGTCACCGTGCGGTCGGCGCGGAGCTTGTCGAGGAGCCAGAAGAAGCCGATGGCCGTCCCGGCGAGGACCTGAACCGAGGTGAGCACGTGCCCCCAGGTGTACGGCGCGTAGTCCACGGGATGGGGCAGGAGCCCGTACAGGAGGCCGGGCGCCACACCCAGCAGAATGCACAGTCCGGCGGCGGCCGCCATGGCGACGCGCATGTTGCCCGGCGGCTCCGCGGCCGGCGCGCCGCGCCCCTCCCCGAGGAAGGTGAACCACGGCAGCTTGAGCCCGACGGAGAGGAAGGTCCCGATCGCGGCGATACTCAGCAGCCACTCGACGATGGCCAGGTGCTCCCGCTCGGCCGCGGCAACCACCAGGGACTTGCTCACGAAGCCGTTGAAGAGGGGCACGCCCGAGATGGAGAACGCGCCCACGGCGTAGAAGGCGAGCGTCCACGGCATGCGCCGCGCCAGGCCGCCCAGATCGGTGAGCCGCGACCGGCCGGTCATCTGGACAACGGCGCCCGTCCCCATGAAGAGCAGGCCCTTGTAGAGGATGTGGCACACGGCATGCGCGGCGGCCCCCGACAGGGCGAGCGGCGTCCCGATGCCGATGCCGCAGACCATGTAGCCGACCTGGCTCACGATGTGATAGGAGAGCAGCCGGCGGATGTCGTTCTGCAGCATGGCGAAGACCACGCCGTACAGCGCCATGATCGCGCCCGCCCACACCAGGAGCTCGTCGCCGGCGAACCCGCGAGCCAGCGCGTACACCGCCGTCTTGGTGGTGAGTGCGGAGAGGAAGACGGCGCCGGTCACGGGAGCCTCGGGGTACGCGTCGGGCAGCCAGGCGTGCAGAGGCGGAACGGCGGCGTTCACGGCAAACCCCGCCAGGATGAGGAGCGCGCCGGCCGACGCCGAGAGGGCGCCGAAGCCCAGCTCCCCGCCGGCGAGGACATGGGCGATGATCCCGGCCAGCAGGAGCGCCCCTCCGAAGGCATGGACCAGCAGGTAGCGATAACCGGCAGCCAGGGCGGCCTCCGTGCGCCGGCCCACGATCAGGAAGAACGAAGCGACCGCCATCAGCTCCCACCACACGAAGAGGGACAGGAGATCGCCGGAGAAGACCGCCCCCAGGGCGCAGCCGGCATACGCGAAGGCCGCCACGTGCGGGCCGCGCGCGCGTGCGTGGAGGCCGTACACCGTCCCCAGGAGCCCGATCACCGCGAACACCAGGCCGAATAGCCGGCTCCAGACATCGACCCGCAGCAGATGGAGCTCGTACCCGGCCAGCGACAGGGCGCCGCCGACCCCCTCGGGCACGGTGACGGCGGCGCCCAGGGCCAGGACCGGGACGATCAGGAGAAGCGGCCGGCGCGCCCACGCGGGGGACACGGCGACCAGCGCGGCCCCCACGAGATAGACGAAGCCCGGGTGGACCGAACTCACCAGCGGGAAACCCCGTCCGGCGCCGCGGCCGGGCCATCGGGATCGCGGCGCGCAAGTCCCAGGCGGCCGAGCCCCTTGGCCACGAGCACGATCGCGGTACAGCCCGCGACGCCGATCACGGCTTGCGCGCCGGGGACCGCGTGCCACCACGGCACCTCGGGGCCCGGCGGAACCAGCGCCCACTGGAGAGCGGCCGCGAGCACGGCGGTCGCCCAGAGCGCGAGCATCCGGCGCATCATCGTCCCCCGAGGATGGCCCGCGCTGCGGATGCCGCCATCTCGAGGAAGCCCCAGCCGAGGTTGGGCGCCACCCCGAGGACGACGCCGGCCAGACACGTGAGGACGAGCGGAACCACGATGAGGACCGAGGGTTCGCCCAGCATCTCGCCGTCCCGGAGCGGCCGGAAGAAGGCGGCCAGGATGATCGGCACGAAGTAGCCGAGGTTGAGGAGCGAGCTCGCCAGCAACACGCCCACCGCGAGCCAGGCGTGGCCCTCGAGGGCCCCGCCGATCAGGTACCACT
>DATKEI010000264.1:0-2439 GCA_035544455.1 Binatia bacterium | reverse complement strand
TGAGCTTCTTCGGCGGCCGCCACGCGCTCAAGGCGGGCATCGACTACAACTACATCGATTTCAGGGAGCAGGCGCTGCCGCTGCACTTCGGCGGGCGGTACATCTTCAGCTCCCTGCCCGCGATCCCGGGCCTGCTGCCCGCGCCCATCACGGCCATCCAGGCCGTGGCGCTCGGGCTTCCCGCCGCCTACGTCCAGGGCTACGGGCAATCGGGCACCAGCTATGGCTACCAGGACCTGTCGCTCTTCGTCCAGGACGAATGGCGCCTCTCGCCCAGGCTGACGGTCAAGCCCGGCGTCCGGTATCAGAGGCAGTTCTGGCCGGAGGTCAGCTACACCGTCTCCGACGTCGGCGGGGCGCCCTTCTCGTATGGCTTCCCCTCCGACGGCGACAACGTCGCGCCGCGGCTGGCCCTGGCCTGGGACCCCCGGGGCGACGGCCGCACGTCCGTGCACGCCGCCTGGGGGCTCTTCTACGACAACCACATCACCGGCATCGTGGGCATCACGCGCGGGATCAACGGCCGCGACGGCGTGCGGACGCTGGTGCAGACGTTCCCGAACACGCTGGCCGCCTGGCGCGCGCCGGGCCACAAGCTGCCGGAGCCGTCCACCGCGTATCCGAGCCTGGTCATCTCGATCGATCCCGCGCTGAAGACGCCCTGGGCGCAGCAGGCGTCGCTCGGCGTCGACCGCGCGCTGGGCCAGGAGTTCTCGGTGGCCGCGAACCTCGTCTGGGTGCGCGGGAAACACCAGCTCGGCAGCATCGACTACAACCCGATCCTGCCGTCGCTCGGGCCCGGCCGGCGGCCCAACGACATCGGCGGGCGCGCGGGGACTTCGTCGACCGTGCTCCAGTACACGTCGTACGGGGAGAGCTGGTACAAGGGCCTGACGGTGTCCGTCAGCAAGCGGTTCAGCCGCAACTACCAGTTCCTGGCCGCCTACACGCTCTCCAAGGCGGAGGACACGGCGGCCGACTTCCAGAGCATCTTCCCCGACGACATGGGCCGTGGCCGCGATCCCGACAACCCGACCGGCCTGCCCCTGGGCTTCGATCCGCGCCGGGAGAAGGGCCCGGCCGGCCA
Source organism: Binatia bacterium (assembly GCA_035544455.1). Taxonomy (GTDB): domain Bacteria; phylum Methylomirabilota; class Methylomirabilia; order Rokubacteriales; family CSP1-6; genus DATKEI01. The sequence goes on along the minus strand of DATKEI010000264.1, from coordinate 1,352 downwards.
CGACCAGCGGCACCGGTTCGTGGTGAGCGGGCTGTACCGGTTCCCCCATGACATCCAGCTCTCGACCATCGTCACCGCCGCCTCGGGCCGGCCCTATACCGCCCTCGCCGGGGCCGACCTCAACGGCGACGGGCAACCCGGCACGCCGTTCGACCGGGCTCGCCGCAGCCCGGCCGATCCGGGCTCGAGCGTGGGCCGCAACGCCGAGACGATGGAGGGACAGTTCAACGTGGACCTGCGCCTGAGCAAGCGGTTCAAGCTCGGCGGAGGCGCCGCGATCGAGGCCATCGCCGAGGCCTTCAACCTGCTCGACCGCACGAACTTCAGCGAGATCAACAACGTCTTCGGGCGGGGCGCGTTCCCGGGCCAGCCCCAGACCGACGCGCAGGGGCGCGTGACCTACGGGCTCTACGAGCAGGCCCTGCCCCCGCGGCAGGTGCAGCTCGCGCTCAAGGTCAGCTTCTGAGCGGCCACGCCTTCACCCGGAGCGGCGCCCACGACCTCGGGGCGATCCTCGCCGCCTATCGCACGGTGAAGACCGCATCCTGGCCGTCCCTGCATCCGGCGATGGAGCAGCGGGCCGCGAGCTGGCCGTCGGCGGACGAGGCGGCGCTCCAGAGCGAGCTGGACGGGTATCTCGCGGAAACGGCCGCGCCGGGCTGCGCGGTGCGCGTCTTCTGGAAGCTCGGGCCAAGGTTCCTCTTCGCGGGCGTCAACGGACACTTCGCGCGCGACGCGGGCCTGGCCGCCTCGCTCCTGCTCGGCACCGACGACTTCGACCCGCGGCTGCCCTGGGCCGCCCAGGCCGCGAAGTATCGCGCCGACGACCAGGAGGTCTACGACACCGGGAAGGCCAAGCTCGACATCCTGGAGCGCCAGACCTCCACCTCGGCGGCCGTGATGTGGGTGCACGTGGGCAAGGCGCCGATCCAGACCGCCGGTGGCGTCATCGGTGTGCTCGGGATGTACGAGCTGATCGACGACAAGACGGCCCAGAAGCTCTTCTTCAAGCGCACGAAGGCCGGCGGCCCGGGCTCGTCGTAGCCCTGGCCCGACGCGAATCGTCTACCGGGCGATCGCCGGTGCGATCGCCGGTTGACCTCGCCGTCCCGCCTGACGTAGGTTCCTCTGCATCGTGAAGATCCACCGCCGGGAAGCCCTGAAGACCATGGGGGCGGCCCTGGCGTCCGCGGCGCCGGGTGGCGCGGCATTGGCCCAGCCGGCGTTTTCGCGCATGCCCCCCGAGGGCAAGGACACGCCGAAGATCTGCCTCGGCTTCTATGGAACGGTGGACGAGGCCGGCCTGCGACGGGTCAAGCAGATCGGGGTGGACCACGTGCTCACGGGCGGAC
>DATKEI010000263.1:0-14044 GCA_035544455.1 Binatia bacterium | reverse complement strand
AGATCCAGCGCGCCGTGCACGCGGAGGCGCCGTGGGTCTTCCTGTGGCAGCAGCACGACCTCTACGGCGTCGCCAGCTGGATCGACTGGTCGCCGCGGGCCGACGAGAAGGTCTGGATGCACGAGGCCAAGATCGCGCGGTCGGGGAGCCGGGCCGGGCGCCTCGCGAGGCGCGCGCGCGGCCCACCAGGACCGTCGCCCCGGTTCGGCGGCACACTCGCTAGGGGGAGGACTTGCGGCCGCGGGAGGAGCCGCCGCCGAGAATCGACCCCAGCACACCGCGGACGATCTCGCGCCCGACCTGACGCGCGGCGCTCTTCGCCGCAGATTCGACCACGCCCTCCCGGCGTCCCCCGCGCGGACCGGTCGAGCCGAAGAGGATCTCCCCGATCATTCCGCCCAGGCCCCCTCGCGACCCGGACGGCGCCGCGTCGGTCTTCGCATCCGGACCCGGCGGGCCCGGGCGCTCCGCTGCGAGCGTCTCGTACGCGGACTCGCGATCGACGGCCCTCTCGTAGTGCCCGGCGACCAGAGAGCCCTGCATGATGCGCGCGCGCTCCTCCGGTGTGATCGGCCCGATGCGCGCAGCGGGAGGGCGGACGTATGCCCGCTCGACGACGCAGGGCCGGCCCTGCTCGTCGAGCAGGGACACCAGGGCCTCGCCCACCGCCAGGTCCGCGATCGCCTTCTCGGTGTCGAGCCCGGGCTTGGCCCGCAGGGTCTGCGCCGCCGCCCTGACCGCCTTCTGGTCCCGGGGCGTGTAGGCGCGCAGCGCGTGCTGCACCCGATTGCCGAGCTGGCCCAGCACCGAGTCCGGGATGTCGAGGGGACTGTGGGTGACGAAGTAGACGCCCACGCCCTTCGACCGGACCAGCCGCACCACCTGCTCGACCTTGTCCAGCAGACCCTTCGGCGCCTCGCTGAAGAGGAGGTGAGCCTCGTCGAAGAAGAAGACGAGCTTCGGCTTGTCCAGATCGCCCACCTCGGGCAGGGTCTCGAAGAGCTCGGACAGGATCCACAGCAGCAGCGTCGAGTACACCTTGGGCGAGGCCATGAGCCGGTCGGCGGCGAGGATGTTCACCAGCCCGCGGCCCTTGCCGTCGGTCTGCATCAGGTCGGCGATGTCGAGGGCGGGCTCGCCGAAGAGCGCGGCGCCGCCCTGCTCCTCGAGCTCGAGCAGGCGCCGCTGGATGGCGCCCACCGAGGCCGGCGAGACGTTGCCGTACTGGGTCTTGAAGCGGGCGGCGTTGTCGCCCACGTGCCGGAGCATGGCGCGCAGGTCCTTGAGGTCCAGGAGGAGCAACTGGTTGTCGTCGGCGATCCTGAACACCATGGCGAGGACGCCCTGCTGCGTGTCGTTCAGGTCGAGCAACCGGGCGAGGAGGAGCGGGCCCAGGTCCGACATCGTCGCGCGCACGGGGTGCCCCTGGACCCCGAGGGCGTCCCAGAACGTGACCGGGCATCCCTCCCACGTGGGCTCAGTGAGCTCGAGACGCGCGAGCCGTTCCCTGATTCTCGGCGACGCCTCGCCCGGTACGGCAATCCCGGACAGATCCCCCTTCACGTCGGCCACGAAGACCGGCACGCCGATCCGCGAGAACCCTTCGGCAAGCACCTCGAGGGTCACCGTCTTGCCCGTGCCCGTGGCGCCGGTGATCAGACCGTGCCGGTTGGCGAGTCCTGGCAAGAGGCTCAGATCGGTGGACCCGGATCTGGCAAGCAGGATCGGCGGCGGCATATCAGGCTCGGATACTGCGCTCCGCCTTCCGTCCAGTCAAGGCTGCGGGCAGCCCGCGCCCTGCGCGGGGCGATCGCGGACTTCAACCGCTGCTTCGCCCGCGCCGCGGCCGCCCCCGGGCGGGCGCGCCGCGGCCCGGCCGCCGATCTGGCTATACTGGCGGTCCCGGGGCGCGGCCTGGCCCCGCCGAGGAGGCATGCTCGTGAAGATCGGTCCGGTGGAAATCAGGGCGCTGGCGCGGCTCGCTCCCATGGCCGGGATCACCAACGCGCCGTTTCGCCTGATCGCCCGCGAGTGCGGGAGCGGCCTGGCCACCACCGAGGAGATGGACGCGGCCAGCCTCCTCATGAAGGGGCCCCACGCCGACGCCCTCGCCGCCGCCTACCCCGAGGAGGGCCCGCTGGCCATGCAGCTCCTCGGCAAGGACACCGATCTGCTGGTTCGGGCCGCCCGGAAGCTCGAGGGCCTCGGTGCGGACATCGTGGACCTCAACATGGGGTGCCCGATGCCCAAGATCACCGGCAAGGGCAAGGGGGCGGCCCTGATGCGCGACGTGCCCGCCGCCGCGCGCATCCTGCGGGCCATGCGTGCCGCCGTGCGCATTCCCCTGACCGTGAAGATCCGCGGCGGCTGGGACGACGAGCACCTGAACGCGGTGGAGGTCGCGCGGATGGCCGAGGCGGAGGGCGTCGACGCCATCACCGTCCACCCGCGGACGCGTTCGCAGCGCTTCTCCGGCAAGGCCCCGTGGACCATCATCGGCGAGGTGGTGGATGCCGTCGGCATCCCGGTCACGGGCAACGGCGACGTGCGCTCCATGGACGAGGCGCGCCACATGGCGGCGGAGACGGGGTGCCAGTCGGTGATGATCGGGCGCGGCGCTCTGGGCCGGCCCTGGGTCTTCAGCGAGGCCCTCGACGCCCTGCCGCCCGTCGCCCGCCGGGCCGAGAAGCTGCGCGTGATCGCGCGGCACGTCGACCTGATCCGGGAGCACTTCCGCGAGAAGTACGCCCTCATCCAGATGAAGAAGCACCTGTCCTGGTACACGGAGGGCGTGCCCTACAGCCGGAACTACCGCGTGGCCCTCTTCCAGACCAGCACCACCGACGAGGCCTGGTCGATCTTCCAGGAATGCTGGGCCGCCGTCGAAGCCACTCCCGAGCCCACCGACACCCTCGCCCTCTCCCCCACCCCCTCGTAGACCACCCCGGGCTCTCCGGGAGCGCACCCGCGGCAGGGCCCCGCAGCGGCCGCAAGCAAGGGAGGAGGGAGGCCCGGCGTAGGCGGGGGCCGAGAAGGGTCCAGCTGCGAGGCGGCGCCCGAAGGACAGGCGCGAGGCGTACTCACTGTGCGGCTGAGCGCCTGTCCGAGGGCGCCAACGAAGCAGATGGGCCCTTATCGGCCCCCGCCTACTGGGAGCGGCCGCGGCCGGTGATGTCCCAGACCCCCTCCACCCGGTTCCCCCGCATGGCGTACACGCGGTCGTACAGATTGAACGTGGGATCGCAGTGCGGCGGCAAGAACTCGATCTGGTCGCCGAGCCGGGGCCGGCGGTCGGGATCGAGCACGGCGAGGCGGCCATGCTCGTCGCCCGCCCACGTGAAGTCCAGGCCGGGCCACTCCACCGCCTCGGGGACGAACGGGCGATCGGTAGAGAACGACTTGAAGCCCGCGTCCACCATGGCGCGGTCGGGTGCGGGCACGCTCACCACGGTGGTGAGGACGGTCAGGGCCATCTCGAACTCCTGGTAGTCGCGGGAGCCCTTGCCGCCGATCTTGCGGTAGTCGATGTCCATCACGCAGTACGAGCCGCACTGGAGCTCGGTGAGACCGGCGAGCTCGCTGTCGATGTCGAAGGTGCCGCTGGATCCCCCGCTGACGATCTCCACGGGCAAGCCGTGCTTCTCGAACAGGGCGCGTGTCTTCATCAGGTGCCCCATCCACTTGCGCGACGCGCGCCGCCGCTTCTCCCAGCCAACGACGTGGGCGCACTGCCCCGCATAGCCCTGCAGCCCGCGCAGGTTCATGGCGGGCTGGGCGATCACCTCCCGGGCCAGATCCACCGCGGGCTCGCCCGGCGCCACGCCGGTGCGGCGCCCTCCCACCTCCACGTCGACGAGCACGTTGATGACGCGCCCGGCGCGAGCCACCGCCTGCCCGACCTCCCGCACGTTGTCGGGGTTGTCCACGACCACCATCGTCTCGGGCTGGCGCTCCAGCACGCGGAGGAGGCGCGCGATCTTCTCGGCCCCCACCACCTCGGTGGTGATCAGGAGGTTCCTGACCCCGGCCGCCGCCATCGCCTCCGCCTCGCCGACCTTCGCCACGCACACCCCGATCGCTCCCGCCGCCACCTGGCGCCTCGCGATCTCCGGGCACTTGTGCGTCTTGGCATGCGGGCGCAACTTCTTGCCCGCAGCCTGCACGTGCGCGGCCATCTTCTGCAGGTTGCGCTCGAACCGGTCGAGGTCGAGGAGGAGCGCCGGGGTCGGGATGTCGGCCCTGGTCTCGGCCTTCACGGGCGGAAAGACGGTATCGGCGGTCATGGCGAGGCGGCTCTACTCCCGGCCGGCGCGATCCATGTCGGCGTCGACCATCATCACGATGAGGTCCTCGAGGCTCGTGCGCGCTTGCCAGCCGAGCCGGGCCTTGGCCTTGGCCGAGTTGCCGAGCAGGAGCTCGACTTCCGCCGGCCGGTAGAGGGCGGGGTCGATGACCAGGTGGTCCTCGGGCCTCAGCCCCACGTGGCGGAACGCGATCTCGCACATCTCTCGCACGGTGGCGTTGCGCCCGGTGGCCACCACGTAGTCGTCGCCCTCGGGCTGCTGCAGCATGAGCCACATCGCCTCGACGTAGTCCCCGGCGAACCCCCAGTCGCGGCGAGCGTCGATGTTGCCGAGCCGGAGCTCGCGCTGCTTGCCCCGCTTGATGCGGGCGACGGCGCAGGTGACCTTGCGCGTGACGAACTCGAGGCCACGCAGGGGCGACTCGTGGTTGAACAGGATCCCGCTCGAGGCGTGCAGACGGAAGCTCTCCCGGTAGTTCACGGTGAGCCAGTGCGCGTACAGCTTGGCTACGCCGTACGGGCTCCGGGGATAGAAGGGCGTGCTCTCGTCCTGGATCGGGTGCTGCACCTTGCCAAACATCTCGCTGGACGACGCCTGGTAGAAGTGGATCTGCCGGTTCGTCAGCCGGATGGCCTCGAGCACGTTGGCCGCCCCCAGGCCGGTCACCTGGGCGGTGAGCAGGGGCTGCTGCCACGAGGTGGCCACGAAGCTCTGGGCGGCGAGGTTGTACACCTCGTCGGCGCGACTGTGCTCCATGGCCCGCACCATCGACGACAGGTCCGTGAGATCGCCCTCGATGAGCCGGACCTCGGTGTCGATGCCCAGGTAGCGCAGGCGCCAGAGGGTGTCCGCCGTCCGCCGCGCGAACAGGCCGTGGACGTCGTACCCCTTCTCCAGGAGCAGCTTGGCCAGGTAGCTGCCGTCCTGTCCGGTGATGCCGGTGATCAGGGCCTGCCGCGGTTGACTCACGTCTCGTGCACCTCGATTGCGACCTGGGGGGATGGCGTCCCGGGGCGCCGCGCTCCAGCATACCGCGCCACGGCGCCCGGCGCGCTGCTAGCCGATGCTCACGCGGTCCGAAAGCTCGTTCCGGTCGTCGGGCCGATGCGGAAAGTGGTGCTCGAGGGCGCCGCCGAGCGCCTCGACGGCGCCCTCCAGCCCTTCGCGGAGGCGCCCCCCGGCCAGGTCGGCCCCGAGTGTGCGGACCAGCTCGTCCCAGTAGAGCTGTCCCACCCGCTGGTGGATGCCGCGGTCGCCCACCACGGCAAACCAGTGGTCCTCGAGCGCCAGGTACACGAGGACGCCGTTCCGGTCCCGGGTGTCGTGCATGGCGAGCTGCTCGAAGACGGCCATCGCCCGCGCCGTGGGATCGCCGGGGCAGTGCCGCTCGAGATGAACGCGCACCTCGGCCGAGGTGCGCCGCTCCGCGCGGGCGATCGCTTCGGAGACGGCGGCCAGGTCGTCATCGCTCATCCACCGGAGGACCCAGATCGGATGAACGGCCATCACCAGCGTCCGCTCGCCCCGCCTCCCCCGAAGCTCCCCCCGCCGCCGCTGAAGCCGCCGCCCCCGGACCCGCCGGATCTGCCGGATGGAAAGCCGGGTCCCGGCCAGGCGCCGAAACCGCCGTCGCGCGAGCGGCGCCCCCACCCGCGCGGGCCGCCGGTCCACCCCTGCTGGCGGCCGCGCGCCGACTCCTTGACGGCCGACACCACCATCCCGAGGATCACCATGCCCACGAAGGCGACGAGGAACAGGGTCAGGGGATCGACGCCCGCGGCCGGGGACCGCGCCCGGGCCGGCGCGCGGTACGTGCCGGCGATGGCGGCGAGGATCGCGTCGACCCCGGCCGAGATGCCCGCGGCCATCCCGTCCGCCCGGAAACGAGGGGCCACCACATCGTGCAGGATCGAGGCGGACGTTGCGTCGGTGAGCGCGCCCTCCAGGCCGTAGCCGACCTCGATCCGCATCCTCCGGTCGCGGACGAAGATCAGGAAAATGGCGCCGTTGTCCAGGGCCTTCTGACCGATGCGCCAGGCTTCGGCCAGCCGCACCGAATAGTCCTCGAGGTTCTCGTCCTCGAGCGAGGGGAACACGGCCACGACGACCTGGTTGCCCGTCCGGGCCTCCGCCGCGGCCAGCGTCTGCTCGAGCCGCGCCCTCTCCGCCGGGGACAGCACGCCGGCGTAGTCGTTGACGCGGTGTGGTGGGGGCGGTGGCACCCTGAGGGCCGCCCCCGCGGAGGAGAGGGCCACGACCACGCACAGGACGGCCAGGGCGAGCCGGTGCATCCAGGCCCGACGGCACGCAGCAGGCAGGGGCTAGAACTTCACCTTCGGGGCCGCCTCGCCGCCGGGCGCCGCCTCGAAGAAGGCCTTGTCCCGGAAGCCGCGCAGCGAGGCCACGAGGCTGTCGGGCAGGCGCTTGACCTGCGTGTTGTACTCGCGCACCGTCTCGTTGAACCGCCGGCGCTCGACGGCGATCCGATTCTCGGTGCCCTCGAGCTGGCTCTGCAGGGTGAGAAAGTTCTGGTTGGACTTGAGATCGGGGTACCGCTCGACGGTGACGAGCAGGCGGCTCAGCGCGCCGCCCAGCTCGTTCTGCGCCTGCTGGAACTTCCGGACGGCCTCCGGGTCGTTCAGCATCTCGGGGGTGATCGTGATGTTCCCGGCGCTGGCGCGCGCCCGGGTGACCTCCTCGAGGACTTCCCTCTCCTGGGCGGCGTAGCCCTTCACGGTCTCGACCAGGTTCGGGATCAGGTCGGCCCGGCGCTGGTAGACGTTCTGCACCTGGGCCCACTTCTCGTTCACGTTCTGATCCGACGCGACCAGGCGGTTGTTCACGCCGGTGGCCCAGACGAGCAGGGCCACCGCGATCGCCACGAACACGCCGATGACACCCAGGACCTTCGCCATGGCTCCTCTCGCTCTCGGGGGCACGGCGGGGTTGGGACCCGGGACGGACCCGGCGAGGCTTTCCAGAGCTGCCTCGCGCGTTTACTATGGACCGCCGACACCGGGGCGTCAAGCCGGCGAGGGACGAACGGGAGGGAGAACGGATGGAGCGCGGCCCGCTCGAGGGCGTCACCGTCGTCGATTTGACCTCGTACATCGCCGGCTCCTACGCGGCGATGATGCTGGCCGACCTCGGAGCCCGGGTCATCAAGGTCGAGTCCCTGGAGGGCGACTCCTTCCGCGAGCTGCCCGGCTTCTTCGGGTGGAACCGCGGCAAGCGATCGGTCGCCATCAACCTCAAGGATCCCGAGGGGCGCCAGGTGGTGTACCGGCTCGCCCGCATCGCGGACGTGGCCATGGAGAACATGCGCCCCGGCGTGGCCGAGAGGCTCGGGGTCGACTACGCTTCCCTGGAAGCGGTGAACCCGAGGATCGTCTACTCCTCGGTGACGGCCTTCGGCCCCGACGGCCCGTACCGGGAGCGCCCGGGATTCGATCCCCTGCTCCAGGCCATGTCCGGGGTCATGGAGCTGCAGGGATTCGGCGGCCCGCCCCAGTACCTGCGCGTCGCCGTCACCGACTACTACTGCGCCGCGCTGGCCGCCCAGGCCATCCTGGCCGCCCTCTTCGTCCGCGAGCGCACCGGCCGCGGCCAGCGGGTGGCCACCTCGCTGCTCCAGGCCGCCCTGGCCCTGCAGTCCGGCAACGTCGTGGACTACCCCGCGCGGCGGCCGGTCGCGTACCGGGAGACGCCGACGTACCGGCTCTTCCAGGGCTCGGACGGCCGGTGGTTCTTCGTGGCCTGCGGCAACCAGTCGTTCTGGGTCAAGCTCTGCCAGGCCATCGGGCGGCCGGACCTGGCCGACGACCCCCGCTTCGGCTCGTGGCTCGCCCGCCGGGACCACGCCGAGGCGCTGGCGCCGGTGCTCGAGAGCGCCTTCGCCTCGCGGCCGCGCGAGGAGTGGCTGGCCACGCTCGCCGCACACGACATCCCCGCCGCCCCGGTGCAGTCGCTCGCCGAGTTCCTGGAGGACCCCGCCGTCCGACATCTCGACATGACCGTCCGCTACGACCATCCGGAGGTGGGCCCCCTCACCCTCATGGGCCTGCCGCTCCACTTCTCGGCGACTCCGGCCACCGACCCCGGGCCCCCGCCCATGCTCGGCCAGCACACCGGCGAGGTCCTGCGCGAGGCCGGCTACGCCGAGGCGGAGATCGCGGCGCTCCGGGCGCGCGGGGTGGTCGCGGGCCGGGTCTTGTGAGTGCTCGGGCCGCGCCGTTCTCGTACTTCGCCCGGCTCAGCCGGCGCCAGCAGACAATCTACCTCAAGAGCGACGCGGTGGCCGGGGTCGCCCTGCCCGAGCCCGCGCGCGTGCGGCCTCTGGCCCGGGAGCTGGCGACGGCGCTCGGGGCCGGCGAGCGCGCCACCGTGGAGGGCGCGGCCCAGCGGCTGGCCATCGGCCTCGTGCGCGCGCTGGACGTGCCCCCCGTGCGCGTGCGGGTCCTCGCCGTGCGGCCCCACGCCGGCTGGGGTGAGCTGCACGGTCTGTACGAGCCGGCGCGGCGCGCCGGCGCGCCCCCGCTCATCACGCTGTGGATGCGCACCGCCAAGCAGAAGCGGATCGTCGCCTTCCGCACGTTTCTCCGCACCCTCCTGCACGAGGTCGGCCACCATCTCGACTACACCCTGCTCGGGCTGGGCGAGTCCTTCCACACCCAGGGCTTCTATCAGCGCGAGTCGCACCTTTTCCACCAGCTCGTCACCGACGCCGAGGCGCCGCCAGGAGGACCCGGAATGGCATCCACCGACGAACAGCTCGCGCGCATGAGCCGCACGGCCGCGGACATCGCGGCCGCCATCAAGGGCGCGTCCGATGCCCAGCTCTCCCGCCGGCCCGACGAGCGGAACTGGAGCGGCAAGGAAGTCGTCTGCCACATGCGCGACACCGAGGAGTCGTTCATGCAGCGCCTGCAGCTCGTGATGGCCATGGACGATCCGAAGTTCCTGCCCGTCGAACCCGACCGGTGGGCCGCCGAGCGCCAGTACGCGAGAAACGACACGGGGGAGGCGCTCGATGCCTTCCGGGTCCGCCGCGAGGAGTCCCTGCGCTTCCTGCGCGAGCTGCGCCCGGAGCAGTGGGAGCGGGGGGGGCGGCACGCCACCCGCGGCCTGATGACCATCCGCGACTTCGTCGGCCTCATCTCCTGGCACGACGACAACCACCTCGACCAGCTCCGGCGGGCCCTCGAGGGCAAGGCCTGACCATGCTGTCGCCCGCGCCCGACGCCATGCCCGACACGCGCGGGCTCAACTTCTACCGCGAGGACCCGAACCTCGAGTTCGTCTGCTCGACGCTGATGGCGCCCGATGTGGTGGCGCGGGCGCGCCCGCACCTGGACGCCATGGGCGCCTGCGCCGGGGGCGACCTCGACGCGCTGGCCGCCGCCGCCGACCGCAACCCGCCGGTGCTGCGCGCCTGGGATGCGCGGGGTCGCCGGGTTGACGAGATCGTCTTCCATCACGCGTACCGGGAGATGGAGCGCCTGGCCTTCGGCCGCTTCGGGCTGGCCGCCATGTCCCATCGCGAGGGCGTCCTCGGCTGGCCGGGACGGGTGCCCCACACGGTGAAGTACGCCCTCTCCTATCTCTTCGCCCAGTCCGAGTTCGGGTTGCTCTGCCCGGTGAACGTGACGGACTCGACCTCGCGGATGCTGCGCCGCTACGGCAGCGACGAGCTGCAGGCCGCCTACCTGCCCCGGCTCACGACGACGGACTTCGCCGAGCTGTGGCAGGGGACGCAGTGGATGACGGAGAAGACGGGCGGCTCCGACGTCGGGGCAACCACCACCGTGGCCCGCCGGGAGGCGGACGGCACCTGGCGCCTCTGGGGCGACAAGTGGTTCTGTTCCAACGCGAACGCCGACGTGGCGCTCACCCTGGCCCGGCCCGAGGGCGCCCCCGACGGCACGGCCGGCCTCGCCATGTTCCTGGTGCCGCGGCGGCTTGCCGACGGCACGCGGAACGCCTGGACCATCAACCGGCTCAAGGACAAGCTCGGCTCGCGGTCGATGGCGAGCGGCGAGGTCACCTACGCGGGGGCGCGGGCCCACCTCGTCGGCGACGTGTCGCGGGGCTTCCGCCAGATGATGGAGATGGTGAACGTGTCCCGCCTGTCCAACGCCATGCGGGCCGCCGCCATCATGCGGCGATGCCTCCTGGAGTCCCTCGTCCACGCGCGCGGGCGCATGGCCTTCGGGGGCGCGCTCATCGAGCTGCCACTGCTCCGCGCCAACCTGATGGGGATGCTGCTGGATGTCGAGGCCGCGTGCTCGGTGGTGATGACTGCGGCCGCCGTTCTCGACCGCTGGGACGCCGGATCCGCCCCGGACCGGGCGCTGTTCCGCATCCTGACTCCCCTTGCCAAGGCCTGGATCACCGCCCGGGTGCGGGACGTCGCCGGCGAGGCCATGAACGTGCGCGGCGGCAACGGGTACATCGAGGACTGGGTCAACCCGCGCCTGCTGCGCGACAGCTACCTGGGCGCCATCTGGGAGGGCGCCACCAACGTGGTCGCCCTCGACGTGCAGCGCGCCATCCTCCGGGACGGGGGCCTCGCCGCCGTGTCCGAGCTCGTGCAGAAGAAGCTCGACGCGATCGTCGAGCCGGCCGCCAAGCCCTGGCGCGACCTGATCGCCCTCGCCCTCGACGGCGTCCGGACGCGCGCAGCCGCCTGGCCGGCTCGCTCCCGTCCCGAGCGCGAGATCGAGGCGCGTCCGGCCGCGGAGAGCCTCTATCATGTCGTGGCCGCCAGCCTCCTGCTCGCCGAGGGGCAGGTGCTGAACGACCGCGCGGAGAGCGCGAGGAAGCTGTTCGTGGGCGCGCTCTACGCGAAGCGGTGGCTGGCGCCGGGCGTGCCGGGCGCGCCCGCGTATCCCGCGGCCATCGTCGAGCTGATCGAGCCGCTCGCGTGCTGGGAGCGGATCCCCACGGCCGCGCTGGGCCTCCTCGGACGAGCGCCGAGCTGACGGTGGCCCCGCCCACGGCCCTGGCGCCGTGGCAGCGTGGCGGCGCCGTGTTTCAGCTGTTGATGCCGGCCTCGAGCGTCGGGAGGTAGTGGCCGGCGTCGGGAAAGCCGATCGGCCGCACCGCGGGCAGCGTGACGCCCGCCTCGCGGTGGGAGGCCACGAATCGCGCCACCTCCGTGAAGTCGCCCACCGCCCCGAGCGCGCCGACGAGGCGATCGCTGACCGAGGCTGCGCCCGGGGCGGTGTCGAAGGCGGCGAGGTCCGCGGCAAAGCCGCTCCCCTCGAGCATCGCGCGGTAGAAGGGCAGCTGGAGGTACCGGACGAGCTCGGCCTTGAACAGGGCGAGCCCCGCCGGGCGATCCACGGTCAGCGCGGCCGGGACGGCGGCCACCACCTCGAAGCCGTCCAGCGCCTTGCCCGCCCGTGCGCGCCCGCGGCGGATGGCGGGCAGGGCATGGTCGCGAATGTACGCGGGGGAGCACAGCCAGAGCACGGCGCCATCGGCGATCTCGCCGGCGAGCTCGAGCATCTTCGGTCCGAGCCCGGCCAGGAGGATCGGCGGCGCGGGTGGCGGTTTGAGGAGGCCACTTCGCCAGGACACGCGATAGCGCGGACCCGCATGCTCCACGTGCCCGTCCAGCGCGGCGCGCAGCACGGTCACGTACTCTCGCATCACGTCGAGCGGTCGGCCCATGTCGAGGCCGAGCCCCCGCGTCATCGCCGGCTCGTGGCTGACGCCGATGCCCAGCCGCAACCGCCCGCGCGACAGCTCGCTCAGCGTCATGGCCTCCTGGGCGAGGAGGACGGGGTGGCGGGGATAGATCGGGAGCACGCCGGTCCCGAGGCCGGCGCGCGGGGCGACGTGGCCGTACGCGCCGAGGACCAGCAGAGCCTCCCGGCCGACGATCCCGTGGGTGACCCAGATGCTCTCGTAGCCCACCGCGTCGGCGCGCTGGGCGAGGGCGATGGACGCGTCCAGGTCCGCCCCGGGATTGAGGAACACTGCCACACGGGCCATCCTGGTCCTCCTCTCAGCGCCCGGGGGTCACGCCCAGCGCGGCCAGCTGGGCCCGCAGGTCGTCGCCGCGGTCCACGCGGTGGAGAACAGCCCTCATGCCGACCTCCTGCGCCGCCTCCACGTTCCTGTCCCAGTCGTCCACGAAGACGCAGCGCTCCGGCGCGATGCCCAGCCGCGCCGCGGCGAGCCTGAACACGGCAAGCTCGGGCTTGGCCATCCCCACCTCGGCCGAGCACACGATGTCGTCGAAGAGGTGCGCGATGCGCATCTCCGCCTCGATCCGGCCGCGCAGGGCGCGGTCGGCGTTGCTCAGCACCGAGACCTTGTAGCCCGGGCGCAGGGCCTGCACGAGATCCACGGTCGACGCAATGAGTCCCTGGGCCGTTCGCCATTGCTCGTGCAGCCGCGGCAGCGAGCGCCCGGCGCGCGCCTCGAGCGCCCGGTGCGCCTCGTCCAGCCAAGTGGCGATGTCACCCGTGCCGCGCTCGATCTGGTGCCAGGCGTCCGTGCGGTAGAGGGTCTCGAAGACGGACGAGCGGGGAAGACCGTGCGCGTCCGAGAGCCCGCGGGCGACGTCCCAGCGCATGTCCCAGAGGACACCGCCGAAGTCGAGGATGACGGCGTCGACGCCGATGGCGATTGTCCCGAGTCAGAAACGTGTCGACAAAGCGCCGGGTGTCACCGAACTTTCGACTCGGGACACTAGTACGAGCGGGTGCGGGACGGGGTGGGGGCCACCGGCTTGACCGGGTCGACGTCACCCGAGAGCGAGGTCCAGCCACGCTCGCGGAGGCAGTCCTCGTCGAGCTGGCGGTCCTGCGTGCAACTCCGGCGGTCGCGGTCGAACTCCGCGCTCGTGTAGTCGCCGCTGGCCTTGTACCACTGCCGGTCGGTGTTCCCGACGGTGCACGCACCGAACGCCACCGACATCGCGAGCATCGCGGTCACGGCCAGTCGGCTCATCGGGGGACATGGTACCACGCGATCCCGCGAAGAACCGCCAAACAAGGCACGGACCGTGTCCGACCGCACGCGGCGGAATCCCGGTCTGCCTCGACGTGTTACGCGCGCGGACAGTCGCGTGCATGACACTGTCACCGTCGCGGCGGCCGCGCCCAGGCTCTTGCCGGCTCGAGCGGGTCAGCGCAGGACGAAGCGCGCGGGCCGGACGGGACGGCACACGACTTGCCACTTTGGTGCGCCGAGACCATGAGCCAGCCTCCGCTTCGGCGTCCGGCGCGATCGAAGATCCGGCCCGTGCCCGGACGCCTGCCGCCCTCGACGCGAGCCCGCATCGAGCGCCGGCTGCGAGCCCGTCACGCCCAGAGCCTCCGCGACTACCTCGCCCTGGTCGCATTCAGCAGCGACAGCCCGCAGCTCGAGGACCTGGCCCGGCGCACCGGCGAGATCGAGATCGCCCTGGACCGCCTCCAGCGGGACGAGTACGGGATCTGCCTCGGCTGCGGTCGACCGATCGGAGAGCGAAGGCTCGTGGCGGCACCGCTGGCCGACCGGTGCGCCCGCTGCGAGGCCGCCGCCGCGCCCCTCTAGTCCGAAGTTCCCCGGGAACTTCGGTCTAGTGTCCCCAGTCGAAAGCTCGTCGCCTCGCGGCGCCGGGCGGGGTGGGGGTCCGCCCCGCGGGACCGTATCGTCTGCGGATGGCCGAAGCCACCCACCACCCATCTCGTGGCCCCATTGAGTGCCGGTAGCGCTCCGCGACACAGCGTGTCCCGCGGGGAGGG
>DATKEI010000262.1:0-7117 GCA_035544455.1 Binatia bacterium | reverse complement strand
GTCGCCGCTCGCCTTCTCCCGCTACCTGCAGGAGACGTGGCGCCTGCCATCGCTGGGGGCGGCCACCCGCGGCGCTCTCTTCCGCGCGCGGACGCGCCTGGGAACAGCCGTCCTCGGACCCCCCCGGGACGGCCCTCGCGGGGGGCCCGCGCAGAAATAGCGCAGGTGGCCCTTCGCCCGATCCGAACCCCCGCCGCCTGTAACGGTGGCGGGCGCCCCGGTAACGCCCGGCGCGATACGTTTCTCCGCGCAAGGGCCGACTGGAACGCCACTGCCGTGGGCGCCGCACGGGCCCCGCTGGTGTCCCGGACGCTCCCGACGTTCACCGGGCTGATCGCGTGGCTCGCCGCGAACTCGACTCGGACCGGTCCGGGACGGTGGGCGGCGCCGCGCCGTCCGTTGGCGCCGCGGTGGCGCCCTCCGGCGCGAACGCCGCGCGGTACGAGGCCGCGGCGCGCGCGACTGGCCCGCTGGCGGCCATGCTCACCTTCAGCCCGGTCGGGGCCGGCGGACTCGACCTCGGGATGACACGGATCTCGAACAGGTACGGCCACAGCTTGCCGGTGACAAACAGCCGGCGGCTCGCCGCGTCGTAGGCGATGCCGTTCAGCACGTCGCCTGGTGTGCCCGCGGGCAGGAGGCCCGCGAGGTCGATCCACCCGAGGATCCGGCCGGACGCGGGATCGATGCGCGCGATGGCGTTCGTCTGCCAGACGTTGGCGTAGATCTGGCCCTCGATGTACTCGAGCTCGTTGAGGCGCGTCACGGGGTCGCCGCTGCCGTCGACCACGCCGATGGTCCGCACGACCCGGAAGTCCACCGGATCCAGGAATCGAATCCGGTTCGTGCCGTCGCTCATGATGAGCTGGTGGCCGTCGTGGGTGAGTCCCCAGCCTTCCCCCGTGTACGAGAACTGGCCGACCTGGGCCAGGGTGGCGGCGTCGTAGATGAAGCCCACCTGGGACTGCCAGGTGAGCTGGTAGATCCGCCCCTCCAGCATCGTCATCCCCTCGGCGAAGTACTGGGCGGGGACGTTGACCCGGCGCCGGACCGCGCCCGTCGCGAGGTCGACCTCGCGGAGGCTCGATCGACCATGCAGCCCCGTGCTCTCGTAGAGGAGGCCGTTGTCGAAGATCAAGCCCTGGGTGAAGGCGCCGGGGTCGTGGGGATGGCGGTTGATCACCTGATACGTGTCCGGAGTGCCCTGGGCGGCGGCGACGCTTACGAGGCCGATGGCGAGGAGGGCAGTGGCGAGCGCGCCGGGCTTCACGTGTCGCATCCTGCGATGCTAGTCACGGGCACCCACACCGTCAAGGCGGCTTCGCCGCCCGGCCCCGTCTCCTCACGCCGCCGGCCGGGACGAGAGGCGACGTGCTACCGTGGGGCCGGCCCGGGAGCCGGAGGCGCTGAGCGACCTGCTCCGCGGCAAGAGCACGGGGAGGCCATGGTGCGCGGCGCCGGACGCCGTGTGAGCGGTCCCCGGTCCGGGGCGGGCCGCCCACGGCATGCACGGGAGGCACGCGATGGACACGCGCATCGATGAGATCGCCGAGGGGATCTACCGGCTGTCGACGTTCCTGCCTGCGGTGGGTCCGAGCGGCTTCACGTTCAACCAGTTCCTGATCGAGGCCGAGGAGCCCCTGCTGTTCCACTGCGGGCAGCGGGCCCTGTTCCCGGCCGTGTCGCGGGCGGTGGCGCGGGTCACCGACGTGCGCCGGCTGCGCTGGATCGCCTTCAGTCACATCGAGGCCGACGAATGCGGTGCGCTCGCCGAGTGGCTCGACGCCGCTCCGGCGGCGACGGTCGCGCACGGCGCCATCGGCTGCGCCATCTGGCTCAACGATCAGGCGCCGCGGCCTCCGCGCGCGCTCGCCGACGGCGAGGTGCTCGACCTGGGCGGCCGGCGCGTCCGGCGCCTCGACACTCCGCACGTGCCGCACTGCTGGGACGCGGGCCTGCTCCACGAGGAGACGACGGGCACGCTCTTCTGCAGCGACCTCTTCACCCACGTGGGCGACCCTCCCGCGTTGACCTCCGGCGACATCATGGGCCCGGCGGAGGCGGCCGAGAAGCAGTTCCGCTACACCGCCGTCACGCCCACCACCGGCGCCACCATCCGACGCCTCGCGGGGCTCGAACCACGGACGCTGGCGGTGATGCACGGCTCGTCCTTCTCCGGACCCGCCGCTCCGGTGCTGGGGGCCCTCGCGGACTTCTACGACCAGCTGCTTCGCGAGGGCGGGACCCCGGGCCGGAACTAGAAGCCCGGGCCGAGGGGAGAGGCCGGGCGCGGACGATCGCGCGCGGCTACCGGGCCACCGCCTCGGCCGCGACGAACAGATCCGATCGGCGCTCGGTGCGGGCCACCGGGCGCCCGGCCTTCAGCACCCAGAGCTTGTCCGCCTGCTCGGTGATCGCTTGGGCGGGGTCGGCGGCGTCCAGCACGACCAGGTCCGCGCGGCAGCCCTCGCCGAGGCCGTAGTCGGAGATGCCGAGGGCGCGAGCGGGGTTGACGGTGGCCAGGTCGAGCAGCCAGGCGAGCTGGTCGAGGTTTCCGAGATGGGCGGCCATGGCGGTCACCAGCGCCTGGCGCAGGAGGTCCGGATACCCGTAGGGGGTGAAGGGGTTGACGATGTTGTTGGTGGAGATCGACACGTTGACGCCGGCGGCGCGCAGCTCCTCGATGCGGGTGACGCCGCGCCAGCTCCGCCGGGCGGCGCGGCCCTTCACGTGGAGCTCGGTGGCGGGCAGGCTGATCACGTGGATGCCGGCCTCGCGCACCCGGTCGATTACGCGCGCCCGGTGGGCGGGCTCCAGCACGTCGAGCATGCAGAGGTGGCCCAGGGTGACCCGGCCCTGCATTCCCCGGGCAATCGTTTGCTCGGCGATGTAGTCCGTGGTCAACAGGGCGGGGTCGTCGGAAGAGTCGGCGTGGAAGTCGAGCGGCACTCCCGCGGCCTGAGCGGTGTCGAAGAACCAGTCGATGTGGCGGCGCTGGTCCTCGTCCATGTAGGGGCAGCCGCCGAGGACGGGCACGCCCATGGCGAGAGCCTCGCGCAGCAGCCCCTGGGTGACGCCCCCGTCGCGGAAGATGCCCTCCTGGGCGAAGGCGATGAGCGTGAGGTCGAGGACGTCGGCGAGATCGGCCTGCAGGCGCTGGAGGGCGTGGAGACCGCGCAGGCCGACGAAGCCGTCGATTTCGACGTGGGACCGCATGATGGTGCAGCCGTGCCGGACGGCGGCGAGCATCACGCGGCGCGCTCGGTCGTGAATGTCGTCGACGGTGAAGGTTCGCTTGAGCTCGGCGACCAGGACCTGGGGGGTGGGCCCCCCGGCCCGGAGCCCCTCGGTGCGGTCGGCCACGTAGGCCTTGTCCGGGTGGATGTGGGACTCGACGAAGGCCGGCAGCACCAGCTTGCCCGCCACGTCGATGGTGGCGCGCGCGGAGGCATCGAGGGCGGCGCCGATGCGGCGAATGCGCCCGCCGGCGATGGCCACGTCCTGTGGCCGCCCGGCCACGAGCCCGCCGCGGAGGATGAGGTTGTCCATCGCCACCCTACGCGTAGACGACCGAGAGGGTCTCCGCCACCATGGCCGGGCGCTCCTGGCCCTCGACCTCCATGACCATCTCGCTGGTCAGGCGCACGCCGTTGTCGGGGACCTCCTCGGCCCGGACGAGCTTCTGGCGCAGGCGGATGCGGGAGCCGGCGGGCACGGGAGAGACGAAGCGCACCTTGTTCGACCCGTAGTTGATGCCGCGCCGGCGCTTCTCGATCTTCATGAGGGTCGGGGCCAGGCGCGGCAGGAGCGAGAGGGTGAGATAGCCGTGGGCGATGGTCTTGCCGCCGGGCAGCTCGCGCTTCGCCCGCTCCACGTCGACGTGGATCCACTGGTGGTCGCCGGTGGCCTCGGCGAACGTGTCGATCATCTCCTGGGTGACGGTGAGCCATTCCGACGGCCCGAGGTCCCGGCCCAGATGCGCGAAGAGGTCCCGCGGCGTTTCGAGCGTCAGCATGATGACCTCCCGGTTCCGGGGCGCCTCAGGTCAGGCGAACGGGCGTGCCCCGGTGGTCGCGGTGCATGGTTTCGGCGATTGGCTCGCGGCGGTTCGATCCGAAGCGGCCGCGCGGATGGCCGGATTCAGCGCTCCGTCCACGGCTCGACCTCCACGAGACAGGTGTTGTAGGTGCTGGCCCCGCACGGGGACGCCCGGTCCTCCGTGAGGACGTTGGCACAACCGCGCCGGTCCCGGCCGTCCGGATCGGGGGCGAACCACGCGCCCTCCTTGATCGACACCACCCCGGGGGCCACCCGATCGGTCACCCGCGCGGGCAGGACGGTCTCGCCGCGGTCGTTGTGGACGCGCACCGCCTGGCCGTCGACGATGCCGCGGGCGGCCGCGTCGTCCGGGTGGAGCCACACGTCCTGGCGATCGGCCCGGGCGAGGATCTCCTGGTTGTCGTGCGTCGAGTGGGTGCGGGCCCGGGACTTGGGCGAGACCATCTCGAGCGGGTACCGGCCCGCGGTGCGGTGCGGGGCGATCCAGGTCGGGATGGGGGGAACGGGGCCGAGGCCGCACGGGTCCGGGTCCCGGGCGAGCGCCGTCGCGTAGATCTCGATCTTGCCGGACGGCGTGGAGAACGGGTGCGCCACGGGGTCGCGCACCTCGCGCGCGAACGCGACCTCGTCGTCGGGGGCGGGGAGCCGGGCCAGCCCCTGCTCGCGGAACCGCTCGAAGTCGTCGATCTCGGTGCCGGCGCAGAACTCGCGGAGCCAGTCGATCTCGGTCCGGTCGTTGTAGCCCTCGATGGCCAGGCGCTTCGCGAGGTCCGCGCAGATGTCGATGTCGTTCCGGCACTCGCCCACCGGAGCGATGGCCTGGCGCATGAAGATCGCGTAGTGGCCGGCCCCGCTCCACGGCACGTGCATGTCGTTCCGCTCCCAGAACGTGGTGGCGGGCAGCACGATGTCGGCGAAGCGAGCGGTGGGCGTGATGAAGTGATCGTGCACCACCATGAACTCGAGCCCGCCGAGGGCCTCGATGGTCTTGTTCACGTTGCCGCATTGGTTCACGAGGTCGCCGCACGCGGAGTAGAGCATCTTGATGTCGGCGGGGTAGCCGCCGGCGCGCCCGCGGGCAAGGACGTCGGCCAGGAGCGGGGAGGCGACGCGGGCGTTGGCGGGGTTCGGCCCGGCGGTGAGCCGGCGGAGGCCGTGCCCCTTGGCCCCCGCGCTGCAGCCGGAGTTGCCCCCCGGAACTCCCACGTTGCCGGTGATGGCGGCCAGCGCGTAGGCGGCGCGGTGGAACTGCTCGCCGTAGGCGGTGCGTCCCGGCGCGTAGCCGCAGTGCAGGGCGGCCGGGCGGTCGGTGGCGAGGGCGCGGGCGAGGCGCCGCGTCGTCGTGGCGGGGACCCCGGTGATGACCTCCGCCCACTCCGGCGTCTTGACGACGCCGTCCGTCCAGCCCATCAGGTACGACAGGTACGAGCTCCCGGCCGGCGCGTCGGGGGGCAGGTGCGCCTCGTCGAAGCCCTGCACGCAGCGGTCGAGGAAGGCCTGGTCCTGGAGGCCCTCGCTCGCGACCACCTGGGCCATGGCGATGAGCATGGCGGCGTCCGAGGACGGGCGGATGAAGACGTGCTCGTCGGCGAGCTCGGCGCTGGTGCGCGTGCGCCGGGGGTCGACGCACACGATCCGCACACCGCGCCGCTTGGCCCACTTGAGGTACTGGAAGGTGCCCGTGCCGAAATGCCCGTCCCCCGGGCTCCAGCCCCAGAGCACGATCAGCCGCGAGTTGACGTAGTCCACCGGCTCCCGGCCCGCGCTCTTGTAGTCCGCCTTGGCTCCGAAGGTGTGGCGGATGCCGAACACCTCGGCCTCGGCCGAGAGGTTCGACCAGAGCTCGGTGCACCCGCCGAACATGTGGAGCATCCGCTGCACGCTGACGCGGCCGTGGAGGAGGGCGGTGCTGCCCGATCGCGAGGCGTCGAGGATGGCGGCGGGGCCATGGGCATCGCGGATGCGCCGCATGTGCCCGGCGACCTCGTCGAGGGCCTCGTCCCACGAGATGCGCTCGAACTGGCCGGCGCCGCGGGGGCCGACGCGCCGCAGCGGGTGGAGCAGCCGGTCCGGGTGGTTCACCCGCTCCGCCGCCCCGAAGCCGCGCACGCAGGCGTGCAGCGGCGGAACTTCCGGCGTCCAGCGCCGCGGGTCGGTGCTGATCCGCACGATGCGGCCGTCCTGGACGTGGGCATTGACGACGCACCGCCCGCCGCAGTTGTGGCCGCAGGTGCTGGTGACGACGGTCTCCCCCGGACGTCCAGCGGCCCGGGGTGCCTCGTAGTTCGTCGACTGGCGCATGAGAGCCTCGCGTTGCGATACGGCCCGCCCTCGCCGCGCTGGCGGTGCCGGGACGCAGTATAGCGCGACGGAGTGAGCCCCGACGCCCCTCTCCACGGCGCCGCCGGTGCAAGCGGGCCGCCCCCGTCGGCACGGGTGGGGCGCCGCCCAGGCGAACCCGAGGGCCGGTGCGCCCCTCGTGCGGATACATCGCGCCGGCGGCGCGGAGGCGGGGGCGCAGATCGCCTCTCGCCGGGCGTGCCTTCGGAGTGGGTGGTGGACGAGCCAGGATCTGCTCCGGGCCAGGAGGGGTTAAGCTGGGGGTCGGGACCTGGTCGGAGGATGGTCAGTCGCGATGAAGGTGGTGCACAACGCAGACGCCATGCGGTCCGGCGCGCAGGCCCGGCGCCGGCCCGGGGCGTCCGCACACGAGGGGGATCGCCGCATGACCACAGGCCAGATGGTGCATCTCACCACCGCCACGTTCGACGCTGAGGTGCTCGACCGCAAGGAGCCGGTGCTGGTGGACTTCTGGGCGGAGTGGTGTGTGCCGTGCAAGGCCCTCGCCCCCGTCCTCGAGACGATTGCCCAGGAGATGTCGGGTCAGGCCGTCATCGGCAAGGTCAACGTCGAAGAGGAGCCGGACGTCGCCCGCCGCTTCGGGGTCCAGGCCCTGCCATCGCTCCTCTTCTTCAAGGGGGGACAGCTCGTCGACACGCTGGTCGGCCGGGTTCCCAAGCCCCTGATCGTCAAGAAGCTCCAGGACCTGGCCGGCTGA
>DATKEI010000261.1:0-5349 GCA_035544455.1 Binatia bacterium | reverse complement strand
GGCGCCGCGGCGGCGCGCGCCGTCGAGGACGCCGTGCGGCCGCGCGCTATCGCCGCCACGGCGCCGCCGCGCCGTGCGCGGCGGCGCTCGCGGCCGCTGCACATCGGGACGGTCCGCAATCTGCGGCGAGCCATCGTGCTCATGGCCGTTCTGGGCCCCTGCCGGGCTCAGGAAACCGCGCCGCCGCCGGGCAGCCCCGGGCCCAGCACACCGTGAGCCCGCCCGGGAACGCGTAGGGGCCCGCGACCGGTCTGGGGCGCGGGGGTGGGCGGCGACCGGGGCCGGTCTGCGACCCGGCCCTCGGGGCGAGCCGCGTTCCGATCGCACTCTGGCCGGTCGGCGCTGCTCTTCCTTTCCGCGAGATGGCGGGCACGGGATCGCACGCGATGGCGACCCGCCGCCAGGGGCGCCACGGCAGACCGGCACCAGCCGGTGCCGCAGGGAGGAACCGACGATGCCCAGGGAGCGACTCGTCGTCATCGGCGGCGATGCCGCGGGGATGAGCGCGGCCTCCCAGGCTCGCCGGCGGCGGCCCGACCTCGACATCGTGGCCTTCGAGCGCAGCCCCCACACCTCGTATTCCGCCTGCGGGATCCCGTACCACGTCGGCGGGATCGTCGACGACGCCGACGCGCTGATCGCGCGCACCCCGGAGACCTTCCGCGACAAGCTGAACATCGATGCGCGCATCCTCCACGAGGCAATGGAGATCGACCTGGCCCGGCGGCGGGTGTGCGTCCGAGGGCTCGAGACGGGACGCGTCCAGTGGGAGCCCTTCGACCAGCTGGTGATCGCCACCGGGGCTCTCCCCGTCTGGCCCGAGGTGCCTGGAGGCAAGGCGCGGGGAATCCACGCGCCGAGCACCCTGCAGAGCGGCATCGCGATCCGCCAGGCGATCGACCAGGACCGTCCGCGGCGCGCCGTGATCGTGGGCGGCGGGTACGTCGGCCTGGAGATGGCCGAGGCTCTGGTGTCGCGCGGGCTCGAGGTCTCGTTGATCGACCGGGGCCGGCAGGTCATGGGCACCCTCGATGTCGACATGGGAGAGCTCGTGTCCGGGGCCCTGCGGGCCGCCGGTGTCAGCGTCCACCTCGAGGAGTCGCTGGAGAGCTTCGAGGTCGCGGGCGAGCGCGTCAAGGCCGTGGTGACCGACCGGCGGACCCTGCCCGCCGACGTCGTGATCCTGGGCATGGGCGTCGAGCCCAATACCGCCCTGGCCGCTGCCGCGGGCATCCCGCTCGGCGAGGCCGGGGCGATTTCCGTCGACGGGCGGATGCGGACGCCGATCGAGGGGATCTGGGCCGCCGGCGACTGCGTCGAGTCATTTCACCTGGTCAGTCGCCGGCCTTTCTACGTCGCCCTCGGGACCGTCGCGAACAAGCAGGGCCGAGTGGCCGGCATCAACATCGGCGGTGGCGATGCCACCTTCCCCGGCGTGGTCGGGACCGCGGCCAGTAAGATCTGTGCCGTCGAGGTCGCTCGCACCGGCCTGCAGGAAGAGGAGATCCATCCTCTGGGCTGGGAGTACGTGAGCGCGACCATCAGGAGCCATACCCGGGCCGGGTACTACCCGGGCGCCGGGCCGATCACGGTGAAGGTGGTGGCAGAACGGGCCAGCGGCCGGCTCCTGGGTGGTCAGATCGTGGGCATCGAAGGCGCGGCCAAGCGAATCGACGTGCTCGCCACGGCGCTGCACGCTGGGCTCACCGTCCACGAGATGATCCACCTGGACCTCAGCTATGCGCCCCCCTACTCGCCGGTGTGGGATCCCGTGCTGATCGCCGCCCGCAAGGCCGCTGACCTACTCTAGTCCGGGGGAACTTCGGACTAGACCGAAGTTCCCCTGAAGGCCTCCAGCCCCGGCCGCCGGGACTCGCGACATCGAGCGCGCCCCGGCACCTACCGGCCGGCGCCCCGTCGCTGCCGGAAGGCCCCGGGAGTAGAATAGGCCAATGCACGTGGGCTCCTTTGTGCTCGCGCTGGTCCTCTACGTTGCCGGGGACCTCTCGAACCCCTTGCTGCCGGGAGCAGTGGGGTTCGCCGACGGCTTCCTCGAGGTCGTGGAGGCCGGCGCGACGAAGCACCGTGGGAGTGCGCCGCGGCAGCCGGACCCGCTGCCGGGCGCGGCGCGCGTTCGCTACGCCGATGCCCGCCCCGCGTGGCCGGATCGCGTCCCGCGCGCCGTGATGCGGCCTCAGTTTCACCCGCTCGCGCGGGGCATTGTGTGGCGAGAAGACTCCGGGCGCGGTCCCTCGGAAGATCACTAGCTCCTCCACTCCGCTCGTCGCGATTCGCTAGATCCACCCCCGGTTTCGCCGGGGGAGTCGCTTCCTCGCTTCTCTGGAAGAGGAATGGTCTCCCGGCAGGGCCGTGGAATCCCGGCGCCTCCGCGGGCCCGGAGTCGCCGTCTCGCCGCTCCAGGGAGGATCTCGCCATGGCCGCACAGGAACCCTCGTGAGAAACGATGGAGCGGGCGTGAAGGCGTATACCCGACCTGAGATGACAGCGCTGCTGCAGCCGGTGCCCGGTCCAGCGGTGTCCCTGTTCATGCCGAGCCACCGGGGTGAAGGCGCCCAGCAGGATCCTACCCGGGCTCGCGAGGCGGCGGCCCGGTAGCAAGCGGCCGCCGCCTTGACCAGGAAGACGTCGAGGGACATCCGCGAGATCCTGCCGGGGCCCGGCACGGGCGCATGGCCCTGATCTTCACGGTCGCCGGGCGCGAGCTGGCAGGGGAGGTTCGATGCCTCGAGTGCCTGGCCGGAACGCCGGACCCGCCGGACTCACCCCGGCGGCCCACGGCGATGGGAGGTTCGACATGGTGGTTCGCACGATCCGGACGGTGGTCGACCTCGGGGACACGCTCCGGACGCACCTGTGTCGCGTCAGCCGGTGGATGCTCCCCGACGACGACAATCCCGAAGTGGACCGGGTGATCGAGCGACTGTTCGCGCGCCGGGACGGGCTCGGCCCGGACGAGACGCCAGCCAGGGTGGCCGACTACCTGGCGCAAGCGGCCTGGCCGCTGGAGCGGCTTCAGTCCCTCGGCCTGCAGGTGGTCGCGGTGCTCGCCCGGGGCCGGTACGTGCTCGACATCCGCCGCGGGGAGGCGAGCACGTCTCTGCCCGCGATGTCGGTCGTCACCTACGTGGTGGCGCCGGCCCCCTGCTATTTCCGCCTGGAACGACCCGATCTGTCCGGCCCCGTCCATCGTCTGGGCGCCGCCTGCCCGCGCGGCCACCGCCCCATCGTGAGCAACCCGATGGACAGGCCCGACTGCTGGGTGTTCGGCATCTGGCTGTCACACCACGCTCTCGCCCACGACTTCGAGCGCTCCATCCCGTGGTGCCGCGTGTGCTTGCGTGCCGATCGGCTGAGTCCTGACACCATGCACCGGACATGACGCCCTGGCCCGGCCCGTGCGGCGATGGCCCGGGCCGTCCCGGCCCGCCCGTACACTTCCGGGCGGGCCAGGGGGCCCCGAGCCGATCGCCCGGGGCCGCCAGCGCGGGAAACCGCTCATCGGCGCTCCCGGGGGGAGTCCAGGTACCGCAAGAGATCGGAGTCCGGCCGGAGCACGAGCGTCGTGTCGGGCGAGAAGATGCGCTCGTACGTCTCGAGCCGCCGGATGAACCCGTAGAAGCCCGGGTCCCGCCCGAAGGCCTGCCCCGTGACCGCGATGGCCTCCGCGTCGCCGGTACCGCGCAGACCCTGGCTCTCCTGATAGGCCTTGGCCAGGATGATCTCGCGCTGCTTGTCGGCCTCGGCGCGGATCTCCCGGGCCTTCTCCTCGCCCTCGGCGCGGTAGCGCAGCGCGATGCGCTGGCGCTCGGCCTGCATCCGCGCGAACACGCTCTGCTGGACCTCGACGGGCAGGTCAGCCCGCTTGACCCGCACGTCGAGCACGCGCAGGCCGAGGGACGCCGCCAGCGTCCGCGCCTCGGCCGTGACCGTGTCCATGATGCTCTGGCGCTTCTCCCTGATGATCTCCTTGAACGACTCCTTGGCCACCTCTTGCCGCAGCCGCGCGGTGATGATGTCGTCCAGGCGCGCCATGGCGCCTCGCTCGTCGCGCACGGTCCGGTAGAACTGGAGCGGGTCCACGATCTCCCAGCGGGAGACGTGGTCGATGAGCAGCCGCTTCTTGTCGGCGGTCAGGTACTCCGCGCTCCCCGTATCCGCGCCCAGCACCCGCTTGTCGAAGGAGTGAACCGTGTCGAGGAAGGGGATCTTCCAGTAGAGCCCCGGATCCCGCACGGTCCTGATGGGCTGGCCGAACCGGGTCACGATCGCCTGCTCCCACTCCGGCACGGTATAGGTCGCCCCGCCGAGCAGGGCGACGAGAATCACGAGCGCCGCGATGCGCCAGGCCATGGTCATCGCCCTCCCGTCGTCACCGCCGGCGCGAGGGCCGGGGGCCGGTTGTTGGTCTTCGCCTCGGCCGGCTCGGGCAAGAAGGTCCCGAGGGGCAGCAAGGGAACGACGCTGCTCCGATCGCCGCGCGAGTCCACCACAACGGTCTTGGTGTTGGGCAGGACCCGGTCGACCATCTCCAGGTAGAGCCGATCCCGTGTCACCGCTTCCGCCTTCTGATACTCGGTGTGCATCCGCATGAACCGGTCGGCGTCGCCGCGGGCCCGGATCAGGCGCTGCTCGCGGTATCCCTCGGCCTCCCGCAGCATCTGCATGGCCTCCCCGCGCGCCTTGGGCAGGATGCCCTCGGTGTAGCCCTCGGCCTCCTTGATGAGGCGCTCGCGATCTTCCCAGGCCCGCACGACGTCGTGAAAGGCCTCCTTGACCTCCTTCGGAGGGTCGACCACGAGGAGACGGGCCTCGGTGATGAGCAGTCCGGTGCCGTAGAGGTCGAGGAGCTCCTGGAGCTGCTTCCTCACGCGGTCTTGCACCTCGACCCGGCCCTCCGTCATCGTGTAGTCGATGTTGTTCTCCCCGACCGCGGCGCGGAGCGCGACCTCGGCGGAGGAGTGCAGGGTCATCTCCGGGCTGCGAGCCCGGAACAGGAACTTCTCCGGCTCGTGGATCAGATACTGCACGAAGAGCTGGACGTCGACGATGTTCTCGTCGCCGGTGAGCATCAGCGCCTCGCCGGGCACGGCCCGGGTGGTGCCGCGCTCCGCGCGGAAGCCGACCTCGGCGCGCCGGATCGTCGCGACGTCGACGATGTGATGCGACTGCATCGGCGCCGGCAGGCGGTAGCGGAGCCCCGGCCCCGTCTGGTCGACGGCACGGCCGAACCACAGCACGACGCCCCGCTCGCCGGGACCCACGATGTAGAAGCCGGAGGCGAGCCAGAGCAGCGCGACCACGGCGGCGCCGATCAGCAGCAGGCGCTGC
>DATKEI010000260.1:0-3248 GCA_035544455.1 Binatia bacterium | reverse complement strand
CCGCTCGCTCGTGACCGTGAGGTACGCGTTCACATGCGGATCCAGCGCCTCGATCCGCGCCAGGTATGCCTCCGCGACCTCGCTCGGCGTGGTCGCCCCGCTCCGGAACCGCTCGCCCAGCGCGCGAGCCGACAGCTCCGTCAGCACGCCGGCCCGCCCCCGACAGCGCGCGTGTCCCTGGCCGCTGACGGCCGGGCCGGCAGCGGGCACCCCGGCCCCCGCGCCAAACGCCCGGCCGAACGCACCCTCTCGCTCTCCGAGGGCGAGGGAGCTGAATGCGCGGCCGAACCCACCCTCACCCCCACCCTCTCCCTCTCCGAGGGCGAGGGAGTCGCTGCCGTTCCCTCACCCCCGGAGGGGGAGAGGGCCAGGGTGAGGGGGCGAGCGGGATGTGAAGGACACGCTGGGGCATGAGGGAGAAGGTTGGGATGGGGGTGACGCCTGGCTTCGAGCATGGTCCGGTCTGGCTCCGGTCTAGCTCTCGATGATGCGGGGGACGCGGACGTACTCGCCGTTCCGGTCGGGGGCGTTGGCGAGCATCTCCTCCGAGGGCAGGGAGGGCTCGGGCTCGTCGGCGCGCATGACGTTGGTGAGCGGGACGGCGTGTGTGGTCGCGGGGACCCCGTCCACGTCCAGCGCGCGCAGCTTGTCGATGTAGGCCAGGATGCCGTCGAGCTCCCCCTGCATCCGGTCCTTGTCCGCCTCGGACAGCTCCAGGCGGGCGAGCCGCGCCATGTGCTCGACGTCGGCCCGCGAGATCCCGGCCCCGGCCATCAGATCTCCTCCAGCTGCGCGTACTGCAAGGACAGCTTCTTCTTGCCGACGCTGGCGAACTGCACGGTGGCGATCACGTCGGCGCCCTCGCGCTGGATGCCGACCAGGAGTCCCTCCCCCCAGCGCCCGTGCCGGAGCCTGGCCCCGACCCGGAAGGGCAGGTCGTCGTCGCCGCCTCCCTCCGCGGCGGCGGCGGGCACCGGGCGCGGCGCCGGCTCGGCGCGCCAGCCGTTCAGCATCGTGAGCAGCTCCTCCGGGATCTCCAGGAGGAACCGCGACGGCTCGCCCTGCCCGTAGCCCTGCAGCCGCCGGTGGAGGGCGTAGGACAGGTGCAACCGCCGGCCGGCCCGGGTGATGCCGACGTAGCAGAGGCGCCGCTCCTCCTCGATCTCGTCGGGATCGTGCATGGACCGCGAGTGCGGGAA
This sequence comes from Binatia bacterium, assembly GCA_035544455.1. Taxonomy (GTDB): domain Bacteria; phylum Methylomirabilota; class Methylomirabilia; order Rokubacteriales; family CSP1-6; genus DATKEI01. The sequence goes on along the minus strand of DATKEI010000260.1, from coordinate 2,049 downwards.
CACGCCCTCCTCGAGGCCGGTGAGGAACACGACCGGGAACTCGAGCCCCTTGGCCGAGTGCAGGGTCATCAGCGTCACCCCGCCCGCCCCGGCATCCCACTCGTCCACGTCGCTCACCAGCGTGACGGAGTCGAGAAAGGTCTCGACGGCGGCGGGCTCGTCTCCGGCCGCCCGCGCGTTCGCGAAATCCTCGGCGGCGGCAATCAGCTCCTCCAGGTTCTCGAGGCGGGCCTCGGCCTCGGCGGTCCGCTCGGCCCTGAGGGCGGCGCGGTACCCCGACTCGGCCAGGACGGCGTCGATGAACGCGGGCAGCGCCGCCTCGCGGCGGCGGGCGGCCAGGCCGCCCACGAGAGCGCGGAAGTCCTCGAGGGCCCGCCGCGGCTTGCCCCCGATCTCCGGCGGGAGCGCGGCGCAGGCGAGAAGGAGCGACGTCCCGCCCTTGCGCGCCGCCGCCGCGAGGGCGTCCAGCGTCGTGCGCCCGACCCCGCGCGTGGGCGCGCCGACGGCACGCCGGAAGGCCACGTCGTCCTGCGGGTTCACGATCACGCGCAGCCAGGCCACGGTGTCCTTGACCTCGCGCCGCTCGTAGAAGCGCACGCCGCCCACGATGGCGTAGGGGATGGCGGCGCGCCGGAGGGCATCTTCCAGCACCCGCGACTGCGCGTTGGTCCGGTAGAACACCGCCGCGTCGCGGTACTCCATGCCCGTCCCGCGCAGGCCGCGGATGGCCTGGGCAACGAATCCGGCCTCCTCGTGCTCGTCCCAGGCGCGATAGACCTGGGCCAGCTCGCCCTCGGCGTTGTCCGTCCACAGGCGCTTGTCCTTGCGGGCCCGATTGTTGGCGATCACCGCGGACGCCATGGCCAGGATGCGCCGGGTCGAGCGGTAGTTCTGCTCGAGGGGCACGATGTGGCAGTCGGGATAGTCGCGCTCGAAGTCGAGGATGTTGCGAAGATCGGCCCCGCGCCACCGGTACACGGACTGGTCGGGGTCGCCCACCACGCACAGGTTGCGGTGCTCCTCGGTGAGCAGCCGGATCATGCGGTACTGCGCGCGATTGGTGTCCTGGTACTCGTCGACGAGCACGTGCCGCCACAGGCCCCGGTACCACGTCAGCACCTCGGGCACCTCGACGAGGAGCTTCACCGCGAGCAGGAGGAGGTCGTCGAAGTCCACCGCCCCCGCCTGCCGCAGCCGCGCCTCGTACCGCGCATACAGCATGGCCACGCGCTCCTCGGCCGGCGTCCGGGCCAGGCGATCGACCTCCTCCGGGCCGAGCATCTGGTTCTTGGCGTGGCTCACGCGGTGGACGGCGCTCGAGGGGCTCAGGACCCGCTCGTCGAAGCCCAGCTCGCGGACCAGCTCCTTCATGAGGGTCAGGCGGTCGTCCTCGTCGTAGATGACGAACGACGCCGGCAGCCCGATCCGGGGCGCGTGCTGGCGGAGCATGCGCACGCTCGTCGAGTGGAAGGTGGCGATGAGGGGAGGCCGGATGCCGGCCGGGAGCACCAGGTCCTCCACGCGGCGGCGCATCTCCTCCGCCGCCTTGTTGGTGAAGGTGACGGCGAGCAAGCTGCGCGGATGGACCCCCTCTGCGGCGAGAAGCCAGGCGATGCGGTGGGCGATCACCCGGGTCTTGCCACTGCCCGCCCCCGCCAGCACGAGGAGTGGTCCCCGCGTGGCCATCACCGCCTCGCGCTGGGCCGGATTGAGCGAGTCGAGAATGGCGCTGCGGTCGATGGGGACCACTGACATGGAGCCCTACGATACCATCGGTCGAGGCTCCCAGGGGGAACGCGCCACCGCCTCCGCGGCCCGCCGGCCCCGCGGGTAGATCGCTTGCGTCGATTGCCGAGCGCACTCATGGTGCAACGACTGGTGCAACGACTCCCTCGCCCTCGGCGCCCTCGGAGAGGGTCCGGGTGAGGGCGTTCGCGCATGGTGCGGGCTCGTGTCCTGAGTCAGAAGCTCGTCGACTCGCGGCGCCGGGTGGGGTGCGGGCCCTCCCCGCGGGACCGTATTCTGCGGATCGCGGGAGTCACCTACCAT
>DATKEI010000259.1:0-13135 GCA_035544455.1 Binatia bacterium | reverse complement strand
GAGGAGCTGGCGGGCATCGACCCCGCCCGCATCCACATCCTCGAGCAGGGCAAGACGTACTCGCTCTAGTGTCCCGAGTCAGAAGTTCGTGGACTCGCGGCGCCGGGTGGGGTGGGGGTCCTCCCCGCGGGACCGTATCTTCTGCGGATGGCCGAAGCCACCCACCACCCATCTCGTGGCCCCATTGAGTGCCGGCAGCGCTCCGCGACTCAGCGTGTCCCACGGGGAGGACCCCCACCCCGCCCGGCGCTTTGTCGGCAAAGTCCGACTCAGCACACTAGACTAGAGCGAGTACGTCTTGCCCTGCTCGAGGATGTGGATGCGGGCGGGGTCGATGCCCGCCAGCTCCTCCGCGGTCTCCTCGAAGAGCTGGGGCTTGATGTGGAACACCCAGACGGGGGCGTCCGCCGGCATCTTGTCGATCTCCCGCCGCAGCATGTCCGGCGTGAGGTGGCCTGACGCGCGGGCGAGCCCGTCCAGCCGGTTCGGGAACGCGGTTTCCACGATGATGGCCTTCAGGCCGCGCATCTCGCGCGCCTGCCGCCAGAGCCGCTCCGTGGGCCCGGTGTCCCCGGTGTAGACGAAGCCCGTGTCGCCGTCGTGGATGACGAAGCCGGTGGCGATCACGGCGTGGTCGACGACGACGGGGGTCACGCGAAGATCGCCGACCCGCGCTTCCACGTCCTCGGCCAGGGTCTGCAAGCTGAGGAACGGCCGGTCCGCGGACGGGATCACCGTGAAGTCCGGCCAGATGACGTCGTTGAACGCGTGGGTGCGCAGGGCGTTGATGACCGGCTCGATGCTGTACGCGGTGATGGGGCGGGAGGCGCCCGTCATGGCCAGCGTGTCCGTCAGGTACGCCAGGCCGACGACGTGGTCCAGGTGGGCGTGGCTCAGCAGGGCGCGCTCGATCTCGACCTGCTCGGGGACCCCCAGGGCGCTGCCGACGGAGCCCGCGTCCACCAGGGTCCGATCGTTCACCAGAAAGGCGGATGGCCGCTGGCCTAGACCTTCGCTACCGAAGGCGCCGAGGACCCTGATGCGCATGGACGCTCGCCTAGTCCGGTACCACGGATGATGCCATCGGCACCCGACCCCCAGGGGCCCTGGCTGGCCTCAGTGTAACAGGAAGGGAATGGAAAGCCGATAGTGGGAAATCGCCGGGCCGCGAGCGGCGCCGGCAAGACCCCCGCCGGCCGGTCCGGGCGACGTCCCTCCCTCCGCCGAGGGGCCGGCGGAGATTCCGGCGGTCTGGGTGGTTGTCAAGGCTTGACATCTCCTGTAGAGTGCCCGGAATCGCCGCCGCGATGTCCGGTCCGCTCCGTCCCTAACGCAAACCCAAGGGAGGGAAGCCATGCGCTCACGACGCACCACCGCCGGCCTGTTCTCCATCCTGACCGCGTTCGCCTGGAGCCTCGCTGTCCCTCCGGGCGCCGACGCGCAAACCCCCAAGCGAGGAGGCACGCTCCGCGTCTCCTACGGCAACGAGATAGCCAACCTCGACTTCCACACGGCCCCCGGCTACGAAATGATGTGGGTCGCCATGAACGTCGGGTGCGGCCTCGTCAACATCACGCCGGACGGCAAGTTCGTGGGGGATGCCGCGGAGTCGTGGCAGAGCACGCCCGACGGCCTGCTCCACACCTTCAAGCTCAGGAAGAACGTCCTCTTCCACGACGGCACCCCGGTCGACGCCGCGGCCGTCAAGTTCAGCATCGATCGGCTGATGGACCCCGCCACCAAGTCGGGCATGCGCACCTTCTACGACCCCGTGCACAGCGTGGAGGTGCTGGATCCGCTCACCGTCCAGATCCGCCTCAAGCAGCCCTACGCCTTCCTCTTCCACATGCTCGCGGCGTACCGGACGGGGCTCGTCCTCTACTCGCCGACCGCCACTCAGAAGTACACCCTCGACGACCGCAAGCAGGGCAAGCCGGGGGCGGTGGTGGGGTGCGGGCCGTTCAAGCTCGTCGAGTGGATCAAGGGCAGCCACCTCGCGATGGAGCGCTTCGACAAGTACTTCGTGCCCGGCGAGCCCTACCTGGACCGCATCATGATCCGCGTGATCAAGGATCCCGTCACCGAGATGGCCGCGTTCCAGGCCGGGGAGGTCGACTTCATCGCCTCGTTCTCGCCCGAGCACGTCGACACCATGCGGGCCCAGAACCCGACGGCGAAGATCCTGACCGGGAAAGAGACGACGCCGATGCTGGCGGCGATGAAGGTGACGGTTCCCCGCGACGGCAAGCCGATGTCCAAGGATCGCATGCCGCACCCGATCTTCGGAGACCTCCGGATGCGCAAGGCCATCGGGTGCTACGGGATCGACCGGCAGGAGATCGTCAAGATCGCCTTCAAGGGCCAGGCGACCCCCTGGGTCGGAATGGCCCCGCCCGGGACCCTGGAGTCGGTGGACGTCAACGCGAAGTGCCCGTACGACCAGGCCAAGGCCAAGGCCCTGCTCGCCGAGATGGGCTACGGCCCGTCGAAGCCTCTCACCTTCGAGGTGATGGCCGACACCGAGAAGTCCGTCTTCAACGTCATTGCCACGGTGATCAAGGAGCAGATGGCCCGCATCGGGGTGACCGCGAACATCCGGCTCGTGGACAAGGTGAGCTGGATGAACACGACCCTGCAGGACGGGCCGTGGGACATGTACGTCGAGGACCTCCTGTCCCTGCTGACCATCGACTCCAACGGCTACCTGTCGAACAGCACCTCGTCGTGGAGCCACCCCCGCCACAACGACAAGCGGGTGGACGAGCTCTACGCGCGGTACGCGCGGGAGCTGGATCCGGCCAAGCGCCAGGGCATCGGCAAGGAGCTGGTGGAGTTCATGGCCGACAACATGTACTGGAACAACGTCTCCGGCTCGCCGTTCTACATGGTCGTCCAGCCGTGGGTGAAGGGCTACGTGTACAACGCTGAGTTCGAGGTCCACTTCAGCCAGGTCTGGCTGGACAAGTGACCTCGGCGGCGCGGGGGGGCGGCGCGGGGCCGTCCCCCCCGGGGGGCGCGCCATGCGTGTCTACGTCCTGAGACGGCTCCTCGGGGTGATCCCGACCGTGCTGGCGATCACCCTGGTGGTGTTCGTCATGATGCGGTCGATCCCCGGGGATCCCGTGGTCGCCCTGCTCGGTGACGCCTACACGGAAGAGGACGCCATCAAGGCCCGCGAGACCTACGGGCTGAACGAGCCCGTCATGGTCCAGTACGTGATCTGGCTCGGCAAGCTCGTGCGGGGCGACTGGGGGACGTCCATCCTCAGCGGGCGTCCCGTCCTCGAGGACGTGCTGATCCGGTTGCCGGTGACCCTCGAGCTGATCGTGCTGTCGATGGGAATCGCGCTGGTCATCGCCGTCCCGGCCGCGATCATCGGCGCCATGCGGCAGAACACGTGAGCCGACTACACGGCGACCTCGGTGGCGATGATCGGGGTCTCCATCCCGGAGTTCTTCGTGGGGGTGCTGCTCTTGCTCGTCTTCTCGATCGGGCTCGGCGGCCTGCTCCCCAGCTCGGGCTGGGTGTACCTGCCCGGCACCTGCCCGGGGATGGTGTGCGGCGTGAGCGTGTGGGGCAACATGCAGCACATCCTGATGCCGGCCGTGGCCCTCGGGGTGGGACGCGCCGCCATCCTCACCCGGTTGCTGCGCGCGAGCATGCTGGAGGTGATTCGCACGGAGTACGTGACCACCGCGCGCGCCAAGGGCCTGGCCGAGCGGCCGGTGGTTCTGAAGCACGCGCTGAAGAACGCCCTCATCCCCACCGTCACCGTGATGGGGCTCCAGGTCGGATTTCTCATCGGCGGCGCGATCGTGATCGAGACGCTCTTCGCCATGCCCGGCCTGGGCACCTTCGGCATCGACGCCATCATCGCCCGCGACTACCAGCAGGTGCAGGGCTTCGCGCTGTGTACGGCGATCGCGTTCGTCGTGATCAACCTGATGGTCGACCTGACCTACACGTTCCTGGATCCGCGGATCCGCTACAGCTGAGACGGATGCGAGGGCATCGGGCGCCTGGCCCCGATGGACTCCATCCGCAGAGGAGGGGTCATGGCTGACGCGGGAGAGAACCCGGTCGTCGCAAGCGCCGTGCGCGGAGGGGACGTCGGGGTGGTCGCGGGCGCCTGGCCCGTGGTCCGCGGCCCCCGTGCCGAATCCCCGGGGACGCAGGCCCTGCGCCGGCTGCGGCGCAACAAGACGGCGCTCGTGGGGGCGGTCATCGTCGCCGTGCTGCTCGTGGTCGCCGCCGGCGCGGACGTCATCGCCCCGCGGAGCCCGATCGAGAGCGACCAGACCCAGATGTTCCAGCGCCCGAGCTGGGCCCATCCGCTCGGCACCGACCAGCTCGGGCGCGACATGCTGAGCCGTATCATCCACGGCACCCGCATCTCGCTCGCGGTGGGCGTGTCGTCGGTGCTGCTCGCGTTGCTCGTCGGCGTGCCGCTTGGGCTGGTCGCCGGCTACTATGGCGGGGGCGTGGACAACGCGATCATGCGCGCGATGGACCTGATCCTCGCGTTCCCGATCTACCTGCTGGCCATCATCCTGATGGTCATCTTCGCGCCGACGGCCGGGATTCTCGGCACCATCAAGGTCACGGGGGCCATCGCCATCGTGCGCATCCCGATCTACGCCCGGCTGGTGCGGGGCAGCGTCCTGTCCATCAAGGAGAAGGAGTACGTCGAGGCGTGCCGCGCCCTCGGCGTGCGCGATCCCTGGATCATCGGCCGCCACGTGCTGCCGAACTGCCTCGGGCCGATCATCGTGACGACCACGCTCGGGATCGCGACGGCCATCATCGTGGAGGCCACCCTGTCCTTCCTCGGGCTCGGCACCCAGCCCCCGACGCCGAGCTGGGGCTGGGACCTGAAGGCCAACGTGGCCTTCATCCAGAGCAACGCCTGGCTGTCGCTGTTTCCGGGCCTGGCGATCTTCGTCACCGTGCTCGGATTCAACCTCTTCGGCGACGGGCTGCGGGACGCGCTGGACCCGCGCATGAAGTAGGCGCTTAACGCCCGCGGCGGCGGCCACCGCCCCCTTCCGGCCCGGGCGGCCTGAGGCTGGAGGTGACCGCGCTGCTCGGGCGGCTGAGTCTTGCGGAAGTTGCGGCCGCCGTGGGAGAATCCAGGCCATGATCTTCCAGCAGATCGTCAACGAGGAAGCCGGCTGCCTGTCGTACCTGATCGGGTGCGGGCAGTGCGGGGAGGCGGCCGTGATCGACCCGGCCCGCGACCGCGTCGACGAGTACGTGGCCCTGGCCCGGCGCAAGGGCCTCGCCATCACGCGCATCGTGGAGACGCACCTGCATGCCGACCACGTCTCCGGCAACCAGGCCCTCGCCGCCAAGACCGGGGCGCGCATCCACCTGCATCCGGCCGCCGACGCGGGCTTTCCGCACGAGCCGATCGAGGACGGAGGTGAGATCCGCCTGGGCAAGGTCTCGCTCCGGGTGCTCCACACGCCCGGGCACACCGCGGAGAGCGTCAGCCTGGTCGTGAGCGATCTGAGCCGGGGCGCCGAGCCATGGTTCGTGCTCACCGGCGACACGCTCTTCATCGGCGATGTCGGACGGCCCGACTTCGGCGGCGAGCGCGCCGCCGCCGACCTGTACCGAAGCCTGAAGGTCAAGCTTCTCCCGCTGCCGGACAGCGTGGAGGTGTACCCGGCCCACGGGGCCGGGTCGAGCTGCGGCCGGGCCATGTCGGGCAAGACGGCCTCGACCATCGGCTTCGAGCGACGCTTCAATTCCGCGCTGCAAGTCCCCGACGAGGAAACGTTTATCCGGAATCTCATGACCGGGCTGCCGCCCAAGCCGCCCAACTTCGAGCACATCATCTCCAGGAACCGGGCCCAGGCCCTGCCTCTGTCGGGCGAGATCCGTCCTCTCTCGGCGGCGGCGCTCCAGGAAGCCCTCGGCAAGGGCGCGGCCGTGCTAGACGTGCGGGCGCCGGCCGACTACGGCGAGGGGCACGTGCCCGGCGCCCTCAACGTCTGGATCGAGAGCCCGCAGTTCGCCAATCGCGCCGGCTGGTTCCTGCCCTCGGAAGGCACCGTGGTCCTGGTTGCGGGTGGGCCCTCCGATCTCACCCGGGCGGTCCAGGGCCTGTCGCGGATCGGCATCGACGAGATCGCCGGCCACCTTCAGTGGGGCATGACCGAGTGGCGCACCCAGGGGCTGCCGGTCGCCACCGTGCCGCAGATCACGGTGCACGAGCTCGCCACCCTCCGGGAGGAGCACCCCGATCTGGTCGTCATCGACGTGCGCGAGGGGGCCGAGTGGGACGAGGGGCACATCGACGGCGCGGTGCACCTGCCGATGGGCGAGGCGCTCAGGCGGCGGGCCGAGGTACCCGCGGATCGGCCCAAGGCCGTGCTCTGCGCCGGCGGCCTTCGCTCGAGCACGGTCATCAGCGCCCTCGCCCGCTCGGGGCTCGACGGCTGGTACAACGTGGCGGGCGGCATGACCGCCTGGACCCGAGCGGGCTACCCGACCGTCACGCCCTGACCCGCCGCTGACGCGCTTCCCCGAGGGCGAGCTGCCTTGGCAACCGACGACGATTTCGACTATCCCCTCATGTCCCGGGCCCTCATCCTGGGCGACAAGGACACGGTGGCGCTCAAGACCCGTGAGGGCCTCGATCGGGCCATCGACGCCAGGGACCTGATCTTCCGCGGCCTCATCCCGGGCATGGACGTGGTCGGCGAGAAGTTCCGGCGGAACGAGTACTACGTTCCGCAGGTGCTGCTCTCGGCCCGCGCCATGTACGCGGGGCTCGACCTCCTCAAGCCCCTGATCACCGCGGCTGGCCGGGGCCACGATTCTCTCGGGGTCGTGGTCATCGGCACCGCCCAGGGGGATCTGCACGACATCGGCAAGAACCTGGTGGCGATGATGCTCGAGGGGGCCGGCTTCAGCGTCCACAACCTCGGGCGCGACGTCGCGCCCGAGAAGTTCGTGGCCGCGGTCCAGGAGCACGGCGCCAGCATCGTGGGTATCTCCGCCCTCATGACCACGACCATGCCGGCCATGAAGCGGACCATCGACGCGCTGGCCCGGGCCGGCCTGCGCGACCGCGTCAAGGTCATGGTGGGAGGGGCTCCCGTGACCCAGGCCTTCTGCAACGAGATCGGCGCCGACGGCTACGCCAGGGACTCCACCCTCGCCGTGATCAAGGCCAAGGAGCTCCTCGGCGTTCCGGCCACGGCCTGACGCGGGCGCGCCATGACCCGGGGGGCGGGGTGGGAGATCGTCGAGCGGGTGAAGGCCGGGGAGCGGCTCGTCTTCGACGGGGGATACGGCACCGCGCTCTTCGCGGCCGGGCTCCTCGACGGCCACTGCCCCGAGATCTGGAACGACACGCACGGCGAGGTCGTGCGCGGGATCCACCGCGGCTACTTCGAGGCGGGCTCCGACCTGGTGGAGACCAACACGTTCGGGGCGAGCCGTCTCAAGCTTCGGGAGTACAACGAGCGGTACGGCCACGACGTCAGCGACCGCACGCGCGAGCTGAACGAGACGGGCGCCCGCCTCGCCCGCTCCGTCTGTCCCCCGGGGCGCTGGGTGGCGGGCTCCATCGGGCCCACCAGCTGCGTGCCCGCCGAGTTCGGCGTCGGCGACAACGTCGCCACGGACGAGGAGTACCTCGCGACCTTCGCCGAGCAGGCCGAGGCCCTGGCCGAGGGCGGCGTCGACATCTTCGCGGTGGAGACCATGATGTTCCCGCAGGAGGCGGCGGCGGCCATCCGGGCCTGCAAGGCGGCGACGGACCGGCCGGTCATGGCGACGATGTTCTTCCAGTACGAGGAACTGCACGACCGGGACCGCACCATGTGGGGCGAGAGCCCGGACGAGGTAGCCCGGAGCCTGGCGGCGGCGGGGGCCGATCTCGTCGGGATGAACTGCGGCCGGGGGCCGGATCGCGCCATCGCCATCATCCGCGAGATGCGCGCGGCCACCGGCGTTCCCCTGATCGCCTATCCGAACGCGGGGCTGCCGATCACGACCGGCGGGCAGACCACCTACGAGCTCGGTCCGGAGGCGATGGCCAAGGACTACCCCGCGCTGCTCGACGCCGGGTGCAGCATCGTCGGGGGCTGCTGCGGCTCGGGGCCGGAGCACATCCGGCTCATCGCCGAGGTCGTACGCTCCCGCCCGCGCCGCTGACGGCGCTCCGGCCCCGCCTCGGGAATCGCGCCGTGCCTCCGGATCTCGACGTCCTCGGGCCCGAGCCCGCCGTGCTCGACCGGCTGCCACTTCGCATCGACCGGGACGAGGCCTTGCGGTACCAGGGATACAAGCCCGGCATCGACCGGCCCTCGGCCAAGGTGGTCGAGATCTTCGAGGAAGCGCTGGTTCTCGGCGAGTCGCTCATGGCGCCGCGCCTCGTGTACCGGGCCGCCCCCGTCACCGCCCAGGGGCCGGGCTGGATCGAGGCCGGGGGAGAGCACCTGAGCATCCCCTCCATCGACCGGCTGTGGGGGCGGCTCCAGGCGATCGGCGCCGGCATCTGCACCGTCGGAGAGCCCATCGAGCTGCGGGCGCGGGCGCTGTTCGAGGCCCGCGAGCTGCCCCTGGCCGTGATGCTCGACAGCGTGGGCTCGGCGGCGGTCGACAGCCTGGCGGAGTACGCCAACGACCTCCTCTGCCAGGCCGGCCTCCCCGCCGGGCTCAGGGTCACGAACCGCATCAGCCCGGGTTACGCGGGCTGGGACACCGCCGAGCAGCGCGCGCTCTTCCGCCTCTGCCCGGGCGAGCCCATCGACGTGAGCCTCAACGCCGCCTGCGTGATGACCCCGGCCAAGACGATCTCGCTCCTGGTCGGGATCGGCCCGGAAGCGAGCGTCGACCACTACTTCTCGCAGTGCCGGCGCTGCTGGATGAAGGACTGCTCGTACCGCCGGGCCCCGGCGCCGACGACCGTCCACCGGTGAGAGGGGAACGGACCGGGGCCCGCCGGCGTTTCCCTGAGCGAGCAACCGAGCGCCCGCGCGGGACTCATGGCCCGGCGCGCCTTGTCTCGTGCGAGCCTCTCGTGTATCTTTCCCGCACCCTGGGCACCGTTGCGCCGGGGTCAACCCACAGGAGGGTCACCATGTCCGACGAGCTTGATTCCGGCACCGACGCTCTCAGCCGCCGCCGTTTCCTGAAGACTGCGGGCGCGGCCGGTGGAGCGGTCGCCCTCGGACCTGCCGTGCTCCGGCGCCGGGCGGAGGCGCAGGAGACGCCGTCGCCGATCCGGCCCGACGCCGCGGCCAAGAGCGGGGGGACCCTTCGCTACGCCGTCCACAACGCCCCCGCCCACTTCGACGTGCACCAGTCCGGGACGGTGGCGAACATCGGCCCGCAGAGCCCGATGTACGACACCCTGCTCCGCCGCCACCCGAAGGACGGGCAGACGGTCATCCCCGATCTGGCCTGGAAGTACGAGATCTCGCCGGACGGCAAGAAGTACACCTTCCATCTCCGCAAGGGCGTGAAGTTTCACGACGGGGCGGACTTCACGGCCGAGGACGTCAAGGCGACCTACGAGCGGATCGCCCGGCCGCCGAAGGGCGTGGTCATCCCGCGCAGCCCGCTATTTTCCACCGTGGGCGAGATCGTGGTCGTGGACCCGCACCGCATCGAGTTCCGCCTGACCGAGGCCCGGCCCCAGGCCTTCATGCTGGCATCCTTCGCGAGCGGGTGGAACATCATCGTCCGGAAGAAGTCGCTCGACGACAACCAGGGCAACCTCCGGCAGGTCATGGACTACCCGGGCACCGGGCCCTTCAAGCACGTCTCGCGCAAGGACAAGGAAGTCTGGATCATGGAGAAGAACCCCGGCTACTGGAACAAGGGGCTCCCCTACGTGGACCGCCTCGAGGTCTATCACATGTTCCCGTTCTCCCCGGAGCTGGGGGCATCGTTCCTGTCCGGCAAGGTGGACTACGCGCGCCTCCTGGACCCCGTCTCCTGGCGCCGGGCCAAGGAGATGCCGGGCGTCACGGCGGCGGCGTTCAACCAGAGCGTCATCCAGGCGTTCTGGACGAACATGAAGAGGAAGCCCCTGGCCGACGCGCGGGTGCGGCGCGCCATCCACCTCGCCATGGACCGCAACGCCCTGGTCGAGGTCGTGAAGGACACCGCCCCCATGCAGATCGGGGGGTTCGTGTACCCCTTCCACGAGTACTCGACGCCGAAGGCCGAGCTCGAAAAGCGGATCGGGTACCAGTCGGACATGAAGCCCGCCATCCAGGAGGCCCGCAAGCTCATGCAGGAGGCGGGCTACGGGCAGGGGATCAAGGGCCTCGACTTCGTCGTGCGCGACATCAACACCTTCAAGCTCTGGGCGGTGGCCATCCAGGCCATGCTCAAGGAGCACATCAACATCGAGACGAACCTGCGCACCGTGCAGACGTCGGTGTGGTTCGACGAGGCGGGTGCCGGCAACTTCGACCTGGCCATCAGCGCCATCGTGTCGACCCTGATGGACCCGTCCGATTACTTTTCGGCCTGGTACGGCAAGAACGGCCCCCAGAACTACTCCGGGTGGACCAACGAGCAGTTCCACGCGCTGGCCGGCCAGATCGAGCGGGAGCTGGACAGCAACAAGCGCAAGGCGCTGGTCCGTCAGGCCGAGGGCATCCTCGAGCAGGATCCGCCGCTCATCCCGGTGGCCTACGAGCAGATCTACGACGCCTGGTACAACAAGGTGCGCGGCCAGAACCCGTCGACGTATTTCGGGATCTACGACGTGGTCCGCTGGGACCAGGTCTGGCTGTCGTCATAGCGTGACGCGGGAGAACCCCCGGCCACGGCGGGTGGCGCGGGCCGGCACACGCCGGCCCGCGCCGGCCGGCGCGGCTCGACGCGGGGACGCGACCGTCGCGTGAGGCAGTACCTCCTCCGCAGGGCGGCCTTCGCCCTTGGCACCCTGCTCGGGGTGTCCCTGATCATCTTCGTGGTCCTGCGGGTCATCCCGGGCGATCCGCTCGTCGCCATTCTCGGCTTCGAGGGGCACGCCAAGCTGGCGCCCGCCGATCGCGCCGAGCTCATGAAGGACCTCGGCTTGGCCGACTCGTTGCCCGTGCAGTACGTGCGCTGGCTGGGCGACATCGCCACCGGGCAGCTCGGCAAGTCGTTCTTCCGCGGCGACACCGTGGCCGCCCTGATCCTGCACCGGGGCCCGCTGTCCGCGGAGATCGCGGTGCTCGCCCTGATCATCTCCTGGCTGGTCGGCCTGCCCGCGGGCATCCTGAGCGCGGTGCGCCCGAACGGCTGGCTGGACGCGGTGACCCGCGTCGTGTCCATCCTGTTCATCGCGGTGCCGGGCTTCTGGCTCGGCTTGCTCATCGTGCTCGCCCTGCTCTTCTGGTTCGGGTACAAGGCGCCGATCGTGATCGTCCACATCTGGGAGAATCCGTGGGAGAACCTGCAGATCGTCATCGGGCCCGCGCTCGTGCTGGGGCTCGCCCAGGGCGCCTACATCGCCCGGATGTCCCGCTCGTGCCTGCTCGAGGTGATCCGCGAGGACTACGTGCGCACCGCCCGGGCCAAGGGGGCGCGCGAGCAGGCGGTGGTGCTGCGCCACGCCCTGCCCAACGCCCTGCTGCCGGTGGTCACGATCTCCGGGGTGCTCCTCGGGTTCGTGCTCGGCGGCTCGGTGGCCGTCGAGCAAGCCTTCGGCGTGCCCGGGCTCGGGCGGGCGCTGGTCATCGCCATCATCGAGCGCGACATCATCGTGGTCCAGAACCTCGTCTTGCTCTACGCCGCGATCTTCGTGCTGGTCAACGTGCTCGTCGACCTCTCCTATGCCTGGCTCGACCCCCGCATCCGCTTCTAGTGTCCCGAGTCAGAAGTTCGTGGACTCGCGGCGCCGGGTGGGGTGGGGGTCCTCCGCGCGGGACCGTATCTTCTGCGGATGGCCAAAGCCACCCACCACCCATCTCGTGGCCCCCCATCTCGTGGCCCCATTGAGTGCCGGCAGCGCTCCGCGACACGGCGTGTCCCGCGGGGAGGACCCCCACCCCACCCGGCGCTTTGTCGGCCCATCCCTGACTCAGTACACTAGCCCGATCTCCCGGCGAATGCGCCTTCACATGCTGAGGGGGGGCGCCTGTTCACGCGCGGTCCGGGCGAGCGGCCGCCGCCCGCGGCCGGCGCCTCGCCCGGGACCATGAACGGCACGGACGCCCGGGCCCCGTCGGCGCTCCGGGAGATGGCCGGATTCGCCCGCCGGAATCCCATCTCGCTGGTCGGGGGGCTGGTCGGGCTCGCCATCGTCGTCATCGCGCTCGCCGCGCCCTGGGTGGCGCCGCGCGACCCGCTCAAGACCGACTTCCGCCGCATGAACAAGGCGCCCGACGCGCACGCCTGGTTCGGCACCGACCAGGTCGGGCGCGACACCCTGTCGCGCGTCATCTACGGCGCGCGCACGTCGCTGTTCGTCGCGTTCTCCGCCGTGCTCCTCGGGACCACGGTGGGGTCGCTGTGGGGCGTGGCCTGCGGTTACCTGGGCGGGCGCTTCGACCTCGTGAGCCAGCGGGTGATGGAGATCTTGCAGGCCTTTCCCGATCTCATTCTCGCCATGGCCATCTCCATGGCCATCGGCACCGGCCTGCCCGCGGTCATCGTGGCCATCGCCGTCACCCGCATCCCGTTCGGCGGGCGCGTGATCCGTTCCGTGGCGATCTCCGTGCGCGAGATGGCCTACGTGGAGGCCGGCCGCGCCAGCGGCGCCTCGGCCCTTCGCCTCATGACGCTGTACGTGCTGCCCCAGTGCGTGGCCCCCTACCTGGTGCTGGCCACCACCCATCTCGGCGTGGCGATCGTCATCGAGGCCGCCCTCGGCTTTCTCGGCGTCGGGGTGCCGCCGCCCACGCCCACCTGGGGCAACATGCTGGCCGACGCCATCACCAATCTCGTTCCGTCGTGGTGGCTCGTCCTGTTCCCCGGCCTGGCGATCACGGTGACGGTGCTCGCCTTCAACCTGCTCGGCGACGGGATCCGCGACACCCTGGACCCCCGGCTGTCCCCCGGCTTCCTTCGGCTCGTCACCGGCGGCTCGCGGGGCGCCCCGGTCGCCAGCCCCGCGGCCGTCGCCGCCCCCGCCGCCGGCTCGCGCTGATCGCGCCCGCCGGGCCCGGCCGCG
>DATKEI010000258.1:0-9993 GCA_035544455.1 Binatia bacterium | reverse complement strand
GAATCGGCCCAGCGGTGGCCTGCCCTCCGGCCGTACCCGCAGCGGGGAGGATCGCATGGAGCCGTCCAGTCGCTTCCGCGAGTTCGAGGCCCTCGTCGGCAACGCCCTGCCCGCGCTCGTGCGCGAGACCGGCGCCAGTGGCGGCGGCCTCTACCGGAGCGTGATGGCCCGCGTCGAGCTGCCCTTGCTGCGCCACGTGCTCGAGCTGTCCGGTGGCAACCAGCTGCGGGCCGCCCGGCTCCTCGGCATCAACCGCAACACCCTGCGCAAGCGGCTGCGCCTCTTCGGGCTCCTGCCCGCGTCCTCGCGGGGGAGCGGGGTGGCTGCCGGCTGATCCTGGCCCGCCGGCGCGGATCCCGTGGCACCGGGCCCGCGCGTCGGGCCCGCCCCATGACAGGTGTCGCCTCCTCCGTTACACTGAGCCGGCGTGCGCCCCCAATCGACGAGCCTCGCCCTGATCCTCCTGCTCCTCGTGGGCGGCTGCGCTGGCGCGGGTACCCAGCCCCTGCCGGGACAGCCGTCTCATCATGTCGCCGGGGGCTTTCGCAACCCGTGGCCCGACTACCGGCGTCCCGGGACCTGGACGCGATGGAGCTTCCTGGCCGCGCACGGCTTCCGCCTGCTCGCGGGGCCACGGGCCTTCGTCGCGCCCCACGAGTCGGCGGAGGGCCTGGCCGCGGGCCGCGAGCTGTGGCAGGGCAACCCGACGGCCAGCGTCACCTGGGTCGGTCACGCCACCGTCCTGGTGCACCTCGACGGGGTCAATGTGCTGACCGATCCCCACTGGAGCGAGCGCGCGAGCCCGGTCTCGTGGGCGGGCCCGCGGCGCCTCTCCCCGCCGGGAGTGCCGTTCGAGAGCCTGCCGCCCGTCCACGTGGTTGTCATCTCCCACGATCACTACGACCACCTCGACCTCGCGACGGTGAAGCGGCTCGCCGCGACGCACGATCCTCTCTTTCTCGTGCCGCTCGGATTCCGCCGGTGGTTCGCCGACATCGGCATCTCGCGGGTCGAGGAGATGGACTGGTGGCAGGAGCGCGAGGTGGGCGGGGTGCGGATCGTCTGCACGCCGGCCCAGCACTGGTCGCAACGATCGCCCATGGACCTGAACCGCCGGCTCTGGGCGTCGTGGGCCGTGGTGGGGCCGTCCGGGCGGAAGGTGTACTTCAGCGGCGATACCGGGTACTTCGAGGGCTTCCGGGAGATCGGCCGGCGCCTCGGCCCCTTCGACGTGGCCGCGCTCGCGATCGGGGCGTATTTGCCGCGGGCCCTCATGCGCGCGCATCACCTGGATCCCGGCGAGGCGGTGCAGGCCTTCCTCGACGTGCGCGCCGGCGTGTTGCTCGCGATCCACTGGGGAACCTTCGATATGTCCGACGAGCCGCTCGACGAACCCCCGCGACGCCTGCGGGCGGAGCTCGCGCGGCGGGACCTCCCGGCGGATCGGGGCTGGGTGCTCGGGATGGGGGAAACCCGGGGCTGGTAAGATAGCGGCCGGATGGCGAGCCGGGTGCTGATTGCCGAGGACGAGGCCGACATCCGGAGACTTCTGGCCTTCCACCTCGAGCGCGACGGCTACGAGGTGTCCCAGGCCGGGACCGGTCCGGAGGCGTTGCGCGTGGTACGGGACCGACGGCCCGACCTGGTCGTGCTGGACCTGATGCTGCCCGAGATGGACGGCCTCGAGGTCTGCCGGCGCCTGCGCCAGGACACGTCGACCGCGTCCCTGCCCATCGTGATCCTCACGGCAAAGGGGGACGAGGTGGATCGCGTCGTCGGGCTCGAGATGGGCGCCGACGACTACATCGTCAAGCCGTTCTCGCCCAAGGAGGTGGTGGCGCGGATCCGGGCGGTCCTCCGGCGGGCCCGCCCGCCGCTGGGCGTGGGCGCCCTGGCCGCGGGCACGCTCACCCTCGATCCGCAGACCCACACCACGCGCGTGGGCGGGGCGTCTCTCGCCCTCACCCCCAAGGAGTTCGACCTGCTCCGGGCCCTGCTCGAGGCCCGGGGCCGCGTGCTCTCCCGCGAGTACCTGCTCGACCGGGTGTGGGGCTACGCGCGGGTGGACGAGATCGAGTCGCGGACGGTGGACGTGCACGTGCGGCGCCTGCGCGCCAAGCTCGGGATCGAGGGCGCCCGCATCGTCACCGTGAAGAGCGTGGGCTATCGCCTCGACGTCGATCTCGACGGGTGAGCCGCCGCCGTGCTGCGCCGCCTCGTCCTCGCCGTTCGGCGCCGGATTGCCGTCAAGCTCACCCTCACGCTGGTCGGGTTCGCCGCCGTCAGCGCGCTTGCCGCGGGACTCTACATCGACCACGCGCTCGAGCAGTTCGCCGAGGAAGCGGTGGTCACGCGGCTGCTGACGGTGGGGCGCCTGTTCCAGGACGAGAGCCGGGCGCTGCTGCGCGCGGGGCGGGCGACGGCCGGGCAGGATCTGCTGGCCCGCGCCGGGCGAGCTTCGGGGGTGCGCATCACGCTGATCGACCGCAGCGGAAGGGTGGTCGGCGATTCCGAGCGGCGGATCGAGGACCTCGAGGCGATGGGCACCCTCGCGGCGCGCCCCGAGGTGGCGGCCGCCCTGGCCGGTGGCGCGGGCCAGGACGTGCGGACGAGCGACACGTCCCGCGCGTCCCTCGTCTACGGGGCGTTGCCCGTCTCGGACAGCGGGCAGGTGATCGGCGTCTTGCGGCTGGCCCTCCCCCGGACGGAGGTGACGGAGGCGCAGGCCTCCATGCGCGGCGTCATGCTGGCGGGGGGAGCGCTGATGCTTGGGGTGGCCTTCGGGATCGGGGTCTTCGTGGCGCGCCGGGTCACGCGCCCGGTCCTGGAGATGCAGTCGATCGCGCGCCGGATGAGCGAGGGCGACTTCGCGGTGCGGGCGCCGGCGCGGTCGCCGGACGAGATCGGCGTCCTCGGCCGGTCCCTCAACTCGATGGCGGCACGCCTGCGCGAGGAGATCCAGGATCTCGCCCAGGAGCAGGCCAAGGCCACCGCCATCCTGGACGCCATGGTCGAGGGCGTGATCGCGGTGGACAGCCACGACCGCGTGCTCCTCACCAACGAGCGCGCGCGCGTGATGTTCGGCCTCGGCCCGGCGCGGGGCCCGCGCCGCTCGTTTCTCGAAGTGGTGCGCAACTCGAGCCTTCACGAGGTGTTGCGGGCGAGCCGCCGGGCCCAGGCCGGCGCGGTCACCCCGGGCGAGTTCGTGCTGAGCGCGCCCGCGAACCTGGTGCTCCAGGCGCAGGCGGTGACGGTGGACCTCGAGGAGGGCACCGGGGTGGTGATGGTGCTGCACGACATCACCGCGCTCCGGCACCTCGAGCAGGTCCGGACCGAGTTCGTGGCCAACGTGTCCCACGAGCTGCGCACGCCGCTCACCGCCATCCGCGGCTACCTGGAGACGCTCGTGGGCGGCGCCCTCGACGAGCCCCGGTACGCGCGCCGCTTCCTCGAGATCGCCCTCCGGCACACCGAGCGGCTGGGGCGCCTGCTCAACGACCTGACCGATCTGTCGAACATCGAGCTCGGGCGCGTGATCATGCACTTCGAGCCCACGCGGCTGGAGGAGGTCGTGGAGTCGACGCTCGAGATCGTCCGCCCGAAGGCGGCGGCGGGTGGCGTCGAGGTGCGGACGGAGCTGGCCCCCGGGCTTCCCGCGCTGCACGCCGATCGCGACCGGCTGGCCCAGATCCTGCTCAACCTCGTGGACAACGCGGTGAAGTTCACGCCCGCCGGGGGGTGGATCGCGGTGTCGGCGTCGGCCAGTGGCGCGGGGACGGTCGAGGTGGCGGTGGCGGACACCGGGATGGGCATTCCGCCCCTCGACCTGCCGCGGATCACGGAGCGCTTCTACCGCGTCGACAAGGCGCGTTCGCGCGAGCTTGGCGGCACCGGTCTCGGGCTCGCCATCGTCAAGCACCTGGTGCTCGCCCATGGCGGCGAGCTCGCGATCGACAGCGCGGTTGGCCGGGGCACGGTGGTGCGCGTCACGGTGCGGGCGGCCGAAGGCCCGGCGTGAGCCCGGGGGAGGCCGGCCCGCCGCGGGCGTCGCGGGGGCCACCGCCGGGCGCGCCCTCAGCGCACGACAGCCGAGGTCAGCTCGTAGAGGCGCTCCTGGGAGCGCAGGACGGGGGCGTCGGAGGCGTGGAGGCGCCGGGAACGGCCGTCCGGGCCGATGACGCGAGCCTTGACCGTGTCGGCCAGCTGTAGCTCGAGGACGTCCATGATCTGCTGCTGGAGCGGTGGGTCCAGGATGGGAAAGGCGATCTCCACGCGGCGGTCCAGGTTCCGCGGCATCCAGTCCGCCGATGCGAGCAAAAATTCGGATGGCCCGCCGTTCAGGAAGAAGAAGACCCGGGCGTGCTCGAGGTAGCGGTCGACGATGGAGATGGCGCGGATGCGCTCGGACAGCCCGGGCACGCCGGGGCGAAGGCAGCAGATCCCGCGCACGATGAGGTCGATGTCCACCCCGGCCTGGCTCGCGGCGTACAGCTCCTCGATGAGGATGGGGTCGACGAGGGCGTTCATCTTGAGGATCAGTCGTGCCGACCGCCCGGCCCGGGCGTGCTCGGCCTCGCGCCGCACGCGCATGATCAGCCCCTCGCGCAGGGATTCCGGGGCGACGAGGAGGTGGTTGAACTTCCGCGGCTGGGTGTACCCGGTGAGGAGATTGAAGAGCTCGGTGACGTCTTCGCCGAACGACTCCCGGCACGTGAAGAGCCCGAAGTCGCCGTACAGGCCGGCCGTGCGCACGTTGTAGTTGCCGGTCGCGAGGTGGCAGTAGCGCCGGATGCCCTCGCTCTCCTGGCGCACCACGAGACAGGCCTTGCAGTGCGTCTTGTACCCCATCATCCCGTACACCACGTGGGCCCCGACCTCCTCGAGCGCCCGGGCCCACCCGATGTTCGCCTCCTCGTCGAAGCGGGCCTGGAGCTCGACGAGGGCCGCGACCTCCTTGCCGCTCTCCGCGGCCCGGGTGAGGGCGTGGGCGATGGGCGAGGTGGCGCTCACCCGGTACAGCGTCATCTTGATGGCGAGGACCTTGGGATCGGCCGCGGCGTCGTGGACAAAGCGGGTGACGGCGTCGAACGCGTGGTAGGGGTGATGGATCAGGACGTCGCCGGAGCGGATGGCGCTCCAGATGTCGGGGGCGGCCTCGAACGCCGGGACCGGCCGGGGGTGCTGCGGGCGGTCCTTCAGGCGCGGGATGTCGACCGCGCTGTAGAGCTGGAACAGGTCCACGAACGCGGTGAACCCCTGGGCCGGGTAGAGGTCGTCGGGGCCGAGCTCGAGCTCGTCCACGAGGGCGGCCAGGATCTCGTTCGGCAGGTTGCTGTCGTATTGCAGCCGCACCGGGTCGCCCATGCGCCGGTCGCGCAAGCTCTGCTCGATGCTGGTCAGGAGATCGGCGTCGCGCCCGCGCGACACGGGTGCGTCGGCGTCCCGGGTGACACGGATGGCATGGCAGGAGCGCACCTGCGAGCCGTGAAACAGATGCGGGAGCTGCAGCTTGATGACGTCGTCGAGAAGCATGAACTGATACTGGCGGGCGGGAGCGGGCAGGGGCACGAACCGCGGGACGACCTGGGCCGGCATGTGGACCACGGCGAGGGGCGCGTGGGGCATCCGCGACAGCGCGGCGCGCTCCAGCGAGACGACGAGGCACAGCGCCCGGTTCGCCAGATGCGGGAAGGGATGGCCGGGATCGATGGCGAGCGGGGTGACGATGGGCAGGAGGGTGCGCCGGAAGTACTCGTCGACGAATCGCTCCTGCTCCGGCTCGAGCTCCTTGGGCCGGAGGATGCGAATGCCCTCGGCGGCGAGCAGGGGCTGGAGCTGCTCGAGGAAGCCGCGGTGCTGCTCGTCGCCGAGCTCGCGGACCCGGTGCCAGACGGCCTGGAGGGTCTGGGCCGGGGTGAGTCCGTCGGGGAAGGCGGTCTGGTTGCCCTCGCGGATCTGTCGCTTGAGGCGCGCGACCCGCACCATGAAGAACTCGTCGAGGTTCGAGCTGAAGATGGACAGGAACTTCACCCGCTCCAGGAGAGGGACGGAGGAGTCGCCCGCCTCCTCGAGCACGCGGGCGTTGAACTCGAGCCAGGAGAGCTCCCGGTTCACGAAGTGCGCCGGCGCGGGCTCGCTCATGATCGGGACAGGCTGGCCGCCGTGTGACTCGTCCGGGGGCGGAGGAACGTCTCGTGGATCAGGAAGCCGTGGCGGACGCTGCGGTCGCACACGGTGACGCTGTCGCCCCGGGTCAGCGCCATGACCTCCTCGATGACGATGGCGCCGGCGAGGAGGATATCCGCGCGCTCCGGTTTCAGGCCGGGCATTTGGCGATCGAGCGTGGGCAGGGCCTGGAGACGCTCTCGCACCAGGGTCACCTCGCTCCGGGGCAGGCGCAGCCCGTGCACGGAGGCGCGTGCCAGCTTGCCCGCGTCCCGGTAGATGCGGGCCAGGGTCCGCGCCGTCCCGCCGAGGCCCACGAGCGGGGTCTGCGGCTCGGCGCGCTCGAGCACCGGGAGGAGGAGCCGCCACACCTCGCCGCGAAGCGTGGCGATCTCCGTCGAGGTGGGCGGGTCGTGGCGCAGGAAGCGCTCGGTCGTGCGCACCGCGCCGAGCGGAAAGCTCCCGAAGGGGTGGATCTCCCCGGCGTCCGCGCGGGCGAGCTGCAGGCTGCCTCCGCCGAGATCGAACACGAGGCAGGTGGGAAGGGGCAGGCTCCAGGTGGCGGCGAGGGCCCCCAGGCGCGCCTCCTCGGCGGGAGCCAGGATCCTGACGTCGAGGTCCTCCCGGCGGCGCAGCGCGGCCAGCAGCACGCACGAGTTGGGCGCGTCGCGAACCGCGGAGGTAGCGATCGCGTTCACGCGAAGGTCGGGGATGGCGCGAGTTCGCCGCAGGAAGGCGCCCACCGCGGCCACCGTCTCGTCCACCGCCTCCGGCGACAGGCGCCCCCGGGGCCCGCCGGCGAGGCGTGTCTGGGCCCGCTCCTCGCGAAGCACCCGGAACTCGACCCCGGGATTGATACGGGCGAGGACGAAGCGCGTCGCGTTCGATCCGAGGTCGACAAGGGCCAGCATTTCCGTCATGGGGACAAAGTATAGGAAGCCCGGAACAAGGAGGCAAATTACTTCCCTGTGTCGCTCCGGGATCCCGCCGCCCCGCCGCCCGCGAGGGCCCCATGGCCCACGAGGGCCTTGACGGGCTTCGCGGCGACCGCTTACACTCCGCTGCGCCACGCTGCCAAAGGCGATCGAGATTGCGACGATTATGTTGCGGAAGCCAGGCCGGAACACCTCCTCGACGCCGACGCGCGCCGGCGATCCCTCGCGCCGGCCGCTTGCGCGGGCCGTCGAGACCTCGGCGATCGACGCGAGCGGTCGCCTCGCCGTGACACACAAGATCCCGGCGAGGGTTCGCGGGAAGGCGCGCCGAGACGCGGCGGCGTTCTACCTCGCGGAGCTGGCCAGGGGTCTCCTCGCCGGAGAGCTCGGCGTGGGGCGCGGCGATCAGACGATCTCGCTGGCCACCACCGAGTTCGTCCTGCTCGAGATCGAGGTGAAGCAGAAGAAGCGGGTGAACCACGTGGGGGTGAAGCTGCGCTGGCCCCGGCGCCCGCTGATCCGGGCGGCCGCCATGACGGCCGAGGATGGGTGACGGTCGGGATTTCGCGTTCGACGGAGCGTTCACGCGCGCGGAGCTGGCCGACGCCGTGGTCCGCATCGCGGCCGGCCTGAGAGCGGGGGGACTGTCGCTTTCCCTCGGCAGTGACAGTCTCACCGTGTTTCCCCGGGGTCCGATCGAGTTGCAGATCGCGGCCAGGACGCGGAGGACCGGGAGCCGGCTCGACATCATCATCGCCTGGCACACGCCTCAGGCGGACCGGCCGCCAGACTCCGCCGAGGGCGGCGCCGCGGAGGAACGGCATCGAGACGCGCCGGCGATGTCGGAACCTGAGCCGGCACCGCGGGAATCCGACTTCGGGGCCGACTCCGACCCCGCCGAGGGGAGGGACCGATGGGCGAGAGCAAGGGGTTCGAATTCGAAGGGGCCGCCACGCCGGCCGAGGCCGCCGAGGTGCTGACGCGCATCGCGGAAGGCATCCGGGCCCGGGCGCTGTCGCTTTCGCTGGGTGAGGAGAGCCTCACCGTGTTTCCCGGGGCCGACCTGTCACTCGAGATCGAAGCCAGGGAGAAGAAGGACAAGGCCAGGATCGAGGTTTCCATCGCGTGGAGGCGAGTGGCCGCGGAGGGCGATGACCGGGACGAGGACGACGAGTAAGGAGGCTGCCATGGCCAAGGATCGCTTCGAGTTCGCACGCATCGCATCGCACGAGGAAGTGGCCGACTACTTGACCTCCCTGGCCCAGGGTTTGAAGCGGGGCGAGGTGGCGCTCGAGTCCGGCGGCCACCTCCTGCGCCTGGTGCCGGGACCCGACCTCAAGGTCTCGCTCCGCGCCCGGTCCAGGGAGCGCAAGGGCAAGATCGAGATCGAGGTCAACTGGAAGCGCGGCCTCGCCACGCGGGCCAGCGAGCTCAAGGTGAGCGTGGGGACCCGGCCGGGGCCCGACGGCGACGGAGGCGACGCCCGGCGCTGAGCCCTCGCGCAGATCGGATCCCCTGCCCCCGTCGCGGGATCTCCTCCCGCATCTCCAGCTTCCCCCCGAAGAGCCGACCGGACTCTTAACCTGCCCGTCATTCGTCTGTAACCCCGCCACGAGACACTCTCCTCGGCATGAACCCCGTGGGAGAGGTGAGGCACGTGATGGGTGGACGACGCGGAATCGGCCCGGGTTCGCCCCCGGCTGGCGGGGGGGGACGTGTCCTGGTGGTGGAAGACGAGCCGGACGTGGCGGAGCTGATCCGCTACAACCTGGCCAAGGAGGGCTACGACGTCGCTCTCGCGCCGAGCGGATCGGATGCCCTGAAGCTGGTTCGCGACACGCGACCCGAGGTCGTCCTCCTCGACATCATGATCCCGCAGCTCAACGGCTGGGAGGTCTGTCGCCGGCTCAAGCAGGATCCGGAGACGCGCGGCATTCCGATCATCATGGTGACCGGGCGCGTCGAGGAAGGAGACAAGGTGCTCGGCTTCGAGCTGGGCGCGGATGATTACGTGACCAAGCCCTTCTCCCCGCGGGAGCTGGTGGCCCGCATCCGGGCGGTCGGGCGCCGAGGGCGGATGGTGGACGCGGCGCCGAGAAGGCGGCACCTGAAGGTCGGCGACCTCGAGATCGATCGGGACCGCTTCGAGGTGACGATGCGGGGCCGGGCGGTCCCGCTGACGCCGAAGGAGTTCGAGCTGCTGGCCACGCTCGCGGCGACCCCGGGCCGGGTCTTCGGCCGCGAGGAGCTCCTCGACACCGTGTGGGGGCGCGACGAGTTCGTCGAGCCCCGGACGGTGGACGTCCATGTCGCCCGGCTGCGCGGCAAGTTCACGGTGGCCAGGCTCCCGCCCCCTGCCATCGAGACGGTACGAGGCGTGGGCTACCGCTTCCGGGACGGCGCCTAGCCCGGATGATGCGTGAACCACACGCCCACCCTCACCCCAACCCTCTCCCTCCGAGAGGGCGAGGGAGTCGGTGCGGTTCCCTCGCCCCCGGGAGGGGGAGAGGGCAGGGTCAGGGGGCGCGCAGGACGCGGCAGGCGCGTTCATGAACAGGTCGGGCTGGCGGGGGGGCCCTTGTAACTCACTTGTAACACGGCGGCCATGTCGCGGAAACGCGGCGCACGGATGATTGACCCACGGACTAGAAAGATGGACGAGACAGAAAGAGGGAGAAACGCATGAAGAGGTTCGCAGGCATGAACAGGTTCGCAGCAATGGCAAGTGTGATCGGCGGCATCGTCCTGCTCGGGACGGCCGCTGTCGCCCAGGTGCAGGTCGACCCGGGCCTTGTCGCGTACAAGACGGTCAGCGGCGTGAGCGGAAACGTCTCGAGCATCGGCTCGGATACGCTCAACAACCTGATGACGCTCTGGGCCGAGGGCTTCAGCA
>DATKEI010000257.1:0-6489 GCA_035544455.1 Binatia bacterium | reverse complement strand
CGTCATCCTCGATCTCTTCTCGCGCGCCGTCGTCGGCTGGGCCCTGAGCGCGCGGATCACCCGGCCCCTGACCCTGCAGGCGTTGACGATGGCGCTGGGGCGGCGGCGCCCCCCGCAGGGGCTGCTCCATCACTCGGATCGGGGCAGCCAGTACGCGAGCGCCGATTATCGGCGCGCCCTGCGGGCGCACGGGATCGTGTGCAGCATGAGCCGCCGCGGCAACTGCTGGGACAACGCCGTGGCCGAGAGCTTCTTCGCGACGGTGAAGGTCGAGCTGGCACATGAGGCGACCTGGCCCACGCGGGCGCACGCGCGAGGCGAGATCTCCATCATCCAAGACCCTCGACCTCGAGTGTCCTCAGTGAACGCGCCATGCTGATGGGCGGTGCCTGCGCCAAGGCGTATGGCTGGTCTCCGAACAGGGCGTGATCGACCAGCGGAGGAGAGCCCTTGGCCGCGAAGGGGGCGGGGCTCCCGGGAACTGGGAGGGAGCGGGGCCTCCGGAGACAGAGCGCGGCGCTGCGCGACGCCACGCCCGCGGACACGAGGCTAGGGCGCCTTCGCCGTTGCCTCTCGCAGCTCGCGCACGTGCTCGGCCCAGTGGCGGGCGAGCAATTCCAGCCGCTGGCGGCCGGTCATGACCTCGCCGTTCGCGCGCTTGAAGCAGGGGACGTCGAGGTCGGGTGTCCCCCGGGCCGCCCGCATCAGGCGGCCGTGGGCCAGGCGCAGCTGTGTGAGGAGGTCGTCGACGCCCTCCGGCTCGTGTAGCCGCCGGCACACCTCGTTGATGGTGTCGGCGTCAGCCGGCAGCGTCCAAGGCGGTCCGCCCGTCGCCACCGACTGGATGCCCCAGGCCGTCGCGTCGTGGAAGTAGAGGAAGTGCTGGAGGACGTCTTTGCCCTGCCAGCGGTCAACCCTCGCGGTCGTCGTCCGGCCCGGGCCGGCGAAGTAGGCGAGCGTCTCCTGCACCACCCGGTCGAGCTCCGCGATCAGTTGGTCCTTTGAGGCTGGCGTCGTCATCGGTCACCTCCTCCGCGGGTCAGTATGCCTCAGGGCGGATGCAGGGTCACGCGGGTGAGAACGGCGCGTGCTGGCGTCCATCCCCGGGAGATGCGGTTCCCTCCGGATCGGGGACGCAACGCGCCGCTCATCCAGCGATCACGTGGCGGAGCCCGGAGGCAGTAGGCTATGATGGCGGGTGGATCGGTCCGTGCGGGCCGGGCCCCGAGTCCGGGGCCTCTCGCCCATCGAGGACGCCGAAGCCCGGAGGGCAGAGATGCGCGCTGCCGACGCCACGCTTGGGGTTGTTCTGGTCGTCCTAGTCGCTCTCCTCCTCTGGGTGATCGTCGTCTACAACAACCTCGTGCGCGGGCGGAACCGGGTGCGCGAGGCCTGGTCCGGAATCGACGTCCAGCTCCGCCGCCGGGGCAGCCTAGTCCCCAACCTCGTCGAGACCGTCCGGGGCTACGCGACGCACGAGCGGGGCGTGTTCGAGGAGGTGGCCCGGGCCCGGAGCGCACTCCAGCAGGCCGGCGGCGCGGCCGCCGCGGCCAGCGCCAACACCGCGCTGAGCCAGGCGCTCGGCCACCTGTTCGCAGTGGTCGAGGCGTATCCGCAGCTGCGCGCCTCCGAGAGCTTCACCAGCCTGCAGCGCGACCTGGGCGACGTCGAGGACAAGATTGCGTTCGCCCGCCAGTTCTATAACCGCAACGTCCTGGAGTTCAACACGCGCGCCGAGACCTTCCCGGGCAACCTGGTGGCGAGCACCCTGGGCTTCTCGCCGGCCGAGTTCTTCGAGTCCACCGACGACGGCCGAGCCGAGGTGACGCTGGATCTGTCGGGGCCCCCGCGCGCGCGGGCCCCCGAGGCGCCCCCGCCCCCGTCGGCAAGCTGAGCGTGCCCGAGGCCCCAGCGCCTGTCCTCGTCTACGATCGCGTAGCCGCGAACCGCCGGGCCACGTGGCGACTGCTGGCCCTGTTCACCGTGCTGATCCTGCCGTTCGTGGCCGGTTTCATCCCCCTGCTCGTGCCCGCGATCCAGTTCGGCGTCCTCCTCCCCGCCCTCGGCGGCGCGGCCTTCGACCGGATCCAGGCAGCCGGGCCCGGGCGCGCGCTGCTGTTCGCCGTCACGGTGGCGCTGGCCCTGCTCGCCGTCCTGGCCACGGGCGTCGCGGTGGCGTGGCTCGAGCTGCAGCAGGCGACCCGCCTCGTCCTCCGGCTCACGCGGTCGCGTCCGATCGACCGCGAGGGCGAGCCTGAGCTGTGGCGCTCCGTGGAGAACCTCAGCCTGGCCGCCGGCCTGCCCACGCCGGCCGTGTTCGTGATTGAATCCCGGAGCCCGAACGCCTTCGCCGTCGGCCTCGATCCCCGGCGCGCGGCCGTCGTCGTCACCCGCGGACTCCTGACGCTCTTGGACCGCCGTGGCCTTCACGGGGTGATCGCGCACGAGCTGTCCCACATCGGCAACCAGGACACCCGGCTGAACACCGTGCTGGCCGCGGTGCTGACCGTCCTGCGGCTGCCGCTAGACCTGCTGAGCCGGGCCGGTCTGCCGCCGCTCGCCCTCCGCGGGTGCCTGGTGCTGAGCGCCCTCGCCGCGGTGATGGCCGTCGTAGCGGTGCTGGCCATCGTGGCCGAGGGCGCGCTGGCCTTCTGGTTCTTCGCCAGCGAGGTGAGGGGCGCTCTGGCCGGCACGTCGCGGGCGGATCTGGCGCTCATCGCGATGATGATCTTCTACGGCCCGTTGATCATGGGTTCGCCGTTCTATGTCCTCTTTGGCGCCCAGCTCTGCGGGCGGCGCGTCAGGGCTGCCGTGTCCCGGCAGCGGGAGTTCCTCGCGGACGCCGACGCGGTCCTGCTGACCCGGGACCCGGAAGGCCTGGCCCTGGCCCTGGCGATGGTCGGCGCCGCGAGCGGCGATGCCATCCGGGTGCCGAGGGCGGCCGCCCACCTCCTCTTCGTGGAGCCCGCGAGCGCGGAGGCGTACTGGTGGGACCGCGCGGTGCCATCGCACCCGCCGATCGAGGAGCGGGTGACCCTCTTGGGCCGGATGGGCAGCGGCATCCCACCGGAGGCGCTCGCCGCCGCCGTCGAGGCGGGACGAGAGTTCCGCGCGGCGCCGCCGGCCGCCGCGCCCGCCGCATCCCTGGCCGCGCGGCGGCGGGCTGCGCCCCGGCAGACCGCCCGGTCGGCGCCCACCCCGGCCGCGCTTCCGGCGGATCGCGACGGGGAATCGTCCCGGGACTGCGTGGCCCCGGCGGGCGTCGCATCGCAGATCTGGCTGGCCCACGGGCCGATCCCCTTGCTGGAACGACCGGAGGCCGGCGCCCGCGCGCGCGAGCGCCTGCCCGCGGGGACGCCGCTGGCGCTGCTGGGCGTCGAGGGCGCGTTCCTCCGCGTGCAGACCGGGACGGGCACCACGGGATATATCGACAAGGCCACTGCCGTCAGGTGGCAGGAGCCCCGATGACGGGGCAACGGGGGGTGCGATGCTCAAGCGGGCGGTGATGCTCGGGGCGATCCTGGCCGTCGTGGCGGCGGCGCTCATCGTGAATCTCGCCATCCTCGACGTGATCTCACCGAGCGTCCAGTGGGAGACTCTTGGGAAGACCCTCTCCGTGATCGTCGTCACCTTCACGGCGGTCGTGTTGATCCTCTTGCTCGTCAAGGCGACCCGCAACTCCTGAGCCCGCCCCGGCTCCGCGCCTCGCCGCACCATGGAAGCCCTCTTCACGACCTATCTCTGCGAAGTCCACCTCATGGCGCGGCAGCCCGGCGAAGCGGCGGCGCTCGCCGAGCGGGCACTGGCGCTGTCGCGGGGGAGGTTCAGGAGGCGGCACGGAAGCCATACGCGATGCGGCGGACTCCAACGTCGGGCGCCAGACACCTGTCCCTTTTGGATACCTCCGTCGCCATTCGGACACGCGCCCCTATTGACTCGAACTCTACTCGGACCGAATGATGCTCAGGGAGCCGCCAAGGCGCAGCAGGCGACGAAGGTCCCGCGGGTCGGTGTCTTTGTCCCCGGATCGCATCGGGCCGCCGCCCATGTCCACAGAATCCTGAATGGTGTTCGAGTTGTTCGTCAACCTCAAGACCGCGAAGGCCCCCGGCTTGACGATCCCGCCGTCGCTGCTGCAGCGGGCGGACCAGGTGATCGAGTAAGACCTTCTTCCAGCGCTCGCACTCACTACATCCATCCGGGAGACTGGTACTCGCAGTATCCGTCGAGTATGTTCGGGCGCCACCACCCACCCTGCCGCTCGCAGGTGGCCCTGAGTTCTTCTGGCGTGTACAGGGGCGGGCGCGGGGTGCCGCCGCAGCCGACCATGACGACCACGGCCAAGCCGACAAGGAGCGCTCGGCTCCACGTCATCGTCGGCATCACGCGAACCAATTGACGGCCCACACTCCTAATCGTACGGTGGGGATCAACCGCGTCCATCCCACAGTCCGTCTATGGCAGGAGGGCGGCTTGACGCCGGGCGGCAGGCCCCCCTAGGATCGCCAGGGAGGTCCCCAAATGGCTAGAGCACGCCGCACCACCCATCGCAGTGCCTCAGGCACGAAGCTCTACGCAGTGCGAGACGCGAAGGGGCGCTTCAAGGATGTCGGAGCCGTGAGCACGTTTGTACGGAGGGCAAAGGGAGAGAAGTGATCAGGTGACCGCGAAACACTGGCTTGTCACGTGCTCCTGCGGCTGGGAGCGCGAGGCTGTCTCCGAGTGGGCTGCCAAGTCACTGTGCAAGCTGCATCCGCAACTCGCTGCGATGGACGTGGCGCACACGACGCGGGTTGAGGGGCCAGAGAGTGGCGCTGGCGGCCAGCTGCTTGGACCTGCCCCGGTTTGGTAGACACCGCGGTTAAGGGGTGATGAGACACGCTGCTCGCGCTTGGGCGGGTGTCCGCGGAGCAGCCTCGAGGATACCAGGGATGAGGTTGATGGGGGCCACCGAGGGCGCGGAGGGGGATACCGAGATAGCCACCCCCCTCGTCCGCGTCGATCCTGGAGCCTCTCCGGGGCTCGCGTTCTCCGGGACCCACCCGGCGATGGTCACGGCGCCGGCCATCGCCGTCGTGCCGTGCGCCCTGAGCCACTGGCGCTCGAACGTGACCGGGTTTGGTAGCCGAGCGCAGAATGCCGCCGCTGGCCGTTGTAGAACCGCTCGATGTACTCGAAGATCTCGCCTCGCGCGTGCGCCCGCGTGGTCCAGGTCGCCTCATGTGCCCGCTCGACCTTCACCGTCGCGAAGAAGCTCTCGGCCACGGCGTTGTCCCAGCAGTTGCCGCGGCGGCTCATGCTGCAGACGATCCCCTGGCGGACGAGGGCCGTCTGGTAGTCGCCGCTGGCGTACTGGGTGGATTCATGCGGTCGTCGCAACACCTCACGGGAGGGAGTTGCGATGACGATGCGGAGACGGCGATGGTCAGATCGATCTGGGCGAGGCAAGTTGCGATCGCCCGGCCGACCCTCGGTGGCACGGAATGAGGAACGCCGGCAGTTCTGGGCCGCGATTGCGGCGGGGCGCTCGAGTGAGGACGCGGCTATCGCAAGCGGAGTGTCGCCCGCCGTGGGCGTACGATGGTTCCGGGAGGCTGGCGGGATGCCACCATCACACCTTGCCGCGGCATCGCCGCCGCGGTCCGGGCGGTATTTGTCGCTCGCGGAACGGGAGGAAGTGGCCCTCATGCGCGCGCAGGGACATGGGGTGCGCGAGATGGCCCGCCGTTTGATGCGGGCCGCGTCAACGCTCTCCCGGGAGCTGCGGAGGAATGCTGCCACGCGCAGCGGCGGGTTCGACCACCGCGCCACGACCGCGCAATGGCACGCCGATCGGGCCGCCCGTCGCCCGAAGCCGCCACGACTGGCCGTCAACATGACGCTGCGGACCTATGTGCAGGACCGGCTGGCCGGGCTGGTCGTTGCTCCGGACGGGGTCGCGGTCTCCGGGCCGGTCGTCCCATGGAAGGGGCGCCGGCACGGGCGCCGGCAGGACCGACGGTGGAGCCGCGCGTGGAGTCCGGAGCAGATCGCTCACCGCCTGCGGCTCGACTTTCCCGATGACACGACAATGCGCATTAGCCACGAGGCCATCTACCAAGCGCTGTACGTGCAAGGCCGGGGAGCCTTGCGCCGTGAGCTCACCGCCTGCCTCCGCACTGGCCGCGCGCTGCGCGTGCCGCGGGCGCGCACTCGCGGACGGGGCAAGTCCTTCGTCGCCCCCGAGATCATGCTCAGCGAACGCCCGGCGGAGGTGGCTGATTGGGCGGTGCCGGGTCACTGGGAGGGGGATCTCATCGTGGGCTTGGGCGGTTCGGCAATCGGCACGCTCGTCGAGCGCATGACGCGGTTCACGGTCCTGCTTCACCTCCCCCCGATGGCAGGCCACGGGCCTGGCGCACGCGCGAAGCACGGGCCCGCACTCGCCGGGCATGGCGCTGTGGCGGTCCGCGACGCCATCACGCGCACGATCACCACGTTGCCTGAGCA
>DATKEI010000256.1:0-11620 GCA_035544455.1 Binatia bacterium | reverse complement strand
GACGAGGAGGACCCGATGGTCCGCGTGGTAGACCGGGAGCAGTCAGACGATGACCGTCTCGATCGGCTCATCGCCGAGTTCGCGGGGAAGCACGGTCTCAAGCTCGATCGCACCGGCTGGGCCCGGAAGACCTACGATCTTTACCTCATCGACCGGAAGACCGACCGCTCGCTCCTCGTCGCCCGGGTGGAGAGCCTGGCCACGACGAGCGGCGAGGTGCGCGTCTTCCACGACCAGGGGCTCCCCTTCGCCGAGGAGCTGGCGGCCGAGCTCGAGCGGAGTTTCGGGCTGAAGGAGGCCACCGTGCTCCGCTTTCCCCCGCCCCTGTAGCTCAGGGCGGGCCCGGGGCGGCGCCCGGAGGCGAGGGCACCATGTGCTGGCGCGCGGCGCGCGTGCGGACGAGTTGCCGGGCGATCACGCCGGCGAAGACGAGGAAGCCCGCGGTGTCGGTGTAGATCTCGGGTACGATCAGCACGGGCGCGGCCGCGAAGAGCAGGACCCGCTCCACCGCCGTGGTCCGCGCTACCAGCGATCCGACCACGGCGCCAGCCATCGAGACCGCCCCGCACGCCGCGGTGGCCGTCACCAGCAGGATCTCGCCGACCGGCGCGTCCATGATCAGCCCCTGATTGTAGGCAAACCCGTACGCCACGATGAAGGCCGGCAGGCTCATCCCGAACGCCACCCACCCCGTCTCCCAGACCGTGGCCCCCGACAGCCCGGCCGCCGCGTAGGAGGCGAGCGCCACGGGCGGGGTCACCATCGAGAGGCAGGCGAAGTAGAAGACGAAGAGGTGCGCGGCCATCGGAGGAACGCCCAGGTTCATGAGGGCAGGAGCCATGAGCACCGCGGTCAGGATGTAGGCCGAGGTGGTCGGCATCCCCATGCCGAGGATGATGCAGACGATCATGGCGAGGAGGAGCGTGGGCAGCATCTGGCCGCCCGAGAGACCGAGCAGCAGCGAGGTGATTTTCAGCCCGAGCCCGGTCTGCACGATGACGCCGATGATGATGCCGGCCGCCGCGCACGGCACCGCGACGGCGATGCTCCGCTCCGCCCCGCTCCGGAGCGCGATCAGCAGCTCCCGGGGGCCCATGCGCGTCGCGCGGCTCAGCCAGCTCACCACCACCGCGGCGGCGCCGGCCCGGAGGGCGGCCGTGGTGGGCGAGTACCCGTCGAGGATCTGCCACACGAGGTAGACCAGCGGCGCCAGCAGGTGGACGCGCTTCCACATGCCCCGGCGCACCTGGCGAATCTCGTCCGCCCCGATGCCCGTCAGGTTGTCGCGGATCGCCACCAGGTGGACGGCCGCGAGCAGGGCGAGGTAGTACAGCAGGGCGGGGATGACGGCGGCCTTGACCACCGACAGGTAGGGCACACCCATCATGTCGGCCATGACGAACGCGGCGGCCCCCATGACGGGCGGCATGATCTGCCCGCCGGTCGAGGCCACCGCCTCGACCGCCCCCGCGAAACGGGGGGAGTAGCCCACGCGCTTCATGAGGGGGATGGTGAACACGCCGCTGCCCACCACGTTGGCGACCGCGCTGCCGTTGATGGTGCCGAGCAGGCTCGAGGCCAGCACCGCGATCTTGGCCGGGCCGCCCCGGAAACGCCCGCCGGCCGAGGTGGCGAGGTCGATGAAGAAGCGCCCGCCCCCCGACGCCTCCAGCAGGCCCGAGAACAGCACGAAGTAGAACACGACGTCGGCCGAGACCCCCGTCGGGACGCCGAAGATCCCCTCGGTGGTGAGGTAGTTGACCTCCACGAAGGTGGCGAGGGGGACCCCGCGGTGGCCAAGGGGGCCGGGGATGAAGGGCCCGAGCACGGCATAGGCGATGAAGGTTCCGGTGACGATGGTGAGGGCGGCGCCCAGGATGCGCCGGGTGACCTCCAGGACGAGGACGACCAGGGCGAGGCCGAAGACGTAGTCGAGGGGGGACACCTCGTCCACGAAGGGGATGCGGGTGACGATCCTCCGGTAGTCGAGGAAGACGTGGGCGGCGACCCCCGCGCAGATGGCGAGAGAGGCGACGGCAAACGGCCCCAGCTGCCCGGTCCGGGTCTGATCGGCGCCGGCCCGGACGTGCAGGGAGGCCAGCCCGAGAGCGAACACGACGTGCAGGACCCGGAGCTTGAGCGGCTCGACCAGCGCGATGGCGCCGGCATAGATCTGCACCAGCGACCAGCTGATGGCGATGGCGCCGGCGATCCAGACCGCGGCTCGCCCCGGGGTGAGCCAGCGGTCCGGACCGCCGGAGGCCGCCGCCCCGCCGGCCGGCCCGCGGGGGGCGGGAGCGGGCACCGGACGGTTACTTCATCCAGCCCTTCTCGCGATAGTAGCGCTCGGCGCCCGGGTGCAGCGGGAGCCCGACGAGCTCGGGCTTCCAGGCCACCGACGGGTCGAACTTCGACAGCCCCTTGTGGGCGGCCACCAGGGCCGCGGTGTTCTCGCCGAGGGTCCTGGTGACCTGGTAGACGAGATCGGCGTCGACGTTGGCCCGCGTGATGAGCACGGTCGGGAAGCCGACGGTCGCGATCTCCCCCGCCATGCCCCGGAACATCCCGCCCGGCATGGTCTGCGGGGCATAGCTGAGCTCCTCGCGCATTCGCGCCACCACGGTCGGCGGCAGGGGCAGGAACCGGACGTCGTTCTGCAGCGCGATCTCGGTGATGGACGGATGGGCGGGCGTGATCACCGCGATGAGTGTGTTCACCCGCCCGTCCTTCATGGCGGTGGTGATGGTCGGGTAATTGGTATGGGCCACGCTGCCCCCGCCCTTGCGGATGTCGTCGTAGCTGACGCCGAGGACCTCGAGGAGGTTGCGCGCCCCGTACTCACCGGCTGAGCCGACCGCGAGGGTGGCCAGGCTCAGCTTGCCGGGGCTGGCCTTGATGTCCTCGAGCGAGGTGATGCCCGAGTCGGCCCGGACGATCGCGGCCAGGTAGTAGGTGTCCATGCCGCCGGCGACCCCCCGGAGCATGTCGAGCTTCTGGTCATAGGCGTACTTACCCTGGGCCGCCCACTGGTTGGTGAGGGAGAAGCTGAGGGCGAAGTTCGCCTTGTTCTGGGCGACGAGCTTGGCGTTGCCGATCCCGCCCGACTGCGGCAGCACCTCGATCCTCGATCCCTGCGGCAGGTTGGGCCGGAGGAGGTCGCCGATGGCGGCTCCGTACACGTACCAGGCCGTGCCCGGGCTGAGGGTGGCGATGACCACCTCCGCTGGCTTCGACTGCCCGACCGCGGCGGTGAGCGCCAGCCCGGCCAGGGCCACCGCCCCCGCCGCGGTCGCGATGCACTGTTTCGCACGCATTCCCGTCATGTCTCCTCCCTGCGCCGGTCGAACCGGCGCCGCGCCGAGCCTGGAAGAATTTGCCGGCCGGGCGGGGTTCGCCGGCCGTGCCGCCGCGATCGCCCGGGAGTACCGGCCGCGCCTGTCTGGCCGGGCCCCGTGCCCGGCGCGCTTGCCGTGAGACTGCTTCAGCCGCAGGGGATCGTCAAGCGATCATCGTCCTGGGTGGCGGCCCGGATCAATGAGGCCGAGCGCGGGCCGGGCGCCTCCGCGGACTGGCGCGCGGCACCGGCGCCCCCGAGCGGCGCCCCGTGCCGCGCGCCGGCAAGCTCAGGCGAGGGCCACGGAGTTTCCGGGCGAGCCGGTCGCGCCCTTGAGCATGAGCGGATTGAAGGACCACGCGAACTCGTAGACCTTGTCCCGGACGAGCTCGTCGAGGTTGAGGTTCTCGTTGATGAAGATCCCGTTCATGGTGAGCCAGATCGTGTGGCACTCGAACGGGCGGTTCGCATCCTCGCCGGGCACGGCCTCGACCGGCCATGTATCGCTCCCGACCACCGCGATCTTCTTGCTCACGAGCCAGTTGGCCACGGTCTTTCCCGGGCCGGGGCAGCCCTTGTTGTACTCGGCGTTGTCCTTCTTCCAGAGCTTGCTGTGGCCGGTGTGGAAGAGGACCACGTCGCCCTCGCCCGGCTCCCGCGTCCCCTGCCGCTGGAGCGTCTGCGTGACGTCGTCCATCGTCACGATGTGGGTGATGGGCAACCGGTCCACGCCCTTTAAGCCGGCGATGTCGAGCATGATGCCCCGGGTGAAGAACGGGCGGAGGGTGTGGACGCCGAGCTTCTGCAGGCCGTAGGCGCCGCCCACCTGCTCCTGGGTGAATCCGTTGTAGTAGCGGATGGTGGTCCCGACCTTGTTGCAGATGTGCCCGAGACCGTCGAACTGGCTTCCCACCTGCCCGATCTCGCCGCTGAACATCTCGTCATTGAAGTAGAGCACGTGCGTGCCGAACGGCCCGCCCGTCGGCCCGCCCGGGATGGTGATCGAGACGTGGCGCGCGCCGAACAGGGGGATGCTTGCTTCCAGCACCTGGCTCAGCGGGTACACCCGGCCGGTCTTGATGAGCGCCGCCGCCTCGCGAGCCTTGGCCGGGGTCATGCGATTGTTGGCGCCGCGCTCGTCGTTCGGACCCCACTCGGACGGCCACCAGTCGCGTCCCATGGGGTTGGTCTGGGCCTCGGCCGTGCCGCGCTGGGCGACCACGGTGCCGGCAGCCATGCCGGCGGCGACCCCCGCCACCATACCCGTCCTCACGAAGTCCCGGCGCGAGACTCCCTCCTCTCCCGCGTCCCCGCCGGCCTCGGCGCCGGCGGTCCGTGGCTGGCGACAGGGGCACTCCCCGTCCTGGTGCGGCTTGAAGTACTGGCGGAGCCATCCTGACTGCATCGTCGCTCCCTCCCCCTTGACGGCGTGTACGGCAGCTCGCGGCGGGTCGGGTCCGCCGGAGTCATCTGCTGGTGGCCATGCCGGTATGCATGACCCGATCGCCTCTCCAGATACGACGCGCGGGGCGGGGAGTCAATGCCGACCGGTCGCCCGGCCGCGCGCCTCTACGCGACGATGCCGTCGCGCGCGTCGGCCAGGCGGGCGGCGACGTCCCGCCCGGCCGGCGGGCCGTAGCCTCCGGCCCCCGGCGTCTCGATGGCCACGCGGTCGCCGGGCCGGAGCGGGTAGCCCCAGACCTTGGGCGGCAGCGTCTGCTCCAAAGGCCCTCCGGGGTTCAGCACGAGGCGCGCGCAGCCGCCGGGCTCGCCGCCGAGCAACCCCCAGGGCGCGATCAGGGCGCGCTCGGTGGTGCCGAGCAGTCGGGCCTCGTGGCCGAGGATCTCGACGGTGCGCCGCAGGCCCAGTCCGCCCCGGTGCGTTCCCGCTCCCCCGCTGCCCTCGACCAGCGCGTACTCCTCGACGAGGAGCGGGTACTCGGTCTCGAGCGCTTCCACCGGCAGGTTCGACGTGTTGGTGATGTGGACCTGGACCGCGTCCATGCCGTCGCCGGTGGCCGTTCCGCCCGAGCCGCCGGCCAGGGTTTCGAGGTACACGTAGAGCTGGCCGGTCCGCGGGTCGGTGCCCGAGAAGACGAAGGCGCTGTTGGCGCCGTTGCCGGCGGCGGGCACGCGGCTGGGCACGATCTGGGCGAGGGCGCCGAACACCACGTCGGCGATGCGCTGGCACGTCTGCGTGCGCCAGGCCACCGGGGCCGGCGGCCGGGCGTTGAGGATGCACCCCTCGGGCGCGGTCACGGCGATGGCCCGGTAGAAGCCGCCGTTGGCGGGGATGGTGGGGTCGAGGACGGCCTTGAGCGCGTAGTACACGGTGGCCACGAGGGCGAAGTACACGACGTTGATGTCGCCCGCGCACTGCGGCCCGCTCCCCGCGAAGTCAAGGGCCATGGTGTCGCCCTGCTTGGCGATGGCCACGGCGATGGGGATGGGTTCCGGGCGCACGCCGTCGCCGTCCATGGCGTCGGCGAATCGGTAGACGCCGTCGGGCAGCTCGGCGATGGCGGCGCGGATCTTGCGCTCGCCGTAGGCCAGGGCCTCGGCGCACGCCGCCCGCACGGTGGCGAGCCCGTGGCGGTCGATCAGCTCGCCGACCCGGCGCTCGCCCAGGCGGTTGGCGGCGATCTGGGCGCGGAAGTCACCCACGCGCTCGCCGGGCAGGGCGAAGTTGGCCAGGATGAGCTCGAGGACGTCCTCGCGCATGCGCCCGGCCTGCATCAGGCGGATGGGCGTGATGCGCAGTCCCTCG
Source organism: Binatia bacterium (assembly GCA_035544455.1). Classification (GTDB taxonomy): domain Bacteria; phylum Methylomirabilota; class Methylomirabilia; order Rokubacteriales; family CSP1-6; genus DATKEI01. Next base: position 5,519 of record DATKEI010000256.1, on the reverse strand, counting down.
TCCCAGATGGTCCGGATCGTCTCGCCGCTCCGGTCGGCGTGGTGGGCGATGTTGGCGACGAAGCCGAAGAGCTCGCCGTCCGCGAACACCGGGCTCACCAGGGTGATGTCGGGCAGGTGGGTGCCGCCGCCGGTGTAGGGGTCGTTCGACACGAAGGCGTCGCCCCGGGTCAGCTCGGCGACCGGATAGCGGTCGAGGACCTGGCGCACCACGCCGAGCAGGGAGCCGAGGTGCATCGGGATGTGCTCGGCTTGCGCGATGACCTGGCCCGCGGCGTCGAAGATGGCGGTCGAGCAGTCCTGGCGCTCCTTGATATTGGTCGAGTAGGACGACCGGATGAGGGCGGTGCCCATCTCCTCGGCGATGGTGAGGAGGGCGGAGCCGATCACCTCGAGCGTCACGCGGTCCATGGCGCGCTCACCTCCCGCGGTCCCGGACAACCAGGAACCCGATCTCGTCCACCTCGGCGCTCTCACCAGCGCCGAGCCAGGTCGTGGCGTCGAACTGCTCGATCACGGCAGGCCCGGCAATCCGCTGGCCCGCGCACAGGCGGTCCCGCCGGTACACCGGGCAGTCCGCGAAGCCCGTCCGCGCGTCCACGTAGATGGGACGGCGTCCGGTGCACCCCCCGTCCGGGTCGGCGGGCCCGCGGCGCGCCGCCGCCAGGTCGGGCGGATCCGGCACGCCGCGGGCGACCAGCCGCATGTTCACGACCTGGATGGGCTCGCTGTCGGCGGCGAAGCCATAGACCTGCTCGTGGGTGGTGAGAAAGCGCCGCCGGAGCGGGGCGAGGTCGCCGTCGCGCCAGACCTCGCCGGGCACGGGCACGAGGAGCTCGAAGTTCTGGCCGATGTAGCGGAGGTCGAGCCAGCGCTCGAGCCGGCGGCGCGCCGGCGCCACGCGCTCGCGGTCGAGCCAGGCGGTCGCCGCACGCTCCATCTCCTCGAACCGCCCGGCCAGGGCGGGGAGCGCATCGGCCTCGAGCGGGGCCAGGAACGTGCGCACGGCGTCGGTGCGGAGGTCCTCGACCAGCAGGCCCAGCGCGCAGAGCAGGCCCGGGCTCGGCGGCACCGCCACCACGGGGATGCCGAGCTCGCGGGCCAGCTCGCCGGCGTGGAGCGGCCCCGCCCCGCCGAACGGCACCAGGACGAGCCCGGCGGGGTCGATCCCACGCTGCACGGTGACCACGCGCACCGCGTTCGCCATGTTCGCGTTCACCACGTGGACGATGCCCCGCGCTGCCTCGAGCACGGACAGGCCGAGCGCGCCGGCGAGGCCGGTCACGGCGGCCTCGGCCCGGGCGGGATCGAGGGGCAGGGCTCCGCCGAGGAGCCCGGAGGGGGCCAGACGGCCGAGGAGCACGCTGGCGTCGGTCACGGTAGGCGCCCGGCCGCCACGCCCGTAGCACGCCGGCCCGGGGTCGGCCCCCGCGCTCTGCGGACCGACCTTGAGCGCGCCGCCCGAATCGCGCCAGGCGATGGATCCGCCGCCCGCCCCCACGGTATGGATGTCCAGCGTCGGCACGCGCAAAGTGACCCCGCCGATCTCGCGCTCGAAGGCGAGCGCGGGGGCGCCGTCGCGGACGAACGCGACGTCGGTGCTGGTTCCCCCCATGTCGAAGGTGGCGATCGCGGAGAAGCCGGCCCGCGCCGCGATCCACGCCGCGCCGGCCACGCCCGCGCTCGGCCCGGATAGCACCGTGCGCACGGGCTCGCGGACCGCCTCCTCGATGGACATGGTGCCGCCGTTTGACTGGTTGATGTACGGGGCGGCGGCAATGCCGAGGGCGGCGACCCGCTCGCGGAACGCCCGCACGTAGCTGCTCATGCGCGGGCCCAGGTAGGCGCTGGCCACGGTCGTGCTCATCCGCTCGTACTCGCGAAACTCCGGATGCACCGCGTGGGAGGCGGCCACGGCCAGGGCGGGAAGGCGCGCGCGGACGCGCTCCACCACCTGGCGCTCGTGCTCGGGGGCGAGGAACGAGTAGAGGAAGCAGATGGCCAGGGCCTCGATGGGCTCGTCGCCGGCGGCCTCGGACGCGATGGCGTCGACGAGGCGCTCGAGCTCGCCGGCGTCGACCGGACGCCGGACGTGGCCGTCCGCCATGACTCGCTCGCCGAGCTCGAAGCGGCGGTGCCGCGGCACCAGCGGGGAGGGCTTGCGCGCGGACAGCACGTAGAGGGAGGGGCGTTTCTGGCGGGCGATCTCGAGGAGGTCGCGGAACCCGCGGGTGGTCACGAGCGCAGTGCGCGCCCCGTTCCGCTGGAGCAGGGTGTTGGTGGCCACGGTGGTCCCGTGAGCCACGTAGTCGATGTCGCGGGCCGGCACGCCCGCGGCCCGGAGCAGGGCGACGATCCCGTCGAGGATGCCCCGGGACGGATCGGCGGGAACGGAGGGCACCTTCTCGACGCGGAGCGCGCGGGTGGCCTCGTCGTAGAGGACGAGATCGGTGAAGGTCCCGCCCACGTCGACGCCGAGTCGATAGCCCATGGTCGATGTCCGGCCGTGAGCGGCGAGGTCGCAGGCCCCGCCTACCTCGTGCCGCGCTGGGCCCGCCGACGCGCTACGCGTGCAGCTCGATCGACAACCGTGTCGCCGCTGGGCGCCGACCCGCAGGAGCTCGCACGCCTGCCTGGGCCTCGATCCCGCATACCAGGGCCGAGCCCCGCGTGTGGTCCCGGGCGGCGCGAGCATCCCTCGCGGCGCCGGGCGCGAACCGGGTCGTGGGGACGCTCGTTCGTGAGCCGCGCCGTCGAATGCGCCAGACGCGCGACCGGCGGCGAGCCGGTCATGGCTATGTCCGGCTCGCCGCGCCCGGGCCCGCGGCCCCGGCCGCCGCGAGGACGGGCACGCAGTCGGCCGTGCAGGTCGCCGTCGCCGGATCGGCCGGAGGCCCGTCCCGATGCAGGACGGCGCGCGTCGGGGCGATGCGCAGCCGGTGGCGGCCGTCCCGCGACTCGACGACGGCGGTCCCGTTCACGATGAGGCTGTAGTCGTCGTCGCCGCGCACGGGATACAGCACCGAGACCGCGGGCCGGGCCGAGGCGTTGGCCGCGGTGGTGGCGCCGACCTCGGCCACGAGGGCGTCGGCGTCCCACTGCACGGCCAGGTGCACGGCGTGTGGCTGACCTCCCGGCGAGACGGTGAGGACGTAGGCCCTCGGCCCCCGCTCGCTCACCGCCCCTCGGAGCTCCGTCGGATCCGCTGGCGTGTTCATGGTCGAGTACGGTACACGGTCGCGGGCCCCGGTGTCATCACCCGATGATCGGCCACCGCGACCCCTCCGCACCGGGGTGCGGTGAGGCCACGCGGGGTCAGCGCCGAGAACCCGCCTCGGCTCGCTGCTTGATGCCGAGGAGCATCCGCCGCTCCATCACGAAGTGGGCTGGCTCGAGGGCGAGCCGATGGCCCACCCAGGCGGAAAGGCCCGGCGGCCACGTCCACCGCGTGCGTGCCACCAGGCGGCAGGCGCCCTCGCCGAGGTCGCGGAGCATGAACGCCCACGTGCCCGAGACGACCTCGAGCCCCTGCTCGGCCAGCGTGGCCGCCAGCACCAGCGAGCGCCCCGGGTCGACGATGGCCACGCCGAGGGGCGGCGCGTCGGGGTGGACGGAGATCGGATCGCCCACCTGCAGGTGCTGGTGCTCCTGAAGGATGCGGTCGGCATTCTCGATGCGGCACCCGATGAGGTTCTCGAGCCACGTGTAGCTGTAGAATCCGCCGCGGCCTTGCCCCATCTGCGCGAGCCACGGCCACACCTCGGCGGCCGGGCTCTGGATGGTCACGGCGTGCGTGGCGCTCGCCATCGGGTGGGGGATCAGGTGGTCGCCGGGCCACGCCGACTGGACCTCGCCGGCCGTCGCGCCCCATCGGAGGTGCCAGGGGCGCACGAGGAGCCAGTACGCGGTCGCCGCGGCGGCCACCGCGGCCGAGACCGCGGCGATCCCAGCCGCCGCCCCGAGACCGCCGGACCGGCCCGCCGATACGGCGCCGGTAACCGGGGTGCTCATCGCGGCAGGCCCGGTCGGATCAGACGCCCGAAGGCCTCCACCTCCGCGTGCGGCATGGCGTAGCCCCCCTCGAGCGTGTGGGCGGGGAAGAGAAAGACGTGATTCACCCCGGCCTCCTCGCGGGCGCGCAGCAGGCGGTCCAGGCAGTGCGCGGGCGGCCCGAAGCAGCCGAACGCGTCGCCGATCCGCGCCGCCAGATCGTCCGGGATCGCCTCCGGCACAAGCGGGTCGGGGAGCGGCAGGCCGGCCTCGCGCAGCCAGACGAGGTTCGACGCGCCCGGGTAGGCGAGCCACGGATGGCCGGGCGCGAACCACCGCTGCACCCACCGACAGGCGGCGGCCACGGTGTCCTCGATGGCGATCGGCACGATGAAGACAGTACGGAAGCCGTCGAGCGAGCGCCCGGCGCGTCGGGCGCCCTCGGCCAGGTGGCGGCGCGCCGCGCGGATGGCCCGGCGATCGAGACCGACCAGCACGAATGCGCCGTCGGCGACCTCGCCGGCGAGCTCGATCATGCGCGGTCCCGCGGCCAGCAGGTACACGAGGGGCGGTGTCGCGCCGAGGTTGCGCAGGCGGCTCGGAGGCGATCCGAACGCGACCGCTTCGCCGGCGAGGAGCTTGCGCAGGCCAATCACGGCCTCGCGCATGGCGGCCACCGTGGCACGGGGCTGGCCGATGCTGCGGGCCGAGAGAAAGCCGGGCGCCACCGTGAGGCATGTCCGCCCGGGGGCGACCTCGTCGAGCGTGTGGGCGAGGCAGGCCAGGAGGACGGGATGGCGCACGACGGGGCTCGAGGTCGCCGGGTAGAGGCGCAGCCGCTCCGTGCGCTGCGCGGCGAGGGCAAGGGTCACGTAGGCGTCGCGCCCGCTGTGCGGATGGTCGTGCACGCCCACCCCGTCGAAGCCGGCGTCCTCGCACCGCGCGATGAAGTCGGCGACCTCGGGCACCGGCCGCCCCACGGGCACCCGGATGTCGACCTCGAGGGGAACGCGGCGACCCGGGCCCGGGGCGCCCGCGGCGGAGCCGTCCTGTCCGGAGAGCGTCTGGGTCATGATGAAGTCGGGATGTCGGACTCGTGGCCTCAGTGTACAGGCGGCGCGCCCGGAGTAGAATGACCGGGCTCGATCACCCGCTCCCCCCCGCCGAAAGGAGATTCGGATTCGCATGACGGCCTCTCCGACGCGGACTCGCGCCGCCGCCGGCATCGCGCTGGCCGGACTGATGATGACCCTGGTCACGGGATGCTCGTCGTTCTCCGCCTCCTCCGAGAGCTCCTCGGAGAGCTCGTCCGATAGCTCGAGGTCGTCGTTTGACAGCAGCGCCAGCTCGAGCGGGAGCTCGTCTCCCGAGAGCAAGGAGAAGGCCTACCGCGACGACGCCCGCGACTACGCCGAGGCCTACGTGAAGTCCGGCGGGCAGTTCGACGCCTTCCAGAGGCGGCTCGGCGAGATCGCCCGCAAGCACGACATCACCAACTGGGAAGACAACCAGGCGACCTATGTCGGCATC
>DATKEI010000255.1:0-9322 GCA_035544455.1 Binatia bacterium | reverse complement strand
TGACGACGCGGGCCCCGAGGTCCGCGAGCAAGCGCGTGCAGTAGGGCCCGGCGAGGACGCGGGTGAAGTCGAGGATGGTGATGCCGGCGAGGGGCAGATCGGGCGCGATCACCGGCCGAGTATATCAGCGGCACCGGGCCCATCCCGGCGCCGGGGCCGCGCCGCCCGGGGCGGGGACTGCGGCCCGGGAGAGTGTCCATCCGGGGCACCCGGGCCGCCCGCGAGGGTCATCGTCTCGGGACACCAGTCTAGTGTCCCGAGTCAGAAGTTCGTGGACTCGCGGCGCCGGGTGGGGTGGGGGTCCTCCCCGCGCGGGACCGTATCGTCGGCGGATGGCCGAAGCCACCCCCCACCCATCTCGTGGCCCCATTGAGTGCCGGCAGCGCTCCCGCGTTACAGGCGTGTCCCGCGGGGAGAACCCCCACCCCGCCTGGCGCTTTGTCGGCCCATTTCCGACTCAGCACACTAGGTGGGAGAGGGCGCGCGCAGCCCGGCGGAGCGGAGGCGGGGGAAGACCACGTCGCGGAAGGCCGCGATCTCCGCCTCGGGCGGGGTGAACGTCTGGAGGGGCATCAGGTAGAGGTTTCGCGCCCCAAGGCCTGTCATCTCGGCGATACGCGCCGCACAGTCTTCGGCAGTGCCGATCAGGCCGAGGGCATCGCACAGCTCCCCCACCACCTCGTCGGGGACGAACGACGTAGCCGCGATGGCCTCGTCCCAGTCGTGGGCGTGAGAGAGATCGGGATAGATCTTCCACACCGCGTCTGGCACCTCGAGTTTCGGCAGCCGGATCCCCGCCGGCTCCACCCAGTAGCCGCCCCAGCGGAGAACACCCCAGTGGACCGCGGTCGGCCGGGCCAGGCGCCGCGCCTCCGCGGTGGTGGCTGCCGTTGCCGTGCGCACCGCCCAGATGACCTCGAGATCCTCGAGGCGGCGTCCGGCCCGCCGCGCCCCGCGCTCCAGATGGTCGAGGGCCGTCTCCACGATCCCCCGGTTGAAGCCCACGAGGAGGAGCACGCCGTCCGCGACCTCCCCCGCCACCTCGATCGCCTTCGGCCCCGATGCGGCCATCACGAGCGGAATGCGGGCGCCCGTCGCGTAGCCCAGACGACCGGGCGTCCCCGAAAAGTCCACGGTGTCGCCGGCGAGGAGCGCGCGCACCGTGCCGATACAGGCGCGCATCTCGGCCAGCGTCGCTGGCGTGCGCCCGATGGTGCTGGCCGAGGTGTACCCGGTACCGATCACGAACTTGACCCGCCCGGGCGCCAGCTCGTGCACGGTCTGGATCGCCCCCGCCAGCACCGCGGGGTGGCGCGTGAACGGATTGGTGACGGCCGGGAACAGGGTGAGGCGAGAGGTGTGCGCGGCCGCCTGACCGAGCACCACGAACGTGTCCCGGCTCAGGAGCTGGCTGTCGAGGATCCCGGCTCCGTCGAAGCCGGCCGCCTCGATGCTCTGGATGAGGCGCACGAGATCCGGCATCGGCGCGGTCCCGGGCACCCGCAGATGCACGCGGACGGGCCCGCTCATCGCCTTCCGCCGCGACACGGTGGTATCGACGCCCGGCCCCCGGTCCTGGCCCGGGCGATGCGTGACCCGGTGCCGCCCCCCTCACCCTCTACACGAGAGAGCAAGGGGACACTAGGACCGGGCGAGGGGGCCCCGGAGCAGCCGTCCCGGGTAAGCTCCCGTGTGCGCCCCCGCCCGCAGCACGACCTGGCCGTTGACGATCGAGGCCCGGAAGCCCGAGGCCTTCTGGCGGAGCCGGCGCGCCCCGGCCGGCAGGTCGTTGACCACCTCCGGCATCTCGGGGGCAACCACGTCGGGATCGAGGACCACGATGTCGGCAGCCAGCCCCTCGCGGAGCAGGCCCCGGTCGTGGAGCCCCCAGGCCATGGCCGGCTCCAGGGTGAGCATGCGCACGCCCTCCTCGAGCGCAAGCGCCCGCCGCGCTCGAACCCAGTAGGCGAGCACGTGGGTCTGGAGCGACGAGTCCATGATCTGCGACACGTGGGCGCCGGAGTCGGAGAAGGTCACCACCGAGCGCGGATGTCGCATCATCTCGAGCACGTGGTCGAGGTTCTCGTTGGCCAGGGGCTGCACGAAGAAGCAGCGGAGGTCGCGCTCCAGCGCGAGCTGGATCATGGCCTCCACGGGGTCGACGCCTCGCTCGCGGGCGATCTCCGCCACGGATCGATGGGGTCCGGTGGGATCCGCCATCAGGAAGATCCACTCGTAGTCGGGGCGGCGCGACTCCGCCCCCACGCCCCGGCCGTACTCGGCCTGGCTCGCCGCTGCCACCAGGGCGCGGCGGGTCTCCGGATCGCGCAGGGCGAGGCGCTGCTCGTCGAGCGGTCGGCCCCGGAGTTCGCGCCACCGCGGCAACCGGTCGAAGGGCAGCCGCGTCTCGAACGAGAGCAGGACGGACAGTGCCCGGCTGTGGACCTGGGCGAACATGCGCCCGCCCGCCTCCGCCGTCTGGTCCAGGAGGTCGAAGTACGGGCGCCAGACGTCCGGCGCCGCGCGCATGCTGAACATGCCCCAGGTCACGGGGACGCCCGTCTCCACCGCCAGCGCGCGCAGGCGCCCGAGGTAGTCGCGCACGCGGTCGGGGTCGCGGCCCGTGTCCTCGCCGGCGATCTCGAAGATCCCGGCCCCGAGGTCGCCCATCACCCCGACAAGCGCGCGCACCTCCTCCCAGGAGGCAACACGGCTCGCCACCGGCTGGCGGTCGGTCGTCTCGTGGTTCCGCGTGCGCGACGTGGTGAAGCCCATGGCGCCGGCTTCGAGCGCGCTCGCCAGCTCGCGCTTCATGGCGAGGAGGTCCGCGGCGGTGGCCGGCTCGGAGAACGCGCGCTCGCCCATGGCGTAGGTGCGCAGGGCCGAGTGGCCGACGTAACCCGCGTAGTTGATGCCCTTGGGCCAGCGGGCTACCGCGTCGAGGTACTGGCGGTAGGTCTCCCACGTCCACTCGATCCCCTCGCGCATGGCCTCGGCGGGGATATCCTCGGCGCGCTCGAGGTTCTTCAGGACGAGGTGCCTTTCATCGGGGCGGCAGGGCGCGAGCGTGAAGCCACAGTTGCCCATGACCACCGTGGTCACCCCGTGCCAGCAGGAGCAGGTGCCGAGCGGATCCCAGGCGACCTGGGCGTCCATGTGCGTGTGGCCGTCGATGAACCCGGGGGCGACCACGGCCTCGCGAGCGTCGATCTCCTCGGCGCCGCGCGCGTGAATGCGGCCGATGCGCGCAATGCGCCCGCCCGCGACTGCCACGTCCGCGCGGTAGCGCGGAAGCCCGGAGCCGTCCACCACGGTGCCACCACGGATCACCAGGTCGTAGGTCATCGCGAAATCCTCGCGGGCCCCGGGTCCGCCCCGAGGCCTCGGGGCTGAGCGAGGCCGTAGAGCTCGGCGACGTTGTCGTGGAGGATCAGGTCGCGCTCCGCCTCGCTGAGATGGCCAGCCTGCCGGGCCAGCACCTCCTGCGAGTTGGGCCAGGTGGAGTCGCTGTGCGGGAAGTCGTTCGCCCACATGAGGCGGCGCACGTTGCACAGGCCGGTGACCTGGAAGGCGACCCAGTCGTCCTGGAAGGTGGTGTAGACGTGCTCGCGGAAGTACGCGCTGGGCATCCGGGTGAGCGTGCCCGCGGGCAGCCAGTAGCGGTGACGCTCCCAGGCGTGGTCCATCCGGTACATGTAATGCGGGACCCAGCCCGCGTCGGCTTCCACGCACACCAGGCGCAGCGCCGGGTGGCGCTCGAAGACGCCTCCGAGGATGAAGACGCCGATGATGTCCTGGCAGCCGCGGATGATCGACAGGAATGCATTGAGCCGGGGACCCCGCGATCGGAGGCTGTCGTCCTGGCTGGTGAGGATGTGGAAGGACAGCGGCAGCTGCAGGTCGACCGCCGCCTCGTAGAAGGGCGCGTAGGCGGGGTCGTCATAGTCGGCGACGGCGGGGTTGCCGGGCATCATTACGCCGCGCAGGCCGAGGGCGCGGATGCGGCGCAGGTCCTCGATGCCCTCCTCCACCGAGCGCATGGCCGTCTGCCCCACACCGATCAGCCGGTCCGGGTGCGCGCCACAGTACCCGGCGATCCACTCGTTATAGGCGTCGAAGCACGCCTTCTTGTAGTCGAAGTCCGGATGGTTACACAGCATCATGCCGACGGTCGGATACAGGACCTCCGCACTGACGCCGTCCACGTCCTGCTCGGCGAGGCGCGCCTCGGGATCCCAGCCGCCGGGGTGCATGTCCTTGATCCGGGCCCCGAACATGCGAAGCTCGGACGCCGGCTTGCCGGCCGCGGCCACCAGGCCCATGGGAATGGGCTTGTCCATCCCGTCGATGACGAACAGGTCGCCCCGCTTGACGTCGTGGACGACGCGCGGCGCCCGATCGCGGAAGCGCCGGTCGATGCGAGCGACGTACGTGTCGGGAGGCTCGGTGACGTGCGAGTCCGCGGAGATGATCGGCTTGGCCATTGGTCATCCTGTCCTCTGGCTCCCCGCGTCCCCGGCCCCCGACATCGCGCGTGAAAGCGGTCGAGAGCGATCTACCCCGGAGGAAAACGGCTCGGAGGCAACTATGCCCCGCTCTTCTTCCTGGCCTTGCCAGCGGTGGCCTTGGCGCCGTTCTTGGCCCGGCGCTTCGCCCAGTAGGCCTTCATGCGAATGCTCACGGCCTTCCGGGCGGCCGCGCTCATGCCGCGACGCCGGCCCCGCCCCGCCGCGCTCCGCCGCGGATGCGATTCCTCGCGGCTCCCCCGCCCGACTCCATTCGCCGAGGCGCCTCCCTGAAGTGCCTGGAGCGCATTGCGAAGCCCGGTGATCTGTCGCTGGATCCGTGCCTGTTCCGATTCCAGCCGCTGCAGTGCCCGACGAAGTGTCTTGTCGATGTCCACCCGTATCACGTCAGCGCCCTCCAATTGGATATAGTGACAACCCGTACCGCTTACTCGCCCCCTCTTTATACCGCGTATCCCGCTCATGTATACCGCGTGTACGGCACGAGGGGAAGTCATATGTAATATCGGTGCCTCGCCGGGCGAGGCGCGATCGCCTGGCCAGAGGGATTCAGGTCGCTGGTATCACGGCACGAGGCGAATTAGATCGAGCACGGGCCACCCAAAGGGCGGTGATCGCGCGTGCGCGTTCCGGATGCGAGGCTCATCGCTCGCGGATCCTCACGAGATCGACACCGTCGTTGATCGCAACCTCGATCTCAGGCCATGTCCCCGCCGAGCGTGTCCGTCCCCCCGCGCCCTGGCCACGATGCATGCCGCCCCAGGTCTTCAAGCCGAGCACGAACGGTAGCGTCGGCGCGCGCGAGCGCAAGGCGGCGGAATCGGACAGCGCTGCGCCCCTCGAGCCCCGCCGGCGACGTTTGCGCGGGGCCGGCTCGAGGCCCCTCTCCGAAGCGGTACAGAAACGAGCGGCGCGCATCCGGGACCGACAGCTCGCCGGCGCGACCGCACGCTCGTCGTGTCCTGGGCGGCAGAGGCAGACGGCACCGCCGCGCTCAGCGGTCCACCCTGAGCGAGGAGGCGATGACGTGGCTCCGGCTGGGCGACAGGATGCCCACCACCGTGATCCAGTCGCCGCTGCGAAGCCCTCGAAGCGCATCCTGACTCACCCGCCTGACATCCACGGGGTAGGTCCAGCCGTCGTCGTCGCGCAGCATGACGTGGGCGCCGGCGATCCAGAGAACCTGGCCGTGATAGCGAATCGGGAGGTCATCGGCCCGAGCTGTCCACGGGCCAGTGACGACGAGCCCGAGCAGCAGCGCCGCGCTCACCAGTGCGACGATGGGCCCTGCTCGCCTGCTCATCCCCGGCACGATAGCGTTGCCGGAAGCGGCGAGCGGCCGGGGCTGGCCCGCGCCCCCCCGGGAGGCCCCCGGCCCGCCAGGGGCGGCGTCGCCCATCAGAACCGGCGCGACCAGGTCACCGGCCAGCGTTCGACCACGACCTTCTTGTCCGTGTAGAACTCGATGGCGTCCCGGCCCTGGCCGTGGAGGTCGCCGAAGAAGCTGTCGCGCCACCCGCTGAAGGGGAAGAACGCCATCGGCGCCGCCACACCGAGGTTGATGCCGATGTTGCCGGCCTGGACCTCGTACCGGAACTTCCGGGCGGCGGCTCCGCTGCTCGTAAAGAGACAGGCCATGTTGCCGTAGCTCGACTCGTTCACGAGATCGATCGCGGCGTCGATGTTCTCCACGTGGATCATCGACAGGACGGGGCCGAAGATCTCGGTGCGCGCGATCTCGCTGGCGGGGGCAACGCGGTCCAGCACGGTGGGCCGCACGAAGTAGCCGCTCTCGTGCCCGGGCACGAGAGCCCCGCGTCCGTCGACGACCGCCCGTGCGCCCTCGCCGACGCCGCGCTCGATGAGGGCCTCGATCCGCTCCTTGCTCTGCCGTGTGATGACCGGACCCATCTGGACGCCCTCGCCCGTCCCGGGGCCCACCACGCGCTTGGCCGCCGCGTCGGCAATGCGCTCCGTGAAGGGCGCGCGCGCGTCCCCCACGGTGACGGCGAGCGAGGCGGCGAGGCAGCGCTGGCCCGCGCAGCCGAAGGCGGAGTCGGCGACGATGCCGGTCGTCGTGTCGAAATCCGCGTCGGGCAAGATGACGACGGGGTTCTTGGCCCCCCCCTGGCACTGGGCGCGCTTGCCACTGGCGGCGGCCCGGGCGTAGACGGACCGGGCCACCGCCGAGGACCCGACAAAGCTGACGGCGCGCACCCCCGGGTGGTCGAGCAGCGCCTCGACACACGCCTTGTCGCCGTGGACGAGGTTCACCACGCCGGCAGGCAGGCCCGTGGCCGCCACCAGCTCGACGAGGCGGGTCGCCGTCATCGCCACCCGCTCCGAGGGCTTGAGGATGAACGTGTTCCCGCACGCGATCGCGTAGGGCAGGAACCACAGCGGGATCATGGCCGGGAAGTTGAACGGCGTGATGGCGGCCACCACGCCCAGGGGCTGGCGGATCATGATCTCATCGATGCCGGTCGCGATGTCCTCGCTGTTGTACCCCTGCATCATCAGCGGGATTCCGCACGCCACCTCGACGTTCTCGATGCCGCGCCGCAGCTCGCCCCGGGCCTCCCCCAGCGTCTTGCCGCACTCCCCGGTGATCGTCGCCGCCAGGTCCTCGAAATGCTGCTCGAGGAGCGCCTTCAGCCGGAACAGGTACTGGATGCGATCACCCGGCGGCGTCTGGCGCCAGGCGGGGAAGGCCGCACTCGCCGTGTCCACCACGCGCGCCACGTCCTCCGCCTGCGACAGCGGGACAGCGGCCAGGACGTGGCCGGTCGCGGGATCCAGCACCGGCAGGGTGGCGCCGCGAGGCGCCACCCACTGGCCATGGTAGTTCGCGAGTACGCTCGGCTGGCTCATGCTGTTCTCCTGTCACGGGATACGCCTAGAACTCGAGCGTGTCCCCCGGGTTCATCACGAAGACCCGCGTCGACGTCTGGCCGAGCGCGGCGAGATACTCCTGCGGCGTGCCGCGGAGGAACGGGTTCGTTCCGTAGTGCATCGGGATCACGAACCGTGGTTTGAGAAGCTCCCGCGTGGCGTAGGCGGCGTCCTTCGGGTCCATGACGAAGTGGCCGCCGATCGGCATCAAGATGAGGTCGGGCTTATAGTACTCGCCGATCAGCTTCATGTCGCCGAAGAGTCCCGTGTCTCCCATGTGGTAGATCTTGAACCCGTTCTCGAGCTCGATGACGAATCCCGCGGGCTCGCCGCCGGGGTACGTGATCGACTTCTTGGTCGCCGGGTCGGTGACGGTCACCTCCGACGAATGCTCGGCGCGCGTCTGGGTGATGGTGATCTGCGGGCCCAGCGGCTGGACCTTGCCCCCCTTGCCAAAGCGCACGCCCTGCTCGGGGGGGACCCAGCCGAGATCGATCAGAGTCGCGATGAGACCGGCGGGGCCGTAGACCTTGGCGCCCGTCATCGCGGCCAGCGCCTTGACGTCGCCGACGTGATCGCCGTGGCCATGGGTGATCAGGATCAGGTCGACCTTGCCGAGCTTGGCCAGGTCTTTGTACTCCGCAGGCGTCTTGGGGTTCTGAGTCAGCCAGGGATCGATCACGATCACCTTGCCCCCGGGGCTGGTGATCCGCCATGCCGCCTGGCCGAGCCAGAGCACCTCGGCCTTGCCGGGCGCCTGCGCGAGGAGCGGGCCGGGAAGGGCGAGGGCGAGAGCCGCGATGAGCAGCGCGGCGAGCCTCGTGACATCGCGTTGGGTGAGCGTCATGTCAGTCTCCTCCTCTGGGTTGGGAACGAGCCGCCACGGTATCCTCCTACCCGCCCCGGACGAGCCCGTCAAGGTCGAAAATGCCCGGCCGTCAGGCCGGCGGCCGGGGACGCGGGACATGTCGCCCGGTACGAGGTCGGTTCCGGCGCGCTGCCACGACCAGGGCGTCGCGCATATCCAGCCCGTGCGTCCCGCTCCCGCCAATCCAGACTTGGAGAATCCGGCACGCACCCGGCCCTGCCATGCACACCATCGCACTTCCTTCTCCGGGGATGTCGCGGGCATGTCGGTCGTCCTCGCCGGACCCGCCGACTCCGAAGGTCTCGCGCGCGGCCCACGGGTCGTCTCTCCGCCCCGACCGGTCTCATGCCGAGCATGGCGCGGGGCGCCGGGGCCATGACGGCGCGGGAGAGAACCGTGCGAGTATCAGCGCATGGCGCGGACGTGACTCATCCCACGAAACCCAGGCCATCGCGATGGAGGTGCGGGCAATGCCATTGATGACTCGGAACCCATGGTGGAGGTGCCGCGGTCTCGGCGGCGCACGGATCGTCGGCCTGGCCGTCGCGCTCATCGGGACCGGTTGCGTCACCACACCGCCCGAGGGAGTGATCTCGGCGCCCGTGGCGGCGGTATTGCCGCCGGACAGTCGCGCTGCCGAATTCGGAGCCACCGGCGCCGACGTCCTGAGGAACCCTCGCCTCGCGGACACGCTTCGCGCCCTGTTCGGCGGCGACTGGACCGGGGGCCGGCCAGGGGGAACGGCGGTGGGGGCTGAACAATTCTTCTCGCGTTCCGCGCCGCCGCGGCTGGTCAGGATCGGCACGGTGGACTATGTCGCCGTCGCCGGCTGTCGGGCCTCGGCATGCGCGCGAGATCGGGGTCTGCTGCTGGTCCGCGCCGACGGCAACGAGCTTCTCGGGCGCATCGACGAGGGCGGCTTCGTTCACTACTACGGATACGGCACCGAGGTGGACATGGGATTCGCGGGCCGCGAGCGCGTGAATGCCGCCTGGAGAGCGGTCACCCCGCCGGCATAGCCCGGCCGCATCGACGG
>DATKEI010000254.1:0-3494 GCA_035544455.1 Binatia bacterium | reverse complement strand
CTTGATGGTGGACAGCCGGTGGGCGATCACCAGCGTCGTGCGAGCGCGGGCCAGCTCGGCGAGCGCCTCGCGCACCGCCTGCTCGTTGACCGCGTCGAGGTGGGACGTGGCCTCGTCCAGGATCAGGACCGGCGCGTCCTTCAGGAAGGCGCGGGCGATGGCCACGCGCTGGCGCTGGCCGCCCGATAGCCGCGCCCCGCGCTCGCCGACCACGGTGTCGAGCCCGTCCGGCAGCGCGGCTACGAACTCCGCCAGCGAGGCGCGCTCGATCGCCGCCGCCACCTCCGCCTCCGACGCCTCCGGGCGAGCGACCAGGATGTTCTCCCGCAGGGTCGAATTGAAAAGGTAGGTGTCCTGGGCGACGAGGGCGATGCGGCGGCGCAGCTCGTCCAGCCGGTACTCGCGCAGGTCGCGCCCCTCCAGCCGCACCGCCCCCGCCGCCGGATCCCAGAAGCGCAGGAACAGGTTGGCGATCGTGCTCTTTCCCGCGCCCGAGGGCCCCACCAGGGCGACGGTGGACCCGGCCGGGACCTCCAGCGACACGCCGCCGAGCGCCGCCTGCTGCCGCCCGGGGTAGGTGAAGCTGACGTCGCTCATCTCGAGCGCGGGCACGCCCGTCCGCCGGGGCCCGGCCACCCCCGGTCCGTCGCGGACCACCACCGGCTCGCTGTGGACGGCATACACGCGCCGGGTCGAGGCCAGGGTGTCGGCGAGCTGACGTCCCACCTGGGCGATCTCCCACACCGGCACGAAGGCGGACATCGCGAGCAGGGTCAGGAGGGGCAGCAGGCCCGCGTCGAGCTGGCCCGAGGCCACCAGGACCGCGCCGGTCGCGATCACGGCGAGCCCGCCGAGCCCGGTCGCGATCTCCTGGAGCACGGTCTGCAGCGTCAGGTCGCGGAGGAACGGGGCGCGCGCCCGCACGTACTCGGCGGCCCGCGCCTCGAAGGCCGCCCCCCACGCGCGCTCGTGCTGGAACGCGACCAGCTCGGCCAGGCCCTGGACGGCGTCGGCGGCGTGGGCGTTGAGCGCGCCCGAGGCCTCCCGCGCGCGCGAGGCGAGCCGGTCGATCCGCGCCCGGGCCATCACCGGCGATAGCCCCGCGTACAGCAGGAACGGCAGCACGGCGGCGGCCAGGAGCCACCCCTGGCCCGCCAGGACCGCGAGCACCGCCGTCGGCACCAGGACCGCGACCCCCGCCGGGGTCACGGTGTGGGCGAAGAAGTACTCGATGAACTCGATATCGTGGGTGGCCACGCCGACGAGATCGCCCGACCGCCGCCGCATCAGGTACGCGGGACCGAGGGCGTCGAGGGTGCGGAAGAAGGCGAGGCGCATGTCCGCGAGCAGCCGGTAGGCGAGATCGTGGGCCAGCCACGACTCCACCCAGTGGAGGACGCCGGCCATCGGCGCCACCACCAGGAGTGCGGCGAGGAGGCCCCCCCAGGGCCGCCCCTGCTTCACCGCCAGGACCACGAGCGCGGACAGCGCTCCCACCCCGATCAGCGCCGTCACCCGCGCGACGCCGAGGACGAAGGTGAGCCACAGGCGCCCGCGGAAGGGGCGAACCAGGCCGAGCAGGATCCGGATCACGCGCGGCCACCCCAGGCTGCCGGCGTCCACGGCGTCAGCGACCGGGCTCGCCTCGGCCCCCGCGTCCTCGGCCGCGCGGCCGACCGGCTCGGGCTCGAGGCCGGGGATGGCGTCCGCGCTCGGCGGCCCCTCCGCGGCCTGGGCAGCCATCAGCCGGTGGTAGAGGCCGCGGCGCCCCATCAGGTCCGCATGGGTTCCGGTCTCGACGACGCGCCCCTCGTCCAGCACGAGGATGCGATCGGCCCCGATCACGCTCGACAGCCGGTGGGCGAAGATGAGCGTGGTCCGATCCTTCATGAGGCGGTCGAGCGCCTCCTGGATCACCGCCTCGTTCTCGGCATCGACCGCGGACAGCGCCTCGTCCAGCACCAGGATCGGGGCGTCGCGCAGGAGCGCGCGGGCGATGGCAATGCGCTGGCGCTGTCCCCCGGACAGCCGGATCCCGCGCTCGCCGACGACCGTCCCGTAGCCCTGCGGCAGGGCGGTAATGAACTCGTCGGCGTTGGCGGCACGGGCCGCGGCCGTGAGCTCGGCCGCGGTGGCATCCGCCTTGCCCATCCGCAGGTTGTCCTCGACCGTGCCATGGAACAGGTAGGTGTCCTGGCTGACCACCGCGATGTGCCGCCGCAGCTCGTGCAGGCTCATCGTCCGGATGTCGCGGCCCCCGACGAGGACGCGCCCGGCCTGCGGGTCGTACAGGCGAAGGAGGAGCCGCGCGACGGTCGACTTGCCGGAGCCGCTCGATCCCACGATCGCCACGTGCTCGCCGGCGGCGACCTGGAAGTCCAGCCCGCGGTGGGCGGGACGCCGGCCTCCCGGGTAGGCGAAGGTGACGCTCGCGAAGGCGACCGTCGGCGGGAGCAGGGCCCCGGTGGCGAGGCTCGCGGGGGCGCCCGCCGCGCCGGCCCCGTCCGTCACCGCCGGCCGCGCCTCCAGCAGGGCGCGGATGCCCTTGGCCGCCGAAAGCCCGAGCATCCCCTGGTGCAGAAGCGTCCGCAGCTCGCGGAGGGGCCGGAACACCTCGATGCCAAGCATGAGGATGACGAGGAGCGTCGGCAGCGACATCTGCCCGGTGGTGACCCGATAGGCGCCCCAGCCGAGGGCGACGGCGGCCCCGAGAGCGATGCCGGTGTCCGTGATGCCCCGGGCCAGGGTGTTGGTGCCGAGCACCCACATGGTGCGCTCGAAGAGGGCGCGGCTCTTGTCCTCGAGCACGCGCAGGCGCGCCCGGCTCTGGCCGAAGGCCTGGAGCGTCGCCAGGCCCTGGATTGCGTCGAGGAACTCGCCGGCGAACGCGCCGTATGCCTGCTGGCGCGCCTGGCTGGCCGCGCTGTCCCAGCGGTGCCAGAGCGAGGGCGCGACCAGGGTGACGAGAGCCGTGGCGAGCAATATCAGCGCCACCGGCAGGTCGAGGAACACCATGAAGGCGAAGATCAGCACCGGCGTGAGCGCGGCGACCACGAGCTGGGGCAGGTACTGGCCGAAGTACACCTCGAGCTGCTGCACGCCCTCCACCATGGAGAGGATGACCTCGCCGGTGCGCGCCCCCGTGAAGTAGCCGGGGCCGAGGGCGGTGACGCGCTCGTACAGAGCCCCGCGAAGCCGCGCCTGGACGCGGCCCGCCGTCCCGTGGGCGAGCATGGTGCGGTAGTACTCGAGGCCCCCGCGCGCGATCGTCACCGCCGCGGCCAGGCCGAGCAACGGCAGCAGCGCGCCCAGGGGGGCCCCCGCCAGCACACGGCCGAGGATCCACCCGAGCAGGGCCAGGCGGAAGATGCCAACCGCCACCGCCACCAGGCCCACCGCCACCGTCCACGCCATGCGCCCGCGGACCCCCGCGGTGAAGGCCCAGAGCTCGCGATCGAGGTACACGAGGGCTGATCTTACTCCGACCGGGCGCC
>DATKEI010000253.1:0-2210 GCA_035544455.1 Binatia bacterium | reverse complement strand
GGCGCCCCGGATGGCCCAGCAGGCGGCGATCGGCCAGGACCTCCTCGACCTGATGGACGGGCTCGGCCTGGCCCGCGCCGCCCTGGTCGGCTACGACTGGGGCGGGCGAGCGGCGTGCATCGCGAGCATCCTGGCGCCCGAGCGCGTCGCGGCCCTCGTGACCATCGGCGGCTACAATGTCCAGAACACGCTGGCGCCGGCGGCCCCGGCGTCGGCGGCCGAGGAGCGTGCCTACTGGTACCAGTGGTACTTCAACACCGAGCGGGGCCGCGCGGGCCTGGCCGCGAACAGGCGCGAGATCTGCCAGCTCCTCTGGTGTGAGTGGTCCCCGGGCTGGCGGTTCGATGACGAGGCCTTCGCGGAGACGGCCCGGTCCTTCGACAACCCGGACTTCGTGGAGGTCGTGATTCACTCCTACCGGCACCGGCACGGCAACGCGCCCGGCGATCCGCGGTTCGACGCGGTCGAGCAGCGCCTCGCCCGCCGGCCGCCCATCCGGGTGCCGGCCACGATCCTGCACGGCGCCGACGACGCGGTGGATCGCCCCCACCGCTCGGAGCGCCACCTGTCCCTGTTCGCGCCCGGAACCGAGCGCCGGGTCGTCCCGAAGGCAGGCCACTTCCTGCCGCGCGAGCAGCCCGACGCGGTGACGGACGCCCTGCGCGCGCTTCTGGCGCGCGGGCCCACCGCGGGAGAGCGATGAGCCGCTTCGACGAGATCGCCCGGAGCAACCCCGAGTACGTCGAGGACCTCTACCGGCAGTACCGGAAGGATCCCGCCTCCGTCGACGAGCGCTGGGCGCTCGTCTTTGCCGGGTACGAGTTCGGGATGGGGGCCGCCGGGGAGCGGCCGTCGATTGGGCGGGCGGTGGCGGACCTCGTGCACGCCTACCGGACGGTGGGGTACCTGGCCGCCGACGTGGATCCGCTGGACCGGACGCCCCGGACGCACCCCTTGTTGCAGCTCGAGCAGGTGGGGCTGTCAGAGAAAGATCTCGTCCGCGTGGTCGACGCCAGCGCCGTCCGGGGCCTGAGCGCCGTGCCGCTCGGCGAGCTGGTGACGGTCCTGCGCGACACCTACTGCGGGCCCGTGGGTGTTGAGTCGATGACCATCGACGACAAGGCGCAGCGGGAGTGGCTGCAGGAGCACATCGAGCCCTCGCGGAACCGCCCGGCCCTCGGCGACGACGACCGGCGCGGCATCCTCGCGCGCCTGGTCGCGGCGGAGACGTTCGAGCAGTTCCTGCAGACGCGGTTCGTGGGCCAGAAGCGCTTCTCCCTGGAGGGGAGCGAGGCCCTGATTCCGCTGCTCGACACCATCGTCGAGGATGCCGCGTCCGCTGGCGTCGAGGAGATGGTCCTCGGCATGCCCCACCGCGGGCGGCTCAACGCGCTCGCCCACGTCATGCGCAAGCCCTACGAGCTGATCCTGGCCGAGTTCGAGGGCTCGTTCCTTCCGTGGGACGTCCACGGCGACGGCGACGTGAAGTACCACCTCGGCTACTCCCACGACCACGTCACGCAGCAGGGGCGCCCGATCCACCTGTCGATGACGTCCAACCCGAGCCACCTCGAGGCCATCGATCCCGTCGTCGAGGGCATGGTGCGGGCCAAGCAGGCCTATCTCGACGACCGCCAGCGCACGCGCGTGGTCCCGGTGCTCATGCACGGCGACGCCGCGTTCCTGGGCCAGGGGCTGGTGTTCGAGACCCTGATGATGTCCCAGCTGCCGGGATTCACCACCGGCGGCACCGTGCACGTCGTCATCAATAACCAGATCGGTTTCACCACCGACCCGGTCGACTACCGGCTGAGCCGCTATCCGTCCGAGCCGGCGCGCGTCGTGCGCGCGCCGGTCTTCCACGTCAACGGCGACGAGCCGGAGGCTGTCGTGCAGGCCGGACGGCTGGCCGTCGGATTCCGGCAGGCGTTCGGGATGGACGTCTTCGTCGATCTCGTCTGCTACCGCCGCCACGGCCACAACGAGCTCGACGACCCGGCGCTGACCCAGCCCGTCCTGTACCGGACGATCCAGTCCCACCCGAGCGTGGCCCAGCGCTACGGCGACGCTCTCGAGCGGGCGGGGGTGGTGGACGGCGCGGCCCGCCGGCAGCTCCGCGAGGCGGCGCGGGCGGTGCTCGAGCAGGCCCTCGCCGCCAGCCGCGAGGACATGCCGCGCCAGAAGGTCGTCCCGTTCGGCGGGGCGTGGGA
>DATKEI010000252.1:0-2143 GCA_035544455.1 Binatia bacterium | reverse complement strand
GCCACCGACATCCCGATCCGGCTCAAGGTGGCGGTGACGATCGGCGACGGCGAGATCCACCTGGACTTCACCGGGAGCGACTCGCAGGTGGCCTCCGCGCTGAACGTGCCGACGGGCGGGCAGGTGCATCCCTTCATGGCCACCGCCCTGATCAACTACTTCATCACGCAGGACCGCACGATCCCCGTCAACGCGGGCCTCCTGCGCCCCCTGCGCATGGAGCTCCCGGTCGGGAGCGTGGTCAACCCGCAGTTCCCGGCGGCGTGCGGGGTGCGCTACGCCACCGTGGTGCGGATCTACGACACCGTGCTCGGCGCGCTCGCCCAGGCCGTTCCCGAGCACGTGCCCGCGGCGAGCGCCGGGCAGGGCTGCATGATCGCCCTCTCCCTCCCCGACCCCGAGGCGGGTCGGCGCCACGTGACGGTGATCGAGCCCATGATCGGCGGCGGCGGCGGCCGGCCCAGCCGGGACGGGATCGACGGGTGCGACGCCTCGCTCGGGTTCCTCCGGACCACGCCCGCCGAGAGCCTCGAGGTGGAGGTCCCGGTCGTGGTGCGACGCTTCCACCTCGTGCCGGAGTCGGCGGGCCCGGGGCGCTTCCGCGGCGGCTTCGGCGTCCGCCTGGACCTGCAGGTGTTCCAGCCCGAGGGCATCGTGACCGCGCGGGGGATGGAGCGCCTGCGCTTCGCGCCCTGGGGGCTCGCGGGGGGCGAGGCGGGCGCCAACGGCCTCGTGGTGCTCAACCCGGGCACGCCCGGCGAGCGGACGCTGCCCAAGATCGACGTGCTGGCCCTCGAGCCGGGCGACGTGCTGAGCATCCGCACGCCGGGGGGCGGCGGCTGGGGGGATCCCTTCGAGCGCTCGGCGGAGCTGGTGCGCGACGAGGTGCAGGCGGGCCTCCTCGGCCCGGACCGCGCCCGGGAGCGCTACGGCGTCGTCGTGGTGGACGGACAGATCGACGAGGCCGCGACCGCGGACGCGCGGGCGGCGCGGCGGCCAGCGACGGGGCGGCCGGGGGAGATCGCCTTCGACTTCGGGCCCGCGCGCCGCGAGCACGAGCGGGTGTGGACGCACGAGGTCTACGACGCGTTCATCGCCCTCCTCATGAGCCTTCCCATCCCCCACCGGGCGTACGTGCGGCGCACGCTGTATGCGCGGATCCAGTCGCTGGCGGCCTCGCGCGCGGTGACCCGGGAGGACGTTGCGAAGCTCTGGGAGGAGCTGGCGGCCTCCGTCCGGCTCGGTCGCTCCCGGAGCTGAGCGCGGGATTCGCAAGAGGGCCCCGGGCAACCGCGAAGCCGCGGGCGCGCACGGCCGGTGATCGCAGGGGGGCCAGGACCACGCCCACCGCCTCGAAGGCGGCGAGCGTGGTCGCCACCGGCAAGTCGCTCACGTGCGGGAGCCCCGTCGCCGAGGAACGGGCGATCGAGGAACCGGTCCAGGAAGGCGGCCGCCATCCACTGTCCCGGGCCAGAAAGGGTGCCGGCAACGCGCCGCGAGTCGACGCGCTCTCGATTCGGCGCACTACGGGCGGGTCGCGGCGGCCCCGCGGAGCGCCATGAGGATGCGGCCCGCCACCTGCTCGGGCCCGAGGCCCGTCGTGTCCACCGTCAGGTGGGCCCTCGCGTAGAACGGCTGGCGCGCGCGGTAGAGGGTGGCCACTTCCTCGCGCGTCCGGCCCGCCAGCATCGGCCGGTCTCCGGTGCGCCGCGCTCGCTCGTACAGCGCGTCGAAATCACCCGCGAGCCACACCACCGTGCCGAGCGAGCGCAGGACCTCGGGGCGACCCTCCCGGCACGGCATGCCCCCGCCGGTGGCGATCACCTCGTCGCGCTTCAGGCCGAGCAGCCCCAGCGCCTCGTCCTCGAGGCCGCGAAAATGCGCTTCCCCGCACTCCGCGAAGATCTCGGGGATCGACCGGCCGGCGCGCGCCGCGATCATCTCGTCCGTCTCGACGAAGCAGCGGCCGAGCCGCCGGGCCAGGAGGCGGCCGATCGAGGACTTCCCCGCCCCCATGAACCCCACCAGGATGATGTTCTCGGACATGACCGTCCAACCATGCTATCACCCCGGGCTCGCGGCCCCCGCGACCCCCCGGGCTCGCGGCCCCCGCGACCCCCCGGGCTCGCGGCCCCCGCGACCC
>DATKEI010000251.1:0-5173 GCA_035544455.1 Binatia bacterium | reverse complement strand
CGAGCGCGCTGACGATGGCCCCGGCCTCGTACGTGAACGCGATCCGTCGCATGTCGGCGGTGATCGCGGTGCTGCTGGGGCGCGCCCTCTTCCGCGAGCCCGAGGTGGGCCGCCGCCTCACCGCCGCGGTCCTCGCCTGCGCCGGCGCCGCCTGCCTCCTCCTCGCCCGCTGACCCGACCCGGCGGTCCGGTCCGGCGTTTCACGGCCCGAGCCCCGCCCCCTTCTTCCGAGGGGACCGACGGGATCGGCGCCGCCCGCCGCCTACTTGACGAAGCCGAGCAGGCGCGGCACCAGCAGCACCGTCTCCGGCACGAAGGCCACCAAGAGCAGCACGACGATGATCGCGCCGATGAAGGGCAGGAGGGGGCGCAGGAGCTTGTCCATGGGCAGGCCGCTGATGGCCATGCCCACGAACAGGCAGAGGCCGACGGGCGGCGTCACGTGGCCGAGCGCGGAGGCGATGACGCAGACCATGCCGAAGTGGATCGGATGGATGCCGATGGCCACCGCCCCCGGCAGCAGCACGGGCACCGTGACCAGGATGATCTCCGACGGCGTGAGGAACGTGCCCAGGCCGACGTACAGCACGATCACGAAGATGAGGAACAGCCACCACGTCGGCGCGAAGGTCCCGATGAACTCGGCGACCCGGAAGGGGAACTTCGAGTAGGTCAGCACCCAGCCGAAGGCGCCGACGAGCCCGATGATGAGCCCGATGACGCCCGACAGCCGCGCCGAGTCGGCGAGGATACCCGGCATCTCGCGCCAGCGAAACTCCTTGTAGAAGAGCGGCGGCACCAGCAGCGCGTAGACGACGGCCACCGCGGCGGCCTCGGTCGGGGTGAACCACCCGAGCAGGATGCCGCCCATGATGATCACCGGGATCATGATCGCGGGCAGAGCGTTGCGCAGCGCGACCAGGAGCACGGGGAGGGTCGGCGCCGGTTCCCGCGGGTAGTTCCGGCGGCGGGCGATGACGAAGGTCGGCACCGCCATGCCGATGCCGATGAGCAGGCCGGGCAGGTACCCGCCGGCGAAGATCGCCGCCACCGACTCGTCGGCCATCCACGCGTACACCACCGCCACGATCGAGGGCGGGACGATCGGCGCCATGACGGCGGTGGAGACCGTGATGGCGGTGGCGAAGTCCTTGTCGTAGCCCTTGCGCACCATCTGCGGAATCAGGAAGGTCCCGAGGGCCGAGACGTCGGCCACCGCCGAGCCCGAGATGCCGCCGAAGATCATGGAGTCCAGGATGTTCACGTAGGCGAGCCCGCCCCGGAACCGCCCGACGAGCACGGTGGCGAGGTCGATGATGGCCCGCGCCACGCCGCCCCGGGCCGCCACGTTGCCGGCCAGGATGAACAGCGGAGCGGCCAGGATCAGGAAGGAGTCGGACAGCAGGCCGACAAAGCGGGTGGGGATGATGATCGGGTTGAGAACGGGGAAGACGAGGGCGGCGGCGAGCGTGCCGATGCCGAGGGCGATGCCGATGGGGGTGCCGAGGAGGATGAAGATCACGAAGACGATCAGGAGCGTCTCGGCCATAGCGCTCGGATGGCGCGGGCGAGGTTCCACGCCATGGGCAGGATGATGAGCACGGCCCCCACCGGCACCGCGGCGAAGACGTAGCCAAGAGGCAGGCCGAGGCCGGCGCTGGTCTGGAGCTGGGCGTTCGGGACCAGGACGAGGCTCGTCCAGATCAGGGTCAGGAAGAGCGCGATCCCGGCGCCCTCGGTCACCACGCGGATCAGGGCCTGGGCCCGCGGCGACCAGCGGTCGCGGAAGTACTCGAGCGCGGTATGCTCCCCGCGGTACATGGCGGCGGCAGCGCCCAGCATGACAAGCCACACGAAGAGGTAGCGGGGAGCCTCGTCCAGCCCGTCGACACCGGCGTGGCCGATGTAGCGCAGCACCACCTGGACGAAGACGGCCACCGTCATGGCCGCGAGGACGGCGCCGGCGAGATACCCGATGGCCTCGTACAGCCGGGCGCCCCCGCGGCCGAAGGGAGCCGCGGGGGCGCCCCGCCGATCAGGGTCGAGAGGCGGGGACCCGGACAACGCTACGGCTTGATGCTCAGGATGTGGTCGACGACCTTCTTGGCGTCCTTGCCCGGGGGCGTCGCGTAGAACTCCTCGTAGACGCTCAGCGTCGCCTGGCGGAAGGGCCCGGCATCGGGCTTGGTGATGGCGACGCCCTTGTCTCGCACCTGCGCCTGGATGGTCTTGTCCTCCTCGAGGATGAACTTCCGGTTCCACTGCTCGGCGTGCTTCGCGGCGTCCATGATGGCCTTCTGCGTGGCCGGGTCCTGCTTCGCCCACGAGGCCTTGGACATGATGAGGGCCACGCACTGGTGCGTGTGGCGCACATCCGCCACGTTCTTGACGATGTCGTAGAACTTGTTGTGGTAGAAGGTGTTGATCCCGCCCTCGGCGAACTCGATGACCTTCGTCTGGAGCGCGGTGGCCACCTCGGGAAACGCGATCGGCGTCGAGATCATCCCGAGCGCCTTGAAGGTGGCGACCAGGATCTTGTCCTCCTGAACCCGGATCTTCTTTCCCTTCACGTCGGCCACCCCGTTGATGGGGGCGTGCCCGTAGATCCCCCGGTAGCCGGCGGCGAAGAACGCCACCAGCTTCAACCCCTTCTTGTCGAGCACGGGGTCGTAGTAAGCCCGGATGAACTCGCTCCCGTCGAGGGCCTGGTACACGTGCTGGTAGTCGCGAAAGATGTACGGGAGCTGGAAGACCGACATCTCCGGAACCAGCGTGGACAGGGGCGCGGTGGTGATCGGTCCGAAGTCCACCGTGCCGAGCTGGATCTGCTGGGCCACCTCCCGCTCGCCGCCGAGGGCGCCCGAGTGGTGGTGAACGATCTTCACCTTTCCGCCCGTCAGCTCCCCGACCTTGTCGGCGAACTGCTGGGCGGCGAGGGCGGTGCCATGCTTGGGCGGATTGACGTTGCCCATGACCAGCTCCCGGGCCTGCGCCCAGGCGCCGGTCGCGCCGGCCACGGAGACGGTCATCAGGGCCATCACTGCCATGACAGCTCGCATCATCGAGGGCTCCTTCGGCGCCGCAGCCCGGCGCCCTTCGAGGGATCGGGGATCGTCACAGCCGGGCGGCGGGCCGCCCGCGGACGGGGTCGATGGCGGCGGCAGCCCGCCGGCCCGCCGGCCCGCCGATCATAGGCGACTCGGGCTCCGGCGACAACTGACGGCGGTGTCTCCCGGGAGCCCCGGGCCAGGGCGTGCCCGTCCTCGGGCCACGCCACCCGGGTCGACGGTACAAGGCCTACTGGAGCCCATCAGGAGCTCGATCAGGGTTCGCGGTGTGGGCGGAACATGGCGATGCGCGGGGTCGACGAGAAGGCGCACGTGCCCGCGCTCGTGTCGGGCTACCTGCGGCAATCGGGGCAGGAGGGAACGCCGAAGGCAAGCCGAGGGCGTGCCGGGGCACCAGCTCTCCCGGAGGCCCCGGTCCTCGGGGCGCGCTCGCGTGGCCAGGGATCGACCCCGGCCCCCGACGCGGCAAGGGCGCCGAACACCGGTGTCGAGGCCGGGCGGGCGGCCCGACCGAGCGGCAAGAGCGGCCGAGCCGGCCTGCTGCGGGCGGGCGGGCCGGCGGGGACGAGATGGGCCGCCGCCCTCCGCGGGCGAGAGAACGTCAGCCCGGGCCGGGGCCCTGGAGCGCCCGCCGACGCCGCCACTCCAGACCGTCGCGCGGGCCGTACGTCGCGAAGGTCGGCCGCGGGTCCTCCCGATACGACGCCCGGAGGCGACCCACCGGGTCGGCGTCCGCGCGGCGGCGAGCCCCCGCGGGGTCGATCCCGTAGACCGGCGCCGCGCTCAGGCCGAAGATGTCGGCCTTGATCGCGGGGGTCAGGGCCGGGTAGCCGTGGCGCTCCTGCAGCTCGCGGCTGATCTGGAACGCGCGGAAGGCCTGGATCTGGTCCTGCGGCGAGCCGTACCAGATGGAGTCCGTCCCCCAGAGCACCCGTTTCGGCCCCACGTACTTGAGCAGCTTGCCGACGGTGTGGGCGGCCTGGGTGGGGTCGCGCATCACCAGGCGCCACGTCGAGCCCAGCTCCGCGTAGACGTTCGAGTTCGGGGGAACCCCGTTGTCGAGCAGCGACTTGACCAGGCTGTCCACGCCGCGGTCCGCCCGGCGGGGATCGTAGGCGCCCTCCCGACGGTCGGCCTCGATGCCGGAGTGGTAGATGATGAAGGTCACGTCGGGATACATGCGGGCGACGCGGCCCACGTCGTCGCAGGCGGCGAAGCGCGGCTCCTGGCCGGGGAAGCTGAGCCCCTTGTGGATGCAGATGGTCTTCACCCCGATCCGCCGCGCCTCCTCGATGAAGGGCACGCCGACCTTCGGGTCGTCGAGCCACCAGCCCACGCCCTTCGGCCCCCACTGCGTGTACACCTTCCACGCGGCAATGCCGTAGGTCCGGTGCGTCTCCTCCATGCGCGGGAGCTCGCGCGCGGCGAGGTCGGCGTTGGGCACGACCATGGCGTGGAGCAACAGCCGGCGCCCGTTGCCCAGCGCCCCGACCACCTCGCGCACCCGCGCCGCCTCGCGCAGGGTGAGGGGGTTGTTCTCGGGCAGCTCCGGCACGAAGGACAGGACGGCCAGGTCGGTGTCGCTGTCGAGAAAGATCTCCTTGACGAAGTGCGGCGCGTCGAAGCAGCGGAGGAAATCCGCCTCGCCGCACGCGCCCTGCGGCGTGCTGGCGAGCCAGCCCATCGCCGTGGGCCGGCGACGGCGCCAGGCCCCGTCGGCCTCCACCATGTGGGTCTGGATGTCGAAGATGAACTCGCGCCCGGACAGGACCTGGGCCGCCGCGGCCGGGTCGAGGGCGGCATCGCGCGGCAGATCGAAGACGCCGCCCCGATTGCCGCGCCAGGCGAAAGCCTCGTTGAGGGTCAACAGCGTGGTCGCGACCCCGCAGAGGCCCGTGAGAAAGCCGCGGCGGCTCTGGCCGGTCCGGCGCGCGTTCGCGGCGATCCGCTCCGCGGCCAGGATCCTCGCCCGCTCCACCAGCCCCCCGACGGGCACCGGCGCATACTCCCCGTTCGACGTGGAATCGAGCTTGACCGGCAGCATCGGCTCATTCATGACCCCAGACTACTCCATCTGTCCGGGAGCCCGCCCCCTGGCGCGTGCC
>DATKEI010000250.1:0-8573 GCA_035544455.1 Binatia bacterium | reverse complement strand
ACCCACGCCGCGAGGCCCGCCCCCACGACGAGGGCGAGGCTGCCCGCGAGCCAGATCCACCGGCGAACGGCGCGGGCGGAAACCGGCATCACTCTTTCGGCGAGGGCGAGCTCTCGTGGTGCGGCGATCCACCCATGGGGTGGCCTAGGCCGCCCGTCATGTCGCCCATCGAGCCCATCATCTCCATCATCCGCACCATCCCACCACCTTGCCCCGGAGCTCGCTGAGCCGCACGGGGCGCCCGTCGAGCGCCGTGAAGGCGAGGTCCGGCGCGGCGACCGGTGGCGCCAAGCGCTGGACCTTCATCAGCTCGAACGGGTCCGTGCCGGCCCCCACCGTGGCCGCAACCGAGGCGCCGGCGAGCCCCATGGCGAGCGCTAGCGTCAGCGTTGCTCGTCCCATCGCCCTCCTCCATCCTCGCTCCGGTAGATCCTCCCCTCCGCCGTCACCGCGTAGACGACATTCGGCCGCTTGGGGTTGATCGTGACCGCCGCCGTGTTCTTCGGCCCGCTGGAGAGCCGCGTCCACGCCTCCCCGGCGGTCTCACTGCGGAAGACGCCGTCTCGCATCGCGACGTACATGACCTTCGGATTGCTCGGATGCCCCGCGAAGCCGTTCACCGTGCCGGTGGGCAGACCGCCCACGACCTTCCACCCTCAGAAACAGTCCGGATTGCGCTGGAGCCCCTCGGCGGTTCCCGCGTAGAGGAAGATCCCGCCCATGCCCGTCGAGATGTTCACCGAGCTCAGCACCTTCACCTCGCCGCCCGATCCGTCGTCGACCCGAACCCATTTCCCGCCGCCGTCCGTGCTCCGATAGATCCCCTCGCCCTTGTCCCGCACGGCGGCGTGGAGCTTCTGGGGCTCGCGCGGGTCGATGGCAAGGCCGTGGACGTCGAGTCCCGCGAGGCCGACATTGGCTTCGCGCCACGTCTTACCGCCGTCGGTGGACCTGAAGACGCCGGCCTCGTGGGTCGCGACGTAGAGCGTGCTCGCGTCCTCGGGGTGCGCCGTCACCGCCATGACGTCGACGTGTCCGTGCGTCGTGGGCAGCGAGACGGCCTGCCAGGAGCGGCCCCCGTCCTGGCTCCTGAAGAGTCCGGTGTGGGCGCCGAGGAAGAGCTGCTGCCCGTCAGCGATGAACGCCAGCGCATGGACGTGCTCGAAGGACGGCTTCTCGGCCCCCAGGGCGGGCCCCACCGCCGGGCTCAGCACTGCCCGCACGGCCACCAGGCCCCAGATCAGCATGCGCATCTCGCTATCCCCTTTCGTCAGCGCTGGGTCGCGACGGGCGATGCCCTGAGCGCGTTCAGAATCGCGTCGGCGTGCTCACCGAACTGCCGATCGATCGTCCGGTGCCGGATCACGCCCGTGTTGTCGATCACGACATAGCCCATGTCGGCCATCGGCATCCCCTGCCCTTTCATCCCGTAGCGGTAGATCACCCGCATCGAGGGATCGGCCAGGACCGGGATGGCCCGCTTGAGCTCGTCCGCCATCTGCCGCGCGCGCTCGCGGTCGTCATTGCTGATGGCGAACACTTCAGCGCCGGTCTCCCGGATCATGTCGAGGCGCTCCCGCAGCTTCCCGAGCTGCACGCGACACCTGTCTCACCCATACGTCATGTAGAAGGCCAGCACGACCGGCTTGCGCCCGAGATACTCCCTCAGGTTCACCGGCTGGCCGTCGCCGTCCTCGAGCGTGAAGCTTGGCGCCCGGTCGCCGACCGAGGGCACGCCGCCCCAGCCGTAGCTCCAGGCGAGGTAGCCGACGAGCCCGCCGACGAGCGCGACCCCTCCGAGGGTCCAGAGCCACCGACGCACCCGCCGCCGGTGGCGGCCCGGCACAGACCGGGCCGCGCCCCTGGTCACCGTCTTGCCAGCGCCCATGGTCTTGCAGGCCGCCCTGACGTCAGCAGCATCCCCCTCGCCGTCTCTGGGGCGCGGGCGCGGAGGCCGGGTCGGCCTTGGCCAGCTGCCGCTGCTTTTGCGCTCGAACCTCCACGACGTACTCCTCGGCATGAGCCTCGGAGCAGGCCCACTCCCCGAAGCGGTCGTAGGTCGCCTCGGGTACAGCCTTCCCACAGACGGGGCAATAGCGAGTGGTAGTCTCAGTCGCCATGATGTCCTCCCGAAAGAGTTGTGCCGTTGACACCCGCCTCGGATGGGTGCGAGTCGCCCAGGCGAGACACACGCCGGGGCGCACAGCTACCTATCGAGCGGGCGTGTGAAGCGAGCGGGAGAGAGGGCTAGACGGAGGGCGGAGCGCGAGGAGTACGCGACCCTGAAAGACCGGTGCAGGCGCACTTTCGAGGTGCATCGGGCAGGTTGATGCTGGCGGGCTGATCTGGCGGCCGCAGCGACACGTCCCCGAGCGGGACCGCGAGGATGTCCCCGGTCGAGGGCCCTGGAGACTCGTGTGCCGCCTTGGCTCCGATGCAGATGTCGCCGTGAGTCGTCTCGGCATTCGCCAGGGAGACGGCGCACACCGTGAGCCCGAGAAGCGCGACGAACAGCAGCGGGACCAGCCGATGGGGGTTACGAATCATGGGTCTTGAGGCTAACACCGACGGTCCGGAGCTGCAAGCACATCGAGTTAGAAGCAGGATCGCGCGCCCCGTAGAGATGCGCGCAACTCTTTTCAAGTACCGCGACCTCGGCGTCACCGCCGCGAGCAGCGGGAGGATCCGCGCCCAGGTGACAATCGGGGCCGACGGGATGACGGCCGGGAGCGCTTCGTGTGCTGCGCCATCGATGCGCTCGGCGTATCGCCGATGCTGGGCGAGCCCGTCCGGGTCGTGTCGGAGTGTCATCACTGCCGGGAGTCGATCGAGTTCCCGGTCGATCCGCAAGGCCCTGGGCCCGAGGCGGCAGGGTTGATGGTCACGGTGGCGGCGCGGACCCCGGTCGAGCGACGGCTCTGCCGGTCCCTCTGAACGGCGCTCAACTTCTTCCGGTCGGAAGAACACCTGCGGATGTGGTGGGCGGCGAATCCCGGGCAAGCCGTGGCGGCGACGACGGTGGAAGGGGGCTTCGAGTTGGGAAGGCGCATCTTCGGAGGGCTCCTGCTGGAGGGCTGGCGATGATGGGCCACCACGTCAAGGTCTACTGGTCGAGCGCCTGACAGTCGTGCCACGCGGCGAAAGAGTTCCTTTCGTCTCACGGGATCGAGTACGTAGCCAAGAACGTAGCCGAGGATCCGGCGGCGCGCGACGAGCTGGTCGCCCGGACCGGCCGGATAGCTGTGCCGGTGATCACGGTCGGCGACCAGGTCGTGGTGGGCTTCGACCGCGGCCGACTGCAGCGGTTTCTCGGGATAAGGCCGTGAGGATCGTGCGCTGCCCGGACTGTGGCGCCGAGGTGCCGCTGACGAAAGGGATCACGTCGGGAGACCTGGTGGACTGCCCGAACTGCGCGGGCCACGCTCTGCGGGTGCGTCGGGAGGGCGGGCGCTGGGTGGCGTCCCTGGCGCACCGGGTGAGCTGTCCCGCCTGCGACCAGCAGGTGACGCTGGCGGCGGGCGCCTGCGCGGGGGACGTGATCGAGTGCTGCGGGGCTCGCTATCGGCTTACGTTCGAGTACGGCGCCTTTGCTGCCGAGGAGCCGTAAGGACCAACGTCATGCGGCCCGACCAGTGGAGCGGCGCAATCGCTCCACGACGCCGATGGTGCTGCTCTCGGCCGGCCAAGCACCCCGGCCACGGCCACCGCGCCTGCGGCCAGGACCACCAGGGACACGAGCCCCTGGCAGACGCTCCGGGCGGTCATGGGCCTGGACGCCGCCCCGACAGCGCGTACCCCCCACCGTCTTCGAGGAGGGGTTGCACCAGCAGCCGGTCGAGCCGGCGGGACCGCGGGTCGCGGAACTGTTCGATCCCGAGCGTCATCTGCGCGTGGCCCGCCGCCGGCTGATCCCGGTACGTGCCGCCGAGGCGATCCCACCAGGGCAGGGTGAAGCCGAAGTTGCTGTTCGTCTCGGCGGGGACGATCGAGTGATGGACGCGGTGCATGTCGGGCGTGACGACCAGCCAGCGCAGCGCCCGGTCGACCGGGTCCGGGAGGCGGAGGTTGCCGTGGTTGAAGGTGGAGCCGGCGTTCAGGAGCACCTCGAACACCAGCACACCCACGGGCGGCGCGCCGAGGGCGACGATGCCGCCCAGCTTGAACACCATCGAGAGCAGGACCTCGACGGGATGGAAGCGCGCCCCGGTGGTCGCATCGACGTCGAGATCGGCATGATGCATGCGGTGCAGACGCCACAGGAGCGGCACGGCGTGGAAGAGCACGTGCTGCAGGTAGATGGCGAGGTCGAGCAGGACAACGGAGAGGGCGATCGCCGCCCACGCCGGCACCGGCAGGCCGGTGTGGAACAATCCCCAGCCGCGCTCCTCGGCGATCACCGCCATGCCGACCGCGGTCACCGGCACCATGACGCGGACGACGACCGTGCTGAGCGCGACGATCGCGAGGTTCGCCGGCCATCGGGCGCGGCGGAGCAGGGCCCTCGGCCGCCGTGGCGCCGCGGCCTCTGCGAGGGCCACGATGCCGAGCACGAGGACGAAGAGACTCAGGCGAAGCGCGGGCTCGGCCGCGATCAGGTCCAATGACCTTCCCCAGGCCGCACCGACCACCCACGAGATCGCTGATCCCTGGCGACCCCGCGTCACGACGGCGTGGCGAAACAGGGCCGTGGCGTCCCGGCACGACTCGCCCGTCACGATACCGGGGCGCTTGAATAAGCTCCAATATGATGTTCTTATCCGGGTTATAAGCCAGTGCTAATGGACATCACGCTGCGCCAGCTCGAGGTGTTCCGGGCGGTGCTGGGGGCGGGGAGCTTCCGGGCCGCCGCCGCGGTGCTCCATGTGAGCCAGCCGGCGCTGTCCCAGCACATCGCGGAGCTGGAGCGGGTGCTGGGGGCCCGGCTGCTCGACCGCCTCGGCCGGCGCGTCGCCCCGACCGAGGCCGGTCGGATCGTCGCCGAGCACGCAACGCGCCTCTTCGCCACTCTCACGAGCGCCCGCGAGGCGGTCGCCGACCTGGGCGACCTCCGGCGCGGATCGCTCCGCGTGGGCGCCAGCACCACGCCCGGCATCTACGTGCTACCGGCGGTGATCGCGGCGTTCGAGCAGCGCTACCCGGGGATCGCGCTCACCCTGACGATCGCGAACTCGGCCGGGATCGAGGAGCGGATCCGGACGAGCGAGCTCGATCTGGGAGTGGTCGGGGGCCACGGGCTCCGGGCGGGGGAGGAATGCGTGAGCGCGGGGCTCGTCGACGAGCTCGTGCTCATCGTCGCGCCGACCCACCCGTGGGCGACCCGCCGGGACATCCGCCCCGAGCATCTCGCGGATCAGCGGCTCCTGATCCGCGAGGAAGGGTCGGCCACCCGGCAGGTCATGGAACGGGCTCTCCAGCACACGGGGGCGCGGCTCGGACGCGTGATGGAGCTCGGACACACCGAGGCCATCAAGCAGGCCGTGATGGCGGGGCTCGGGGTGGCGTTCGTCTCCGTCCATGCCGTCCGGACCGAGGTGGCTCATGGGCGGATCCATGCCCGGCGTCTCCAGGGACTCGCGATCCGGCGCCATTTCCACGCGATCCACCACGACGCCCGGGCCCTGAGCGCAAGCGCGCGCGCCTTCATCGGATTCCTGGAAGTCGGCCGGGGCAACCCGGGGGACGTGATCCGCCGGCCGCGTCGCCGTCGGTTCGATCCTTCGAAGGGCGGTCGCGCTGCGGTTGACCAGTCCTCGCCGTCCGTCTAGAGTGAGCGGACCGGCGCCGTCGCTCAGTCTGTGCGCGCGAGGCAAGGGTCAATGGACGCTACCGACATGTTGACGGGCTCCTGATGTGCCTCGCCATTCCCGGCCACATCCGCGAGGTCTACGAGGACCGCGGGCTGCGCATGGCGCGCGTCGCCTTCGGGGGGACCGTGCGCAAGGTCTGCCTCGAGCCGCTCCCCGAGGCGGGGGTGGGCGACTACGTGCTGGTGCACGTCGGCTTCGCCCTCAGCCTGGTCGATCCGGAGGAGGCTGAGCGGACCTACCAGTTCCTCGAGGCGCTGGGCCAGCTCGAGGAGCTCCGAGCGCCGGAGGCCGAGGGATGAGGTACCTCGACGAGTACCGCGACGGCCGCGTGGCCGCGAAGATCCTGGACGAGATCCGGCGCCTCACGACTCGCCCGTGGACGCTGATGGAGGTGTGCGGCGGGCAGACGCACTCGATCGTCAAGCACGGCATCGACCGCCTGCTGCCCGAGGGACTCGAGCTGGTCCACGGTCCCGGGTGCCCCGTGTGTGTCACCCCTCTCGAGCAGATCGACAAGGCGCATGCCATCGCCCGGCGGCCCGAGGTGATCCTCACCTCGTTCGGCGACATGCTGCGCGTGCCCGGCTCGCACACCGACCTGCTGCGGCTGAAGTCGGAGGGCGCTGACGCGCGCATCGTGTACGCGCCGATCGACGCGGTGCGCATCGCGCAGGACAACCCCGGGCGCGAGGTCGTGTTCTTCGCGATCGGCTTCGAGACGACCGCACCGGCCAACGCGCTGGCGGTGATGCGCGCGCGCCAGCTCGGCGTGGCGAACTTCTCGATGCTTGTCTCCCAGGTGCTCGTGCCGCCAGCCATCGCCGCCGTGCTCCAGTCACCGGGCAATCGCGTCCAGGCGTTCCTGGGGCCCGGGCATGTATGCACCGTGATGGGCACCCGCGAGTACGAAGCCCTGGCCCGGCACTACCGGGTGCCCATCGTGATCACGGGCTTCGAGCCCGTCGATCTGCTCGACGGCATCTGCCGGGCCGTCCGGCGGCTGGAAGCGGGTCTCGCCGGCGTGGAGAATCAGTACTCCCGGGTGGTCCGTCCCGGGGGCAACGTCGCCGCGCAGCGTCTCATGTGGTCGGCGTTCGAGGTGTGCGACCAGCGGTGGCGAGGGATCGGGACCATCCCGAAATCCGGCCTCCGCCTGCGCTACGAGCTCCACGCCCACGACGCGGAGCGGCGGTTCGAGGTGACCACCCTCCAGGCGCAGGAACCGGCGGAGTGCATCAGCGGGCAGATCCTGCGCGGGCTCAAGCGGCCGCCGGAATGTCCCGCCTTCGGCACCCGGTGTACTCCGGCCCGGCCGCTCGGAGCCACCATGGTCTCCGCCGAGGGCGCGTGCGCCGCGTACTACGCCCACGGGCGCCGCCAGGACCGGGTGCCCGTGGCGTGAAGGACGCCATCCTCCGGAAGGCGCGCGAGAGCGCAGACGTGAAGGAAGCGTTCTTCCGGGCCGAGGCGGATCGCATCGAGGGCCTCGCGCGGGCGATGGCCGACGCCTTCCAGGGCGGCGGGCGGCTGTACGTGATGGGCAACGGCGGGGGCGCCACCGACGCCCAGCACGTGGCGGTGGAGTTCTGCCACCCGATCGTCGAGAAGCGCCGGCCTCTTCCGGCGATGGCGCTCGCGACCGATCAGGCGCTCCTCACCGCGATCTCGAACGATCGCGACTTCGCCCGCGTGTACGGCGACCAGTTGCGCCTCCTGGCCCGGGCCGGGGACATGGCCCTGGCGCTCAGCACGAGCGGCCAGTCGCCGAACCTCGTGCACGGGCTCGAAGTGGCGCGCGCCGTCGGGCTCCTGACCATCGCCTTCACCGGGAAGGACGGAGGACGTCTGGTGGACCTCGCCGATCATGCCTTCGTCGTGCCGTCGTACAGCGTCCACCGGATCCAGGAGGCGCACGTCGCGCTCTACCACATCGTCTGGGATCTCGTGCACATGGTCCTCGGGGAAGACGATGTCATCTGAAGGTGGGCCGGTGGAGGTCGCTCTGCGCTGCCCGCCGCCGCTCGCGCCGACGGACCGCGTCCTGCTTGGCCACGGCAGCGGCGGCACGATGACCGCCGCGCTGATCGCCCGCTACTTCCTGCCCGCCTTTCGCAATTCGTATCTCGACCGGCTCGATGATCAGGCCGTGTTGAGCGTCGGGGGCGAGCGCCTGGCGTTCACGACCGATGCCCACGTCGTGACGCCGCTCTTCTTCCCCGGGGGTGACATCGGGTCGCTCGCGGTGAACGGGACGGTCAACGACCTCGCGATGGCGGGAGCGCGGCCCTTGTACCTGAGCGCCGCCTTCATCCTGGAGGAGGGGTTTCCGCTGGCGGACCTGCGCCGCATCGTGACCTCGATGAGCGACGCGGCGAAGGCGGCCGGCGTGCTCCTCGTCACCGGTGACACAAAGGTGGTCGACCGGGGCAAGGCCGACGGCTGCTTCATCACCACCGCGGGCATCGGCCTCGTCACGCATAGCGCCACGATCTCGGCGACCCGCGCGCGGCCAGGCGATCTCGTGATCCTGAGCGGACCGATCGCCGAACACGGTATGACGATCATGGCGGCCCGGGCGGAGCTCGAGCTCGAGGCGCCGATCGCGAGCGACACCGCGCCGCTCCACGAGCTGGTCCTCGACATGATCGACACCGGGGCGGAGATTCACTGCCTGCGCGACCCGACGCGCGGGGGTGTGGCCACGGCGCTGAACGAGATCGCGCGGCAGTCGGGCGTCGGGATGGTGCTCGATGAGAGCGCCATCCT
>DATKEI010000249.1:0-3885 GCA_035544455.1 Binatia bacterium | reverse complement strand
GAGGAGGAAGGGGAGGGCCCCCATGGGCCGGCGAGGGGCCGCGGCGGATGGGCGATCGACTGGAAGCGCATGACGCGCACGGTATTGCGCCGGGACGAAGCCAGGAGCGGCATCGCCCCGGCGTCGAGAATCGCCTCCGCGGAGACGTCGCTCAGGGCGGCTTCCGCGCAGGGCTTCATCCTGGGTTCTCCGTCGTCGTCGTACACGGCAGTCGGGAGGTCGTCGAGCTGCAGGTGGTCCCCGGGCTCCATGGCCGTTCCGTTCTCCACGAACGACGAGGCGATCAGGCGGGCACAGCCGAAGGCGGCGTTGCCCCAGAGGTAGGCCTCGTGATCGCGGCCGGACGACAGCTCCTCGAAGGAGAAGGCCTCGATGGGGTCCGTGCGCTGGCCATACGGCAGACGGAGCAGGATCCGAGGCATCGCGAGACCGATCCACGGCGCCAGGGCGCTCTCGCGGAGCCGGCGCCACCGCGCCGCCGTGCCGGCGTCGGGCGCGCTCCAGTCGCGGCGGTCCGGCGCCTCCGCGAAGGAGCGGCATCCGACAATGCCGGGATCGGCGGCGGCGAGGACGGGCCCCCCGGTACGGCGCGCGATCGCCCCCAGGCGCTCGAGGAGGGTCACGTCGTCCTCGCCCGGTCCAAACGCGAAGGCGGCGACAAGCAGCGGCCAGACGGAGGCGGGGTCGTGCGCAGAGTCGCGACTGTTCAGGAGACGCTCGACCGCCGGCGCCCAATCCCCGGCGCCGGTGTCGCCCAGCTCGGCCTTCGTCACGTCGAGGAGGCGCACCTCGACGGCGCCGTCCGTCTCGAGCCCCGTCACGAGGTCGTGGACCGCACGCCAGACGCTCTCGAGCGCCTGGTAGTCGGGGTGGTGAAGGATCGCGCGAAGGAGCGCGGCGGTCGTGTCATCCACGGACCGCAGCAGCTCCGGCAGGCGCGGGTCGGCGCCGGGCACGATGTGGGGCGCGACGATCTGGCGAAGCAGTCGATCGAGTCCGGCCGGCGCGCTCGCCGGAGCGCGGGCGCTCCCGGTCGGGCCGCGGCCAAGCAGCCTCCGGTGTGTCGCCTCGTCGTCCTCGGGCTCGGAAGGGGAGGGCGGCCCCACCGTCGGCCCCGCGCCCGCGGTGAGGCCGACGGCGCGCGACCAGTCGGCGGCGGCCGCGGCAAAGGTGGACGGATCGAGAAGGCGCCGGCGGATGTCGCGGAGAGGGCCGAACAGCTCCATGTCGCGGTGGAGAGCGTCGGGGTGGAAGTCCTCGAGGCGGCGAAAGACGATCGGCAGCCGGGGAGAATCTGAATCCCCCAGGCGGATCTCGAGTCGTGGCTCGATGCGCGCCAGCATGCGCTCGAAGTTGTCCACGTCCACCGGGATCAGGCGCCGCGGTGCGATCGGAGGAGCGAAATCCCCGGCCTCGCGTCCCGCCCTGCCCCGGAGATCGGCGAGAACCGCGATCCGCAAGGTGGGGACGTTCACGGGTGGGGTCAATGCTCAGTCTCCTTGGGCCGCGTCGCGTGTGGTCCCTTCACCGTCGATCCCGAGTCCAGGTCGCAACCTCTCTGGAGAACGCCGCGAAATCGGCCAGGCCGGCGGTCACGGCGGCGTGAATCATCTCTGGGCGCACGCCGGAATACCCGTGCGCGACCACGTTGCGGAGTCCCACCGCCCGGGCGAGGGCCCCGCACACCGGTGCGGAGATCACGCCCTGGCACCGGAGGCGCTCGAACGCGCCACCCAGGGACCCGGCCGCCGCCCAGCCTTCGTCAGCGATGAGGTGGCTGGCGATGTCGGCGCAGGTCTGTACCGCGAGCATCAGGTGGAAGGAGACCAGGTCGAGCGCGTCGCGGTCTCGCCCGAGTTCATCGGCCGTGGCCTTGCGCCGGGCGCGAACACGCTCCAGATGGTCGGCCAGCTCGCTCAGCTTGCTGGCGACGAGGTCAGGATCGACCATCACACGCCGTGGGAGGCCACGCGGGCGAGCCACGCATCGCGCATCCGCGCGAACCAGGGCCGGTCCGTTTCGAGGTCGGCGAGGGCCCGCGCCCGCCAGGTGGCCAGGGCCCCTGGCCTGGCCTCGTGGACTCCCACCCCCTCCTCCACGATGCGGGCGAGCAACGGCACGCCGAGCCCCTCCAGATCCACGACATCCACCTCGTGGCCGGTGATCCGTGACAGATCGGCGGCGAGGGCGAGCAGGTCGACACCAGGCGCGCGCAGGGCGACGTCGACGTCCGAGGCCGACGTCGCCCTATCTCGCGCCCGCGAGCCGAAAACCACCGCCAGGCGAACGTCGGTCCGACCGCGCAGGAACTGACGGATCGCCGAGATGGCCGGATCCGTCGCGTCCGCGCCCCCGCGGCCCAGACCGCCGGCGCCCGCCCCGGTGGCGAGAGGTTGGCCGAGCATGATGCCATCATATCGGACGCGCCCGCAGCGCGACATGGCCTTCAGCGTCGCCTGCCGGCGCCACCCGGTGATCGCGGGAGGGTCCTGGCCTGCCGGGAGCGCAACCCACGCGAGGAGCCCGCGCCGTGCTCCGGCACCCCGAGGGGCGGACCGTCATCTCCCCGGAAGACCCGACCGAGGAGAGAAGGCCGGCCCGCGCTGCTGGCTCGTCGCCTCTACCGGGACTGGCGCATCCCGGATACCCTGGGGACGCCGCGGCGAACGCCGGGCGGGCACCGCAATGTCTCGACGCGAGGAGGTCTCATGACGCCGCTCGAAGCACATCATCCAGGTCTGCACGAGCTCGTCGCCCCCGACGCTCCGATCGACCGCATCGCCGGCGGGCTCGGGTTCACCGAGGGGCCGGTGTGGCGCGGTCGCGAGCTGCTCTTCAGCGACATCCCGAACACGCGCATCGCGCGCTGGCGCCGCCTGCCGGAAGGCCCGGAGCTGACGACGTTCGCCACGGGCACCTCCAACGGCCTCACCCTGGATCGCCATGGCCGCGTGATCGCGGCGGAGCACGACGGCCGCCGGGTGAGCCGCATCGGCGACGACGGCACCCGCGCCGTCCTGGCCGAGCAGTTCCAGGGCAAGCGGCTCAACAGCCCCAACGACATCGTGGTGAGATCCGATGGCTCGATCTACTTCACCGACCCGCCCTACGCCGTCCGGCCGACGACTCCGGGAACGACACGCCCTCCGGGTTGGTGGACTCAGCCCATCCCGGGGAAGGAGCAGCCCTGCCACGGCGTGTACCGCCTCGCCCCCGACGGGACCCTTCACCTGCTCGTGGGCGACTTCGCGCTGCCGAACGGCCTGGCGTTCTCGCCCGACGAATCGGTGCTCTACATCGACGACTCGGCCCACAAGCACATCCGGGCCTTCGACGTGCGGCCGGACGGCGCGCTGACCGGGAGCCGCGTCCTGCTGGACATGGCGTCGGACGATCCCGGCGTGCCCGACGGCCTCAAAGTGGACGTGCACGGCAATGTCTTCTGCACCGGGCCGGGCGGCGTCTGGGTGTGCCGCCCCGACGGCACCAGGCTCGGGCGCATCGTCCTGCCGGAGCTGCCCGCGAACCTGGCGTGGGGCGAGGACGGGACCGTCCTGTTCCTCACCGCGCGCACCAGCGTCTACCGGCTTCCGACCCGGACGCGCGGCGCGCTCCTGACCTAGTGTCCCGAGTCAGAAGTTCGTGGACTCGCGGCGCCGGGTGGGGTGGGGGTCCTCCCCGCAGGACCGTATCGTCTGCGGATGGCCGAAGCCACCCACCACCCATCTCGTGGCCCCATTGAGGGCCGGTAGCGCTCCGCGACACAGCGTGTCCCGCGGGGAGGACCCCCACCCCGCCCGGCGCTTTGTCGGCACATTTCTGACTCAGGACACTAGTGTCCCGAGTCGAACGTTCACCGCCCGCCCCGGTGGCGGCCTCCGCAAG
>DATKEI010000248.1:0-10722 GCA_035544455.1 Binatia bacterium | reverse complement strand
CGCGGCGTATCTCGCGATCGGGGGCGAGAACCTGTCCCCGTGGTCGAAGCGCGTGACCGGCCGGGTCGATCGCCTCATGCGGTACGAGGGCGAGCAGATCCTGCCCGGGGACGAGATCGCCCCCGCGAGTGCCGGCGGGCTCCTGCTGAACGCCATCAACATCGGGCCCGAGCTCGAGGGCGAGTTCAACGAGTGGTACGACAAGGAGCACATTCCGGCGCTCGCCGCCGTCCCGGGCGTGCTGTCCGCCCGCCGCTTCCGGGGCAGCAGCGGCAACCGCACGTACGTGGCGCTCTACCATCTGGCCAGCCCCTCCGTCGTGGAGTCGGCCGGGTGGCAGCGGGCCCGGACGAGCGACTGGACCAGCCGCCTGCAGCCTCACTTTCGCGACCACCTGCGCCTCGTCTGCCGCCGCTATGCGCGCGGCGGCTAGCGCTCGAGTCAGAAGTTCGTCGACTCGCGGCGCCGGGTGGGGTGGGGGCCCTCCCCGCCCAGCACCTTGTCGGCACACGGCTGACTCAGGACACCAGCGTCGCCGCGCTCCGCCGCCGGGCTGCCCGCGGGGGAAGGTCGGTCACGCCATGAGCTGGCCGCCGTTGACGTCGAGGGTGGCGCCGTTGACGAAGCTGGCGTCGTCGGAGGCCAGGAACAGGACGGTCCGGGCAATCTCGCGGGGCTCGCCCAGCCGCCGCAGGGGGATCGCCTCGGCCACGCGCCGGGTCTCCGCCGGCGTTCGCGCCTTGAGCACGCGCTCGGTCGCGGTGGTGCCCGGGGCCACTGCGTTGACGGTGATGCCATCCGGCCCGGCCTCGAGGGCGAGGTGCCGGGTGAATCCGATCACGCCGGCCTTGGCCGCCGCGTAGTGCGAGGTGACCCGGACGGCGCCGCCGCGGCCCACCACCGACGCCACATTCACAATGCGACCGGCCCGCTGGCGGCGCATCGCCGGCAGCACCGCGCGGGAGCAGAGGAAGACGCTCGTCAGGTTCAGGGCGACGATCGCGTTCCACTCTTCCTCGGAGATCTCCTCTGTCGGCCGGATCACCGCGAAGCCGCCGGCGTTGTTCACGAGGACGTCGACCCGACTCCAGCGCTCGAGCACGGACGCGACGGCCCCGTCCACCTCGGCTCCGCGGGTGACGTCGGTGACCAGGTCCAGGACATCGGCCCCGGCGGCACGGAGGGCGCCGCCCACCGTGTAAAGGCCCCCGGCATCCACGTCGAGGATGGCGAGGCGCGCCCCCTCGCCGGCAAAGGCCCGGGCGATGTCGGCGCCGATGCCCCTGGCCGCTCCGGTGACGATGACGACGCGGTCGCGGAAGCGCGTGATCACGGCGGTGTCCTCCGATGCGGGAGTGGCCCGGGGCGACGAGCCGCTCGCCGGGCCCCGCGGATTATATCCCGTGCGGACGTCGACCCGAGCCGGGGGCGCGGCGCCGCGGGCGGGGCGTGGGCCGGCCGGTCGCTCCGGGCGCGGGATATAATCCCGCTCACCTGATCGCGCGCGTCGCGCGACCCATTCGCCCCGTTCGACCCCGGGAGGTCCCATGAACGGTCGCATCGCGGTGCTCAAGGCGTACGGAGGGGAGTTCGAGCTGCGCGAGTACCCGGTGCCGGAGGTGGAGCCGGGGGCCGTGCTCATCCGGCTCACCCGGGCCGGCGTGTGCGGGTCGGACCTGCACATCTGGCGGGGCGAGATGAAGGAGGTCTACGGGGCGATCCCCAAGGACCTGACGTTCGGTCACGAGATGTGCGGACGCGTGGAGCGCCTGGGGGGCGGGGTGTCCACGGACTCGTTCGGCGCTCCCCTCCGCGAAGGCGACCGCGTGACCTTCTGCTACTTCTTCCCGTGCGGGCGCTGCCCGGTGTGCCTGCAGGACGACCTCGGGAGCTGCCCCCGCAAGGCCCGCGCAAACCGGGTGGCCGGCTCGGCGCCCTTCTTCAACAACGCGTACGGCGAGTACTACTACTTGCGGCCCAACCACTTCATATTCCGCCTCCCGGAC
The DNA here is from genome assembly GCA_035544455.1 of Binatia bacterium. Classification (GTDB taxonomy): domain Bacteria; phylum Methylomirabilota; class Methylomirabilia; order Rokubacteriales; family CSP1-6; genus DATKEI01. The sequence goes on along the minus strand of DATKEI010000248.1, from coordinate 8,716 downwards.
GAGGTGTCGGACAGCGTGGCCACTCCCGCCAACTGCGCCCTGAGCCAGGTCCTGTACGGGCTCCAGAAGGCAGGGTTGCGCTTCGGCCACAGCCTGGTCGTCCAGGGGGCGGGCGGCCTCGGGATCAACGCGGTGGCCGTGGCCCGCGACATGGGCGCCGACACGATCATCGTGCTCGATCGGCGCGCGGACCGGCTGGAGCTGGCGCGGGCCTTCGGAGCCGATTACACCCTGAGCCTCGACGATCTGCCGACGGTCGAGCGCCGGATCGAGGCCGTCCGGGACCTCACCGGGGGCTTCGGCGTCGACATCGTGGCGGACTTCGTGGGCTATCCGGAGGTCATCCCCGAGGGCCTGCGCATGCTGCGCGGCGGCGGGTGCTATCTGGAGGTCGGGAGCATCGCGCCCGGAAACGTCTTCAGCTACGATGCCACCGCGCTCGTGCGGGGCAACGTCCGGATCGTGGCCGCATCCAACTACTCGCCGTGGGCTCTCGGGCAGGCCATCGCCTTCCTCCGGCGCAACATCGGCCGCTTTCCCTTCGACCGGATCATCTCCCACACCTATCCCCTGGAGCAGATCAGCGAGGCCTTCCAGCAGTCGGACTGGCGGGCGCGTGGGGGCGATCCGCTGCGCATCTCCCGCGCGGCCATCGCCATGGGGGCCGGCCTTTGACCTGGCCGGCGAGCGCGAGCGAGGCGTAGCCGGCGCATGGAGCGGCGGCAGCTGGGCCGGACCGACATCCACGCCAGCATCCTCGGGTTCGGCGGGTCGGAGATCGGCTACCAGCGAACCGGAGCCCGCGCGGTCGGGCAGCTCCTTGGCCGAGCCATCGACGCCGGCCTCAACGTCGTCGACACCGCCGAGTGCTACGAGGAGAGCGAAGCGCTCATCGGCGAGGCGCTCGGCGGCCGCCGGCGCGAGTGCTTTCTTCTCACCAAGTGCGGGCACGCCGGGGTCTGGGGCCGGGCGGACTGGCGGCCCGCGGCACTGCTCCGCAGCATCGAGCGGAGCCTCCTGCGCCTGCGCACGGACGCCGTGGACCTCATCCAGCTCCACAGCTGCTCGCGAGCTCACCTCGAGCGAGGCGATGCCATCGAGGCCCTCGAGCGCGCGCGCGAGCGGGGATGGGCCCGGTACATCGGCTACAGCGGCGACGGCGACGCCGCGCGCTACGCCGTCGAGTGCGGCCACTTCGACACGCTGCAGACGTCGGTCAGCATCGCCGACCAGGAGGCCCTCGAGCTGACCGTGCCCCTGGCCCGCGAGCGGGGGATGGGCGTGATCGCCAAGCGCCCGCTCGCCAACGTGGCCTGGGCGTACCAGCGGAAGCCCGCCGAGCCCTACTACCACACCTACTGGTCGCGGCTGCGGGTCCTCGACTACCCGTTTCTCAAGGAAGCGGCGCCGGCCGCGGTCGCGACCGCGCTCCGCTTCACCACGGGCGTGCCCGGTGTGCACACCGCCATCGTCGGCACCACCAGGCCCGAGCGCTGGGAGCAGAACGCCGCCCTCCTCGCCGCCGGGGCCTTGCCGGAGGCCGAGCACGAGGCGATCCGCGCGCGCTGGCGCGCGACGGCTCGGCCCTCGTGGACGGGGCAGGTGTGACCGGGCCCCGGCAGCCGGATCGTCGCCCGCGGCGCACGCTGACGCTACGGGATCAGGACGACCTTGCCGTGGTGCCCCGGCTCCATCACGGCCTCGTGCGCGCGCGGGGCCTGGGCGAGCGGCAGCTCCTGTCCGATGACCGGGCGCAGGGTGCCGTTGCGCGGCCTCGCGCACCTCGTGGTCGCGGACCGCCCCGGCTGAGCTCGGGTCCTCCGTGCCCGCTCCCCTGTGCCCCCGCCCTACGGCACCCGTGAAGGAGGAGACCCATGCCGCACTACCTCAGTGACGAGGAGTTCAAGCGCACCGCGCCGGCCGAGACCGCGTCGTTCCGGGGACCGGTCCCGACCCAGATCGTGTCGAACGGGGAGTTCAACCCGCTGCCCCAGACGCGCGAGCAGCGCCGTGTCGAGCAGCGCGTGAAGGACCTGGCCGGGAGCCTGGCGCCGAGGCACGGCGTCGGTCGGCGAGCCTTCCTCGCCAGCAGCGCGGGCCTGGCCGCTGCCTTCCTCGCCATGAACGACGTTTTTGGCCCCCTCTTCGAGGTGACCCGGGCCGAGGCCGCTACTCCCGGCGTGGCTGACCAGCGCGCGCAGGCTCTGGCCGGACAGTTCATCGTGGATGCCCAGACCCACTTCGTCCGGGACGACTTCAACCAGGCCGGCCTGCTCGGCCTCGCCAAGTACGCCAAGCAGCACTGGAACCCCGCACTGGCCGGCGAGAACACGCTGGCCCGCTACAAGTTCGAGAACTACGTGAAGGAGATCTTCGTCGACAGCGACACCAAGGTGGCCCTGCTCTCCGGCGCCCCTTTCGACGATCCGAGCTGGGACTTCCTGAGCAACGACCAGATGGCCGACGCCCGGGCCGCCATCAACAGCATCGCGGGCTCGCGGCGGCTGCTCTCGCACGCGCTGTTCACGCCGGGAAAACCGGGCTGGATGGACCAGGTGGACCGCGCCCTCGCCATCAACAAGCCGGACAGCTGGAAGGGCTACACGATCGGCGATCCCCTCTTCCCCTCGACGAAGCAGTCGTTCTGGTGGCTCGACGACCAGAAGCTCGTGTACCCGTTCTACGAGAAGATCAGCAAGACGGACATCCGCACCGTGTGCATCCACAAGGGGCTCCTGCCCGCGGATTACGAGAAGTCCTGGCCGGGTGTGTGGGAGTACGCCACGGTGAAGGACGTGGGCAAGGCGGCCCGGGACTGGCCCGGCCTCAACTTCGTGATGTACCATGCCGCGCTCCGGCCGTTCATGGAGACGCCGGACGCCGCCCTGGCCGAGTTCGAGCGGACCGGGCGGATCCAGTGGGCGACCGACCTCGCCGAGATTCCGGGCAAGTTCGGAGTGCGCAACGTCTACGCCGAAGTCGGGACGGCGTTCGCGACGTGCGCGGTGGCCAACCCTCGCTTCGCCGCCGCCCTCATGGGCACGCTGATCCGGGGCATGGGGGTGGACCGCGTGCTCTGGGGCACCGATTCGCTCTGGTACGGATCGCCCCAGTGGCAGATCGAGGCCCTGCGCCGGCTGGAGATCCCGGAGGACATGCAGAAGAAGCACGGCTTCGCCGCGCTCGGGCCCGCCGACGGGGTGACCAAGTCGGCGATCCTGGGCGGCAACACCGCCCGGCTGTACGGGCTGTCCATCAAGGCCGCGCGCGGGGCCATCACCACGGACCGGATCGCGGCCATCCGCGAGGAGTACGTGGCGGCCCGCGGGCGGCGCACCAACGCGCGCTACGGCTACGTGCATCGCGCCTAGCCCGGACTCTGCGTGAACGGACGCCTACGCCTTCCCTCACCCCAGCCCTCTCCCTTTCCGAGGGCGAGGGAGTCGGTGCGCTTCCCTCGCCCTCGGAGGGAAGGGGGGCAACGTGAAAGGGCGTGCCGCAGCTGAAGCGCCGTGAGTCGACGAACGTTCGACTCAGGGCACTGGGGTCGAGGGGAGCGAGGAGGGCCCGGAGCCAAGCGCTCCGGGCCCGGCCCTCAGAACATCGCGAGCGGGTTGGCGGGGGAACCGGTACCTCCGCGCACGACGAGGGGCGAGATCACCAGCATGAACTCGTCCCGGCCCTCCTCGGCGCAGGCGCGGGAGAGCGGCTCGAGCAGCGCGTTGTCGAGCAGCGCCACCCCGTAGGCGAACAGGGCGGCGTGGACCGCCCAGGGGATGTCGTAGCCGATGGGCAGGTGGTCGAGCATGTCCCAGACCAGGACGGAGACGTCGTGGTCCCGGAGGAAAGGCAGGCACGAGACGTGGAGGCCGGGCCGCTCGTTGGGACCACCCCCAAAGGGCCGCCCGTAGGGCGTGCTCGGGTTGGCGGCCTGCCAGGCCTCGCGACCCGCGTACACGCACACGGCGTCCCCCGGCTCGAGGGCGATGCTCCGCGCCGCGACGATCTCCTCGAGCTCCCAGCCGTGCACGGGGCGGTCCTGGGTCACGTGGGAGACGCCGCGGTGCCGGGGCACGTCGAGCATGACCCCGCGCGTGATGATGCCGTCCTTCCAGTGCTCGACCGAGCCGAAGGTGGCGCCGTCGAAGGTGATCTCGCGCCCGGGATCGCGACCGTTCCACATGCCGCCGCCGTCCCAGGTGTGGCACAGGGCGTCGATGTGGGTGGAGGCGACGCCATGGTAAAAGATGCCGTAGTAGTCGGCCGAGAAGCCGCCCGTCCCCCGCGGGAGCGTGCGCATCCAGTGCTGGGCGGGAAAGGCGTTGTTCATCCCCGGCTCTTTCGGAAACTCGCGGCTCAGTGACACGGTGCGGCCGCTCTGCACCACGCGCGTCGCCCGGACGCGCTTGTCCGGGGTGATCAGGTTGATCGCCCCCCGCTGGTCGTCCGCTCCCCAGCGCCCCCAGTTGCGGCGGGCAGAGATCCAGGAGCGCACGTCCTCGTCGCTGGGCAGCGGTCGCTCGGGCATTGGGTGGCCTCCGGTCATTCGGGTCCGGACAGCGCGGCAGATAGGGACGGACCGCTACCCCTGCCGGCCCCAGTAGGCGATGCGGCCGAAGATGGAATCCCAGCCGTTCATGTCGACACCGAGGATCTGGTTGGAGACGGCGTGGAGCTCGTTGCGCCAGGTGACCGGCATCACCACTCCGCCCTGGACCACCATGTCATTCATGCGGATGAACAGCTCGGCCCGCCGGACCGGGTCCATCTCCGTCTCCGCCTCGCGCCAGAGGCGGTCGTAGTCGGCGTGACGCCAGCGGGTGAGGTTCCGGCCGCTCCACCGGTTGTCGCGGGTCGGGATCTCCCACGACACGAACTGCGCCATGTAGAACTGGGGATCGAGCCCGGTGAACACGGTGTACATCTGAAGGTCGGCAAGAAAGCGGACGGTGGTGTCGGCGTTGCTCGCGTCACCCGAGAAGAACACCGCGGCGGGCACGGCCTTGACCTCGATGTCGATGCCCGCCCGCGCCGCCGCCTGCTTGACCACGAGCTGGATCTTCTGGACGGTCGCGTTGGCCGCGGCCTGGAACAGGAACTTGAGGCGGCGGGTATCCCTGGCCCGGATCCCGTCGGCGCCGCGGGCCCAGCCCGCCTCGTCGAGCAGCCGGTTGGCCCGCTCCACGCTGAACTCCCAGGTCGTGTTGCGGGATCGGACGCGGTCGGGAACGTTCAGGAAGTTCGGCGTGAGCTTGCCGTTCCGTCCGATCAGGTTCGACTGGATCGACGCCCGGTCGATGAGGAGAGTCAGGGCCGTGCGCACGGCGGGATCGCTCAGGCAGGGATGGGGGACGTTCGGGTTCGAGCGCTCCCCGTCGACCTCTCGCCAGGGATCGCTCATGTTGCACTGGACGTGACTCATCCCGCTGGTGGGGATCTCCAGGATCCGGCCCTTGCCGCCCTGCTCGATGCGAGCGAGGACGTCCTCCTCGGCCAGGATGTAGTAGCCGAAGTCGTACTCGCCCGTCTGCAGCACCGCGCGCGCCGCGCTGACCGCGTCGCCGCCACCCTTGATGTCGAGGCGGTCGAAGTACGGCCGGTTGTGCAGGTGGTAGTGCGGGTTGATGTCGGCGCGGATCATGTCGCCCGGCTTGAACTCCGCGAGCGTGTAGGGCCCGGTGCCCACCGGCTTGAGCGATCCCACGGCCTCCCGGGCCCCGGCCCCCTTGAAGGGCTCGAAGATGTGCTTGGGGACGAGCCCGCCCCCGGTGAAGACAACGGCCCAGAAGGGCTGCGGCTTCTTGAAGACGACCTTGACGGTGTGGGCATCGAGCTTGTCGATACGCGCCACCTGTTCGAAGGGCCCGCGCGAGGTCGCGCCGGTGCCCGGGTCCGCCGCGAACTCCCAGTTGAAGACGACGTCGTCCGCGGTGAACGGCTTGCCGTCGTGCCAGGAGACGTTTCTCTTGAGCCGCCAGGTGACCCACTGGCCGTCGCGCGAGACGCCCCCGTTCATCAGGCTGGGAACCTCGTCGGCGAGGACGGGGACGAGGGCGCCGTCCGGCGAAACGGCGGCCAGGGGCTCGTAGAAGATGCGGGAGGCGGTGAAGTCCCGGAGGCCGCGGCCGAAGTGCGGGTGAAGCATTGTCGGCGCGTCCCACATGAGGATCTTGAGGGCTCCGCCGCCCCCCCGGCGGGGCGGCGTCACGAGAGGCTGCCGCGGCTCGGCCCCGGCCACGCCGGCCGACGCGAGGAGCTGCGCGGCCAGGGGGGCGGTGAGGCCCGCGGCGGCCAGACCCTGCACGAAACGGCGCCGGCTGAGCTGCCCGCGTTTCACCTGCTCCAGCTGATCGCGAAGCACATGCTCGTCCATCGAAGGGCCTCCCAATCCAGGTGCCCGCGGACACTGGGGCGCTCCCGCGGCCGGCCATGCGGGTCGCGAAGCTCCCTGATGCTATGTGAGCGGTTGGCGTGGGTCAATGGCGCGGTCCCGCCTCTGGCCGGGGCCGGGCTCTCCGGCTTCGAGTGGCGGAGCCGCGCCCACGCCCCGCGGGGCGATACCTCGACCGAAGGTCGGCTCGGGAGCATCCGGGATCGCGGCGGCGGGGGAAACGGCGCCACGCCAGGATCGGTTCCGCCCGGTGGCGGCGCCGGCGGGCATCGCCCTCGTGCTGGGTTAATCGCCGTCCCCATCGCCGGGTTCCGCCGAGGCGAGGGCGAGCCGGGGACGCGCCGGCCAGGTCGAACGCCACGCGGCGGGCCGCCCGGCCTCAGCCGACGAAGACGCCCCCCGAGGGGTGCAGGATCTCGCCGGTGAAGAACGCCCCCTCGTCCGAGGCGAGGAACAGGGCGGCGCTCGCGACCTCTTCCGGCTGGCCGTACCGGCCCATGGGCGTGAGCTTCATGGCCCAGCGGGAGCGTTCGGCGTCCTCGCGGAGCGCCGCCGTCATGGGCGTCTCGATGAAGCCGGGGCCGATGGCGTTGACGCGGATCCCGTGGCCGGCGAGCTCCTGGGCGAGGCACTTGGTGAGCATCCACACGCCGGCCTTGCTCACGCTGTAGGCCCCGCCTCGCGAGGGCATCCTGGACATGATCGAACCGAGGTTGATGATGCTGCCGCCCCGCCCGTGCTCGACCATCCACCGGGCCGCGGCACGGTTCGAGAACAGCACGCCGTAGAGGTTCACGTCGACCACAGCCCGGAACTGCGCCGTCGGCACGGTGAGCACGGTCAGGGGCTGGCCCGGGGGATCGTCGGGCGGGCGGGGGCTGCCCACCCCTGCCGCCGCCACCAGGATGTCCAGCCCGCCAAGGGCCTCTGCGCAGCGCGAAACCATGGAATCGCTGGAGGCCTCGTCGGTGGTGTCGACGCGCACGGCGAGCGCTGTCTTGCCCGTCGCATCGATGCCCCGCGCGGTCTCCTCGGCGGCGGCGAGATCGAGGTCGGCCACGCACACGCGCGCCCCCTCCCCGGCGAACCTCCGGGCGCAGGCCCGCCCGATGCCGCTGCCACCTCCGGTGATCAGTGCGATCCTGTCCGCCAGCCGTCCCGCCATGCCCGCTCCCTTCGTCGTCCGCGCCACGCCACAACGTCCGGACTCCTTGATGGTGCCTGCGGCGAACCCCCGGGGATGAAGTGATCCAGGCCCTGAATCGAAAGACCGTCGACGGCGTCGGTCGGGTGGGGCCCTCCCCGCGGGACCGAGGCTTCTGTGCACCCCCGAAGCCACCCGCCATCCACCTCGTGCCCCATTGGCACCTCGTGGCCCCATTGGTGCCGGCGACGCTCCCGCGACTCAGCCTGTCCCGCGGGGAGGGCCCCCCCGACCCTGCACTCTGTCGGCCCATCCCGGGCTCGGGACATCGCCAGGCGAGGCGCGACCGGGACGCGCCCCCCGGAGAGCCCGCGGGCCCAGCACGGCGCCGCGGCACCCGGTCAGGGAGCCGCCGCCGGCCCGCCTGGCAACGGGCCGGCCAGCGGCTCGGCAAAGCTCAGCTCGTGACCGTCGGGGTCCAGGATGTGGAAGAACCGCTCGCCCCACGGGGCGTCCGCGGGCGGCATCTCCGGCTTCAGGCCTCGCGCGACGGCACGGCGGTAGAAATCGTCGACGTCCTTCACGTAGAGGATCACCCGTCCCCACCAGGACCAGGTGCGTTCCGGTTCCGCCGCGATGAGGTTGACGTGGCCGCGGCCCAGGGCGAACGTCGTGAAGTCCGCCGCCTCGCCCCCGTGGTGCACGGCGAGCCCGAGCGCCCGGTAGAAGCGCACGGCGCGGCCCATGTCGTGCGTGGCCAGCGTGATGGCGCTGACGCCCACGACCGGGCTGCTCCCGACGCTCGCGTCGGCGCCCGCGGTGGCGGGGACCGCCGGTCCCCCGCCCGGCCCGGGCCCGCCGCTAAGCGTGGCCGGGCCCCATCGTCTGGGTGTGGCAGTGGAGCCCGCTGTCCTGGAGGACCAGGAACATGGCGTCGTCCCCGTCGTGGTGCGAGACCCTGGTGGCCATGGCGATCTCCCTTTCCCGCCGCCCCGGTGGCGGGCCCTGCCCGCCGCCCCGGTGGCGGGCCCTGCCCGCCGCCCCGGTGGCGGGACTCGCGGTCGCCATGACTCTACGCGGGGTCGCCCGGACCTGGCAAGGCGTCCTCGCCGGGCGATCTGCCGCTTGTCAGGGCGCCGGGAGCAGCCGATAATCCCGACTACATCCGGATCCCGGGAGGA
>DATKEI010000247.1:0-8058 GCA_035544455.1 Binatia bacterium | reverse complement strand
GACGCTCACGGTCAGGACCGCGCTCCGCCTCGGATCCAGTAAGGTCATGGGGGTGTCCTTTCCTCTAGGTCCTGTAGGCCTCGTGCCCCGTGTAGGTCAGGGGGCCGACGCACACCGGCCACCGGTTGGCGCGAGGCCCTGTCGACACGCCCGCGTCCGGATCGGTGTAGGCGCCGGCGAACCTCAGGCGGTCGCGGCGGTCGGCGAAGCTCGTCAGCACGACCTCGTCCGGTCCCGACCGCCGCGCCGGGATGTCGTAGAGGCCCGTCGCGCCGAGCTCGAGCCCGCCGAGCCGCTGGAAGGAGTAGCTCCACCATGCCCGGTAGTTCACCCGGTGCCCCATCGACTTGCCGAATTCGCCGTCGCCCGGCACATCGATCCCGACCTCGAGCTGGCGGCGCACCAGATCCGCGACGCCCGATCCGAGCCGCGCCGGGAGGTCCCCCTCGGCGGCCGCCTGGCCGGACTCGACGGCGCGGTACGCCTCGATCAGGTCGTCGGGGCGAGGCAGGCTGCCGGCGTGCGTCGTGAGCACCCGATCGCGGCTGTGTCTCATGGCGGCCCGCCTCAGCGGGCGCGAGATCGCCGGCGCGCGGGCGCCCCGGCTGCAGCGGGGGGCGGCACCCCGGCCTGCTCCGATTCGAGCAGGGGGACCCTGGCCTCCCGCAGCGGCTTGCCGATGTGGTCGCGGATCCACTTGGCGTCCCACCACTCGAGCGGCGTGACCGAGATCCCGTGGATGAGGACCTCGTAGTGCAGATGGTCACCGAGGGCGAGGCCGGTCGTGCCCGTGCGCCCGAGGATCTGACCCCGGGTGACCCGGTCGCCGTCCTTGACGTCCACCGACGACATGTGGGCGTACAGGCTCTGGAGCCCGAGCCCGTGGTCGAGCACCACCACCGTGCCGTAGATGGACAGCGGACCGACCCACACCACGGTGCCGGCGTTGCCGGCGGGCACGGGGCTGTTCCGGAGGGAGGCCAGGTCGTATCCGAAGTGGACCTGGGTGTCGACGACCTTGCCCTTGTAGACGTAGGTCCGGGTCTCTGCGAAGTTCGAGAACACCTTGCTGTTCCTGGGCTGGATGAACGAGCCCTGCCACAGCGGACGCGGCTCCGTGCGCGCCGCGATCTGACGCCGGGTCGTCTCGGCCGCCTTGCGCTGGTCGCGGTTGACCACGAGAAAGCCGGCGAGGAGCTGGTCCGCCCCCGCCGCTTCGCCGCCGGGCAGGAGCTCGGGGAGCTTGCGCGCCAGGAACGCCTCGCTGATCTCGATCCGGTCGCGCGGGAAGACGCGGGGCTTGATCTCGAGGGGCACCGGTCGCGTCGTGCCGTTGCCCGCCTCGTCCTGGGCCGTGACCGCCACGGGGCTCGTCGTGGGGAAGTCGTACGGGACGGCGACCAGCGACACCAGGACGTCCGCGTCCGGGCCTCCCGCGGGATAGGCAGGGAAGAAGATACCGCCCACGTTCACGCCGACGCGGGCGGCTCCGCGCGCCCGGAAGACCACGATCCCGCCTCCGCCCTGGGCCAGGTACCGGGTGGCGCTCAGCACCTCGACCACCGGCGGGGTGAGGTCCACCGTGATCGGCACGGTCAGCACCGGGCGGTCGTCCACGCGCAGCGGCCGCCAGAAGCCGTCGCGGGCCCGCACTTCGAGGATGGCCGCGCCCTCTCGCAGGCCGAGCGCCCTGGCGTCGACGGACAGGTCGAGGCGCTGGTCGTTCGGGCCGCCGGGCGAGAACTCGTGGCGACCGGCGGTGGCGCGCATGTCGCCCTGCACGAGCGTCACCTCGGCCGTCGCCACCCCGCCCCGCGCGGCGCGCAGGGTCAGGGCGAGCGGCGTCCTCGAGCCGATGGCCCTGGGCACGGGGGTGATCTCCGCGCGCACCCCGGGGACGCTCTGCCGCCAGGCGACGTACGATAGGGCGCCGACGATGACGATCGCGGGGACGCCGAGGAGCGCGAACCAGATCTTCCAGGAGGGGCGGGCCACGCCGGCAATGATACCGGCGCGCCTGGCGGGGCGTCAATTCCGGGCGGTGGATCGCGCGCGCGGCGCGGGAGCGCGATGGGCGTGATCCGCGTCCTCTTCGTCGCTCTCGGCGGTCTTGGCTTCGCCGCGAGCGCGGCGATCCACCTTGCGACCTTCACGCCGGCCGCGGGCGCCTTGCGCGAGGGGTACGTGCTGTTCCTCTTCGCCGCCGCCTTCGTGCCGCTGGTCGCCATGCTGGTGAGCTTGCGGCGCGCGGCGCCGGCGGTGCGGCGCTGGCGGCGGCTGGGCGTGGTGGACTGGCGCTCGCTTGTGCTCGCGGTGCCGGCCGGGATGCGCACGCTCGTGATCGCGACCGCGTCCTACGCGCTGATGAACCTCACGCTGTCCCTGCTCGTCGCCGGGGAGGACGCCGGGACCGGGGGCGCCGGGACGATCCGGCTCATCTCCGGGCACCTCTTGCTCCTCTATCTGATCCCGCTCGCGTACTTCGCCTTCGCGGCCCCCGCCCCGGGGCCCGGCCGGGGGTCGGACACGCGCACTCCCGGTGTCGACACGCGCTGACGCGGGCGGCGCCCCGGCGACCGGCGCCGGGACCCGCTGTCGTCCAAGTGGCGATACTCCTTGTGCTCCGCGCTCGGCGACGAGCGCCGTGTCCTTGACACTCGCCGGAGCTTCCGCTTAGAGTGTTGCGCGTTTGCACCCGATCGCCCAATGTCAAACCTCGTCTGGCTGATCCTGCTGTTCCCGCTCGCCGGCACCCTCGTCAACGCTCTCGGGTGGCGGAGGATCGGCCACCGGGCGCACTGGGTGGCGGCGTCGGCGGTGGGGCTGTCGTTCCTCGCCGCCGTCGCGGTCTTCTGGCGCGTGTGGCGTGGGGAGACCTACACGGGCGAGCTTGCCTCCTGGATCCTCGCCGGCCCCTTCAAGGCCGCCCTCACCGTCCAGGTGGACCAGCTCTCGGCGGTGATGCTGCTGGTGGTGACCGGGGTCAGCTTCCTGATCCACGTCTACTCCATCGGCTACATGCACGAGGACCGGGACTACGCCCGGTTCTTCACCTACTTGAACCTCTTCGTGTTCTCGATGCTCGTCCTCGTGCTCGCCGGCAACTTCCTCCTGCTGTACGTGGGCTGGGAGGCGGTCGGTCTGTGCTCCTACCTCCTGGTCGGGTTCTGGTACGAGAAGCGCTCGGCGAGCGACGCGGCCAAGAAGGCGTTCATCGTGAACCGGGTCGGCGACTTCGGCTTCGGGCTGGGGATCATGCTGATCTTCGTCACGTTCGGCACCCTGGACTACCAGGCCGTCTTCGCCCGGGCGGACGGGAGCGTGTCGCACGAGACGTACCTCGCGATCGGCCTCCTGCTCCTGGCCGGCGCCTGCGGCAAGTCGGCGCAGCTGCCGCTGTACACCTGGCTGCCCGACGCCATGGAGGGCCCGACCCCGGTGTCCGCCCTCATCCATGCCGCCACCATGGTGACGGCCGGCGTCTACATGGTGGCCCGGTGCCACGTCCTCTTCGAGCGGGCCCCGCTCGCGCTCGAGACGGTGGCCTGGATCGGCGGCATCACCGCCCTCTTCGCCGCCACCATCGGCCTCGCCCAGACCGACATCAAGAAGGTCCTCGCGTACTCGACGATCAGCCAGCTCGGCTACATGTTCGCGGCGGTGGGCATCGGGGCCTACGCCGCGGGGATCTTCCACCTGTTCACCCACGCCTTCTTCAAGGCCCTCCTCTTCCTGGGCGCCGGCAGCGTCATCCACGGGATGGGCGGCGAGCAGGACATGCGCAAGATGGGCGGACTGGCCCCGCGGATGCGGACCACCACCCTGACCTTCGTGATCGCCGGCGCCTCCCTGTCGGGCCTGCCCCCGTTCGCGGGCTTCTTCTCGAAGGACGAGATCCTCGCCTCCGCGTTCCACGAGGGCCGCATCCTCCTCTGGCTGATCCTGGTGGCGGGGGCGGGCCTGACCGCCTTCTACACGTTCCGGGTGATCTTCCTGACCTTCTTCACGCCCTCGCGCATGGCGAAGGACGTCGCCCATCACGTGCACGAGTCCCCGCCGGTGATGTCCGTCCCGCTCATCGTGCTCGCCGTCCTGACGGTGGCGGTCGGCATGCTGTTCGGCATGCCGTCGTCGCACGGCACGGTCTTCGCGCGATTCCTGAGCCCGGTGCTGCCGCTCCACGAGGGGGAGCACGGCGCGACGTCGGTCCTGGTGCTGGCCGCCATCTCCGTGGTGGCCGGGCTCCTGGGGGTCGCGGTGGCCTGGATGATGTACATGGCCCGGCCCGTGCGGGCCCAGGCGATCGGGGTGCCGCGGAACGCGCTCCACCGGCTCGTCCTGAACAAGTACTACGTCGACGAGATCTACGACGCGATGTTCGTCCGCCCCCTCTTTGCCCTGTGCGCCTGGTGCGCGCGGGTGGTCGACCAGGGCGTCATCGATGGCCTGGTGAACGGGGTCGGGCGGGCCGTCCTGGTCACGGCCCGCGGCCTGCGCCGGCTGCAGACCGGCTTCGTGATGAACTACGCGCTCACCATGCTGCTGGGAGCGGTGGCCATGGTGGCCTTCCTTCTCATGCGGTGAGCGCCCGATGATCCTCACGGCCGTCGTCTTCCTGCCCGCCCTGGGGGCCGCCCTCCTCCTGCTCGTGCCACGCGCCCAGGAGCAGCGGCTCAAGGTGCTGACGCTCGCGGTGACGGTGGTCACCTTCGTCGTCTCCCTGCCCCTGTACTTCCAGTTCGACCCGAGCACGGCCCAGTACCAGTTTGTCGAGCAGCGGGGCTGGATGCCTTCCCTCGGCATCTCGTACCACCTGGGCATCGACGGCATCAGCGTGCTGCTCGTGCTCCTCACCACCTTCCTGATGCCGATCGCGGTGCTGTCCTCCTGGCAGGCCATCGAGAGCCGCTGGAAGGAGTTCGCGGTGACCATGCTCCTCCTGGAGACGGGCATGGTGGGCGTGTTCGTGGCCCTCGACCTGTTCCTCTTCTACGTCTTCTGGGAGGCGATGCTGGTGCCGATGTACCTGATCATCGGCATCTGGGGCCATGGCCACCGCGTGTACGCCGCCCTCAAGTTCGTGCTCTACACCCTGACCGGCTCGCTGCTGATGCTGGTGGCCATCCTGGCCCTCTATTTCCAGCACGGGGCGGTCACCGGCACGTACACCTTCGACCTGCCGGTGCTGGTCCGGTTCGTCCTGCCGGGCGGCCTCACCCAGGACCTGCTCTTCCTGGCCTTCGCCCTGGCCTTCGCGATCAAGGTCCCGATGTTCCCGTTCCACACGTGGCTGCCCGACGCCCACGTGGAGGCGCCGACCCCGGGCAGCGTCATCCTGGCCGGGGTGCTCCTGAAGATGGGGACCTACGGCTTCCTCCGCTTCTGCCTGCCCCTGTTCCCCGACGCCAGCCTGCGCTTCGCCCCGTGGATCATCGCCCTCGCCATCATCGGGATCATCTACGGGGCGTGGGTGTCGACGGTCCAGCCCGATCTCAAGAAGCTCGTGGCCTACTCCAGCGTGAGCCACCTCGGCTTCGTGATGCTCGGCCTGTTCACCTTCACGGTGACGGGGATGATGGGCGGTGTGATCCAGATGATCAACCACGGGCTCACCTCGGGCGCGCTGTTCGCGGCGGTGGGCATGATCTACGACCGCCGGCACACGCGGCTCATCGCCGACCTGGGTGGCCTCTGGAAGGTGATGCCGGCGTTCAGCGTGCTCGTCATGATCCTCATGCTGTCCTCGGTGGGCCTTCCCGGGCTCAATGGCTTCGTCGGCGAGTTCCTGATCCTCGTCGGCACCTTCGAGGTGCACCGGCCGGCGGCGGTGGTCGCCACCACCGGTATCATCTTTGGCGCCGTGTACATGCTCTGGATGTACCAGCGCGCCGTGTTCGGCGAGATCACCCGGGAGGAGAACCGCCGCCTGCCCGACCTGTCGCGACGCGAGTGGGCGGTGCTGGTGCCGGCGATCGTGTTCATCGTGTGGATCGGGGTCCATCCCGGGCCGTTTCTGGGGGTGACGGAGACCAGCGTGCAGGCGCTGATCGCCCAGGTGCAGGCCAAGGCGGTGGCCACCGCCACCGCGGCCCTTCCGCGATGACCGGCAGCGTCGTCTTCCCGCCCGTCGACCTCCGGGCCATTGCCCCGGTCCTGATCGTCACCATCACCGCGTGCGTGGTGCTCCTGCTGGACCTCTTGCCTCCCCGCCAGCGCAAGGACCACCTGGGGCTGGTGGGGGTGGCCGGCGTCATCGTGGCCATGTGGACGACGCTCGTCCTGTGGGGATCGGACCTGCGCGCCTTCTCGGGCATGGTCGCCCTCGACAACTTCGCCCTCTTCTTCGACCTGATCATCGCCTTCGCGACCGCCCTGATCCTGCTCCTCTCCCTGGACTACGTGCGGCGCCAGGGCGTGGAGCGGGGCGAGTTCTACATCCTCGTGCTGCTCGCGGCGGTGGGGATGATGCTGATGGCCTCGGCCACGGACCTCCTCATGGTCTTCCTCGGCCTCGAGGTCATGTCGGTCTCGCTCTACGTCCTGTCCGGGTTTCTGCGGGGTCCCCTCCAGCCGGGCGAGGCGTCGATGAAGTACTTCCTGCTCGGGGCGTTCGCCTCGGGGTTCTTCCTGTACGGGATCGCCCTGGTGTTCGGGGCCACGGGCTCCACCAATCTCGACCGCATCGCCGCGGTGGTGTCGGCGGATGGGGGCCGGGAGCCGATGCTCCTGATCGGCTTCGCGCTCCTGCTCGTCGGCTTCGGGTTCAAGATCTCGGCGGTGCCGTTCCACATGTGGGCCGCCGACGTGTACGAGGGGGCGCCGACGTCGGTCACCGCGTTCATCGCCACCGGGTCGAAGGCGGCCGCGTTCGCCGCGCTTTTCCGGGTGCTCATCTCCTGGAGCAAGGTGCAGCCGGACTGGGCCCTTCTGATGTGGGGGCTGGCCGTGCTGAGCATGACCGTCGGCAACGTGGTGGCCATCGCCCAGCAGAACGTCAAGCGCATGCTCGCCTACTCGTCCATCGCCCACGTGGGCTACATGCTGGTGGGGGTGGTCGCGGGCGGCCCGGCCGGCAACGGTGCCGTGCTCTTCTACATGCTCGTCTACACCTTCACGAGCGCCGGCGCCTTCGGGGTGCTGCTCCTGCTCGAGCGGGACGGGCGCGAGGCCACCCACGTGCGCGACCTCGCCGGCCTCGCCCGCAGCCACCCCGTGCTCGCGGCGGCGATGGTCGTTTTCCTCCTGTCCCTGATCGGGATTCCGCCCACCGCCGGTTTCGTCGGGAAGTTCTACCTGTTCGGGGCGGCGGTGCGCGAGGGCTGGATCTGGCTTGCCGTCATCGGCGTGCTCAACTCCGCGGTGGCCGCCTACTACTATCTGCGCATCATCGTGGCCATGTACATGCGCGATCCCGAGGGGTCGCCCGCCGTCCTGGTGCCGTCGTTCTCCGGTGGCCTCGCCCTGGCCGTGGCGCTCTGGGGCGTGGTGCAGCTCGGCGTGCTGCCGGCCCCGCTGTTCGACCTGGCCCAGGCCGCCGTCGTCCCCCTGCTCCCGCGCTAGTGTCGCGAGTCGAACATTCGCTGACTCGCGGCGTCGGGTGGGGTGGGGGCCCTCCCCGCCCGGCGCTTTGTCGGCACATCTCTGACTCGGGACACTGGCCCGGATTATGCGCGAACGAGACGCCCACCCTCACCCCAACCCTCTCCCTCGGAGAGGGCGAGGGAGTCGGTGCGGTTCCCTCGCCCCCGGGAGGGGGTGGGAGGGCGAGAGAGGGCAGGGTGAGGGGGCGCGCAGGACGGGGCAGGCGCGTTCATGAATAGGTCGGGCTAGCGTGGGTCGCGCGCGGCGCTCTCCGGGGCCGCGATGACGATCCCGTACCCGTACCGGGGCTGGCTGCTCGACCTCGACGGCACCGTCTACCTGGGCGAGCGCCTCATCCGCGGCGCGGACGCGGCGGTGGCGGCGCTTCGCGCCGGGGGCCGGCGCGTCGCCTTCCTGTCCAACAAGCCCCTCCAGACGCGAGCCGACTACGCGGCGAAGCTGACGCGGCTCGGCATC
>DATKEI010000246.1:0-10852 GCA_035544455.1 Binatia bacterium | reverse complement strand
CCCGCGATGCGCTTCGGCTGTCGGAGATCCGCTACCGGGGCGGGGTCGCCAGCTACCTGGAGGTCCTCGATTCCGACACCCGGCGCTTCGACGCGGAGCTCGATCTCGTGCGGGCGAACTTCGACGAGCGGCTGGCCGTGGTCCAGCTCTACCGCGCTCTCGGGGGCGGCTGGCGCCCCGCGGACGTGACCGAGCCGCCCGCCCGCAGCGACACGGGGGCGCCGGTCGCGCCGGTCGCGCGACGCTCCCTCGGGGGAGCGCCCCGGGACCGGTGAGCCCCGTGTTCGCGATCAGCACCCGCTGATTACTGGCCTCGAATCGTTTTGCATGGAGGACTCCGTGACCCACATGCGCCGAGCCATCGCTGCCCTCGTCGTGGTCGCTGCCGTCGTCGCCCTCCTGCTCGTCCCGGACCGCGGCTCCGCCGCAACCACCCGGTGGACGGTGGACGGCTACAAGATCCAGGTGAACGGGCAGACCTTCTTCGCGAAGGGCGTCTGCTACTTTCCGCTTCCCCTCGGGAACCAGAGCAGCCGCCCCCCTTACGGCGACTACTTCTACAATTTCCCGGGCGAACCCCCGGTGTGGAAGCCCTACCTCGACCGCGACCTGCCACGGATGCGGGCGGCGGGCGTGAATCTCATCCGGCTCTACTCGATGTGGGCCTGGGCCGCGGACGACTACGTCGTGTCGCCTCTCAACGGGAACAAGGCCCGCACCCTCGGCCACGGGGCGTTCATGGACACGGCGTACAACGGGGGCACCCATCCGATGTACGTGCTCGTCAACGTGTTCATCGAGGCGGGCCGCTGGTCCGATCGCGCGTATCAGCTGCAGATCGAGGACGTGTACCGGCAGCTCGCCACGGAGCTGAAGGACCACCCGGCGGTGATGGGCTTCATGGTGGGCAACGAGCTGAACGCCGAGACGACGCGTGGCAATCCGCAGTTCTGGCAGTGGATCGACGATCTCGCCGGGATCGTGAAGGCCATCGCGCCGGACAAGCTCACGACGATGGCGCTGGTCGACGATGGCCTGCTGTCCATCGACGCCGCCAACCAGGTGGCCCCGAGGTCGGGCAGCCGCGTCATGCCCCACCTCGACGTGTGGGGGATCAACAACTACCGCGGGACCATGCAGTCGGGATTCGGCGACGACTTCTGGTCCTCCTACCGCGACAAGACCAGCAAGCCGATCCTCCTGACCGAGTGGGGCGCGCCCGCCTCCACTCACGTGCCCGACGTCGCATATGCCGCGGGGGGCGTCCCCGTGGAGCTGCCGGACCGCGCGCAGGACCAGGCGACCTACATCCGGAACCACTACAACGACATGGTCGATCACTCCACCTTCAACGCCGGGGTCTCATCGGGAGGCGCGCTCTTCATGTGGGCCGATCAGTGGGACAAGCAGGAGTGCCCCACCTGCTCGCCCCTCGCCCAGGACGGCACGAACGGCACCGGCGGCTTCCCGGGCAAGTGGTGGGATGAGGAGTGGTTCGGCATCCACGCGATCGCCAAGGACCCGGGCCGGCCGCCCGGCGAGAACTGGAACGTGGCCGCCGGGCGGCCGTACCCGGCGGACACGCTCGTGCCGCGCGCCGCCTACGACACGATCGCGACCCTGTTCACCGTCCCCGATCCGGAGGTGCGGGTCACGCGGGGAACGGTTGCCGCCGCTCGGGCCGGGGCCGGCGCCGCGGCCAGCGAGGAGTCGACGCCCGACACGGTCGACATCACCCTGAGCCTTCTCAGCAACCAGCTCGAGGGGTTCATGGCCGACTTCTACGTGGGCGCGGTGGTCTTCCCCCATCGGGGGGCGAATTCGTTCACGATCTACCACCTCGCGCCCGACCTCAGCTGGAGTGTCGCTCCCCCCGGGGACCTCGGACTGCCCGGCACCCCGGCCCACTCCGGTCCGCTGACCTCGCTCGCGACCGTCGAGCTCCACAGCGGGCCAGTGGCCCCGGGGTACTACGTCATCTTCTTTGGCGTGACGGTCGACCGCGGGCAGGGCGGGGGACAGGAGCTGTACCTCGACATCGGGGAGGTCGAGGTGCCCGGGCGGTAGGCCGATGCGGCCGTCCCGGGCGCCGGCTTTTGCCTTGAGGCCCGGGCCGCAGTCGGAGTAAGCTGCGCCACGCAGCAGAGCGTCTACCACGGCTCTGTCGCGGCCGTTGCCGGGAGGGCGGCCCCAACGCGATGCGTATCCGCCCATGTATCGGAACGCGGCCCGCGCGGCCCCTGGTTCCCTCCGGAGGCCGATGGGTCGTGATGCCGGCGGCGCTCGGCCTGGCCCTGGTCGCTGCCACCGGCGCCGCCGGTCAGGCGGAGCGGGTGGTCACGCCGAGCATCTTCGATCCGGTGGCGACGCCCGCCCACGACATCCGCGAGCTCGCGTATCTCGTCCTCGGCATCTGCGGGGTGATCTTCGCCCTGGTGGGCGGGCTCGCCGCCTACTCGATGATCCGCTTCCGCCAGCGGCCCGGCGACGAGCGCGAGCCGCCGCAGGTCTACGGCAGCAACCAGATCGAGCTCGCCTGGACGGTGGTGCCCCTGCTCATCGTGGTGGTGCTGTTCCTCGCCACCGCGCGCTACATCTACGGTCTGGAAGGGCGCGCGCCCGCGCCCGGAGACCTCCAGGTGACGATCATCGGCAACCAGTGGTGGTGGGAGATCCGCTACCCCGAGCTCGGGATCGTCACCGCCAACGAGCTCCACGTGCCCGTCAGCGATCCGGCGCGGCCGAGCCCGGTCTTCCTGACCCTTCAGTCCGTCGACGTCATCCACAGCTTCTGGCTGCCGCAGCTCGCCGGCAAGATGGACGTGATCCCGGGCAAGACCAATCGCATGTGGATCGACCCCCAGCGCCCCGGCCTCTACGTGGGCCAGTGCGCCGAGTACTGCGGGACCCAGCACGCGGGCATGCTGCTGCGCGTGGTCGTCCACTCCCGCGACGAGTTCGCGCGGTGGGTCAGCGAGCAGCGCGCGCCTGCCCGTGACGACCCCGCCACCCAGGCCGGGCGCGCCCTGTTCACCTCGCTGGCCTGCATCAACTGCCACACCGTGCGGGGCACGCCGGCCAACGGCGTCTTCGGGCCGGACCTCACGCATCTCATGAGCCGCTCCACCATCGGCGCCGGGGTGGCCCGCAACACCCCCGACACCCTGCGGGCCTGGGTGAACGACCCGGGGTCCATCAAGCCCGGCGCCCTCATGCCGGCCATGCGGGTCTCGCATCAGGAGCTCGAGCAGCTCACCGCCTACCTGGTCACCCTCAGGTGATGGAGCGCGCGCGGTGAGCGCGGCGACAGAGGCGGAGCGCGTGCAGATCTCGCGGCGCTCGTGGCTCGACGTGCTCCACGAGTGGGTGGTGACGGTCGACCACAAGCGCCTCGGCATCATGTACGTGGTGGCGGGGATCGCCTTCCTGGTGGTGGCCGGCCTCGAGGCCTCGCTCATGCGCCTGCAGCTCGCTCTCGCCGACAACACGGTGGTATCGCCGGAGGTGTTCAACCGGCTGTTCACCATGCATGGCACGACCATGGTCTTCCTGGTCGGCATCCCCATCGTCTTCGGTTTCGGGAACTACCTCGTCCCCCTCATGATCGGAGCGCGCGACCTGGCCTTCCCGCGGCTGAACGCGTTCGGCTTCTGGGTGTTCCTCTTCGGAGGCCTTCTCCTCTACCTGAGCTACCTGGCCGGCGACGGGCTGTACGGCACGGGGTCGGCCCCGGCGGTGGGCTGGTTCGCCTACGCGCCGCTGACGAGCCGGGCCTTCTCGCCCGGCAACAGCACCGACTTCTGGAACCTCGCTGTGCTCGTGACCGGCTTCGGGACCATCGCGACCAGCGTGAACCTCTGCGCCACCATCGTCTGCCTCCGTGGGCCCGGCATGCACCTCGGGCGCATGCCGATGTTCGTGTGGACGATGTTCGTGGTCTCCGCCCTCACCCTGATGATCCTGCCCCCCCTGTCGGCAGCCCAGGCCATGCTGCTGCTCGACCGCTTCCTGGGCGCGCACTTCTTCGACACCCAGGCCGGGGGCTCGGCCGTCGCCTGGCAGCACTTCTTCTGGTTCTTCGGCCACCCCGAGGTCTACGTGCTCATCCTGCCGGGCTTCGGCTTCGTCTCCGAGATCATCCCCGTCTTCTCGCGCAAGGTCCTCTTCGGCTACCCCATGCTGGTCGCGGCCACCGTGGCCATCGGCTTCGTCGGCATGAGCACGTGGGCGCACCACATGTTCGCGGTCGGGCTGGGGACCGCCCTCACCTCCGCCTTCGCGGCCTCGACCATGCTGGTGGCAATTCCGACTGGCGTGAAGATCTTCAACTGGCTCGGCACGATGTACGGAGGCAAGATCCGCTTCGCCACGCCCATGCTCTTCTGCGCGGCCTTCCTGTTCCAGTTCCTGTGCGCCGGGCTCACCGGCGTCATGCTGGGAGTGGCGCCGTTCGACTGGCAGCTCACCGACTCCTACTTCGTGGTGGCCCACTTTCATTTCGTGCTCATCGGCGGCCTCCTGTTCACCATCTTTGCCGCCGTGTACTACTGGTTTCCGAAGGCGACGGGCCGGATGCTGTCCGAGCGCCTCGGGCGCCTGCACTTCTGGCTGTTCGTCATCGGCTTCAACCTGACCTTCGTCACCATGCACTTCCTGGGGGTGCAGGGGATGCCGCGGCGCATCTACACGTATCCCGCCGACCGCGGCTGGGAGACCCTCAATTTCATCACCTCCCTCGGGGTGCCCCTGCAGATCCTCGGGGTCGCCGTGTTCGCGCTGAACCTGATCTGGTCCCTCCGGCGCGGCCGGGTCGCCGGCGACGATCCCTGGGACGCGTGGACGCTCGAGTGGGCGACCACCTCGCCGCCCCCCGCGTGCAACTTCGACCGGCTGCCTGTGACGACGAGCCGGCGCCCGCTGTGGGACCTCAAGCACCCGGGCGACCCGGACGGGCCCCACGAATGAGCGCGGTGTCCGCCCCCGGGGTCCTGGCCGCCGGCGAGTGGCGCCCCTCGCGCGGGCGCGTCGGCATGATCGGGCTGATCGTGGCCGAGTCGTCGCTCTTCGCCGTCTTCGTGGTCGCCTACCTGTTCTATCTCGGCAAGAGCCTGACCGGTCCGTACCCGAAGGACGTGCTCGATCTCCCGGTGCTCACCACGATCTGTCTGCTGGCGTCGAGCGTCACCGTGGCCGTCGCCCTGCGCGTGCTCGCCCGCGGCCGCGGGCGCGCGTGCGGGCTCTGGCTCCTGCTGACCATCCTGCTCGGCCTCGCCTTCCTCGCCGGGACCGGCGTGGAGTGGTACCACCTGATCGCCCAGCACGGGCTGACGATCCGGACCAACCTGTTCGGAACGACCTTCTACTCCCTGGTGGGGTTTCACGCCGGGCACGTCACGGTCGGGCTCGTGATCCTCGGGATCCTGTGCGCGTTCGCCTTCGCCGGCGCTCTCCGGCCCGAGCACCACGAGCGCGCGGAGCTCGCGTCCTGGTACTGGCACTTCGTCGACGCGGTGTGGGTGGTCGTGTTCACCGTCGTGTACGTGGTCGGCCGGTGACGGCACGCCGGCCATGACGACGCCCGGCCCCGGGGCGGCGCGCGACGAGGTGGTCGAGTTGCCGGCGTCCACCGGGTGGCCGCTGGTCCTCGCCCTCGGCGTGACGATGGTCTTCGCCGGGCTCGTCTTCCACGCCGTGGTGAGCGCGGTGGGGGCGGTGCTGGCCTTGGTGGCCGCCGTCGGCTGGTGGCGGGAGGTGCTGCCGCGCGAGCACGTCGAGGTCGTCCCGATGCGGCCGGTGGCGGAGCGGGCACGGCCCGTGACGGTCGCGACGGCCGGCGTGCGGCCGCTCATCGCGGGCGAGGCGGGCCACCGCATGCGGCTCCCCGTGGAGGTGCAGCCGTACTCCGCGGGCATCCGGGGGGGCTTCGTGGGCGGCGTGGCGATGGCAGTTGTGGCGTGCGCCTACGGGCTCCTCTTCCAGGGCAGCCTCTGGTATCCGATCAATCTGCTGTCGGCCGCGGCGATGCCGGCCATGGCCCGGGCCGACCTCGACACCCTGCGGCGCTTCGATGGGGCCGCCCTCGGGATCGGGGTGCTCGTGCACGGCGTGATCTCGGTCCTGGCCGGCCTGCTGTACGCGGTCATCCTGCCCATGCTCCCGCGCCGGCACGTGCTGTGGGGCGGGGTGGTGGCCCCGATCCTGTGGACCGGGCTCGTGTGGGCGGTGCTCGGTGTCGTCAATCCCGCCCTCCACCAGCGGGTGGACTGGACATGGTTCATCGCCTCCCAGATCGCCTTCGGCCTCGCTGCCGGGTACGTGGTCGGCCGCGCGCAACCCATCGCCACCCTGCAGACCTGGCCGCTCGCCGCGCGGGCGGGGGTGGCCGGGACCGGGATGGAGCGGCCGCGGGGACGGCGGCGGTGAGACGGCCGGCGGTGTGGTTGCTCCTCGCCGCGGCGCTGGCGGGCTGCGATGGCCTCCCCGGCCGCCCGCGACCGGACGCGCGGGAGCTTGCCCGCGCTGACGTGCTGGCCTTCCCGACGCTGTACGCCGCGAACTGCGCCGGCTGCCACGGCGCCGACGGCCGGCTTGGCGCCGCCCGCCCGCTCAACGATCCCGTGTACGTTGCCCTGGTGCCTCCGGACCGGCTCCGGAAGATCATCGCGGAAGGAGTGCCGGGCACGCTGATGCCGGCGTACCTCCAGGCGGCCGGGGGAGAGCTCACCGCCGCTCAGGTCGACGCCATCGCCAGGGGCATCCGGGCCCAGTGGGGCCGGCCGGATGCGGTCAAGGGCGTGGCACTGCCGCCCTACGAGGCGAGCGCGGCCGGGGAGGCGCCGGCAGATGTCGCCCGCGGGGCCGCCGTGTTCGCTGCGGCGTGCGCGCGCTGCCACGGGGCCGAGGGCACGGGCGCGGCGCCCGGCGGGCCCGTCGCGGACCCGACCTACCTGGCCCTGGTCAGCGACCAGCACCTGCGGACCACCGTGATCGCGGGGCGGCCGGATCTGGGCAAGCCCGACTGGCGGGGAGACGTACCCGGCCAGCCCCTGATGCCGCAACAGATCTCCGACGTCGTGGCGTGGCTGGCCGGGCAGCGGCGGCCGGTGCCGGGCCGGCCCGCCCTCGACGCCGCCGCCGGGCCGCGCTCGTGACGGCGCTGCGTGCCCGCCGCGATCGATCAGCACGAGAGGACTGAGCCATGTGCGCAGGACACGAGTCGATGCTGCCGCCCCCGTCTCCGTCGTCGACACGGCGCGGGTTCCTGTTCAGGCTCGGGCTCGCGCTCAACGCCATCGCCGGGGTGCTGGTGGCGATCCCCGTGGTCGGCTACATCCTCGGTCCCGTGCGGCGCGCGGGGGCCCAGGCCTGGATCGCGCTCGGGCCGGTCGGGGACTTCCCCGAGGGCGAGACGCGCTTCGCCGTGTACGAGAACCCCTTCCGCGTGGCCTGGGACGGGCCGACGGCCAAGGTGGCGTGCTGGGTCCGGCGGCTCCCGGACGAGAAGTTCCAGGTGTTCGCCGTCAACTGCGCGCATCTCGGCTGTCCCGTGCGATGGTTCCCGCAGTCCCGTCTGTTCATGTGTCCGTGCCACGGCGGCGCGTACTACGAGGACGGCTCGCGCGCGTCCGGGCCGCCCCCGCGCGGCCTCTTCGAGTACGAGTACCGGGTGCGGGACGGGCAGCTCTGGGTGCGCGGCGGCGAGATTCCCACCCTGTCGGAGCCGGCGTGAAGCTTCTCGGCCCGGCGGCGCGGTGGATCGAGGAGCGGGCGGGGATCGGCGCCGCCCTCGCCCCCGCTCTGACCCACGCCGTCCCGCGGAGCACCGCGAGCTGGTGGTACGTGTTCGGCAGCGCCACCCTGGCCCTGTTCATGTTGCAGATCGCCACCGGCATCTGTCTCGCGCTCGTCTACGTGCCCGCGGCCGACCAGGCGTATCAGAGCCTCGAGTACCTGAACTACCAGGCGCCCTTCGGCTGGTACCTGCGCGCCGTGCACTTCTGGGGATCGAACGCGATGGTCATGGTGATGACCCTCCACATGATCCAGGTGTTCCTGTTCGGCGCCCACAAGTACCCGCGCGAGCTCACCTGGATCGTCGGAGTGCTGCTCTTCGCGTGCACGCTCGGCATGGCCTTCACCGGCCAGATCCTGCGCTGGGACCAGGACGCGTACTGGGGGCTCGGGATCGGCGCCTCCATCGCCGCGCGCTCGCCGGTGATCGGCGAGGCGGTGGTGCACGCGCTGCTCGGCGGCCCCATCATCGCCGGGCGCACGCTGTCGCGCTTCTTCTCCGTGCACGTGTTCCTGATCCCCGGCATCCTGATCGGCCTGATCGGCCTTCATCTCTGGCTGGTGCTCCGCCTGGGGATCAACGAGTGGCCGATGCCGGGGCGCGCGGTCGATCGCGACACGTACCGCCAGCGGTACGAAGAGGAGGTGCACCGGGACGGCGTGCCGTTCTTCCCGGTGGCGGCCCGCAAGGACATGATCGGGATGGCGGTGGTGATCCTCGCCGTGCTGGCCGCCGCCGCCGTCTTCGGCCCGCACGGGCCCCGCGGCGTGCCGGATCCCACCATCATCGACACCGTGCCCCGGCCCGACTTCTACTTCCTGTCGCTCTTCGCCCTCTTCGCCCTCCTGCCCCCCTGGACCGAGACCGTCCTGCTCCTGGCCGGCCCGCCCCTGGCCATCGGCCTGCTGCTCATCCTGCCGTTTGTCGCCGGAACCGGCGAGAAGAGCTGGCGCCGGCGCCCCGTGTCGGTGCTGGCCGTGATCCTGATCGTCCTCATCGTGACGACGCTGGCCGGCCTCGGGGTGAAGGCCCCGTGGTCACCGGTGATGAACGCCTGGAGCGGGCTGCCCACCCCCGTGGCCTATGTGCTCGGCCGCACTCCTCTCGAGCTGCAAGGCGCCCTCGTGCTGCAGAACAAGCAGTGCCGCAACTGCCACAGCCTGGGCGGGGAAGGCGGGCTCCGCGGGCCCGCCCTCGACGACGTGGCCACGCGGATGACGCGAGACCAGCTCATCCACCAGGTGCTCCAGGGCGGGGGTAACATGCCGGCCTACGGCAAGAACCTGAGCCCGGCCGAGGTGACGGCGCTGGTGGCGTTCATGCAGACGATGCGGCCCGCCGGGGAGCCGCCGGCGCGGCCGCCGGTGGATCCCGTTCCGCCCACGCGCTGAGCGCCCGACGGCGCCGTCGCCCGACATGGCCCATCCGGTTCCCGGTCCGATCGCCGATCCCGGGACCCTCGCCGCCTGGAGTGCCGACCCCTGGGTGGTGGCGCCTCTTGCCGCCGCGACCGCGCTCTACCTGCGCGGCTGGTGGCAGCTCCACCGGCGCGCGCCGCACCGGTTCGGCGGCTCCCGGCTGGCCGCGTTCCTCGCCGGAGTCGGAGCCGTTGCCCTCGCCCTCGAATCCCCGCTGCACGGCCTCGCCGGTTCGTTGCTCATGGCGCACATGGTGCAGCACCTGCTCCTGCTCATGGTGGCGCCGCCGCTCCTCTGGCTCGGGGCGCCCCTCGTCCCCGTGCTCCGGGGGCTGCCGCGCCGGGTGGTCATCAGCTGGGTCGGTCCCGCGCTGCGGGCGCCGCAGCTTCGCGCGCTCGTCCGGGGGCTCGCGCACCCCGCGGTGGCCTGGCTGGCCTTCACGGGCGGGGCTGTGGTCTGGCACCTGCCCGGGCCGTACCAGGGCGCGCTCGCCTCGGAGGCGTGGCACCATGTCCAGCACGCGTGCTTCCTCGCCTCCGGCCTCCTGTTCTGGTGGATGATCCTCTCCCCGTGGCCGGCTCGGGCCGCGGGTCCGGGCTGGGCGCTGGTGGTCGCCCTGCTCCTCGCCGACGTGCAGAACACCCTGCTGTCGGCGTGGCTCACCTTCAGCGACCGCGTCGTCTATCCCGCCTACGCCGAGGTGGCGAGACCCTGGGGCATCGCGGCCCTCCGCGATCAGGCGGCGGCCGGCGTGCTCATGTGGATCCCCGGGTCGATCGCGTTCCTCATCCCTGCCGCGTGGCTCGTCGTCCGCGCCCTGAGCCCGCGCGGCCCGGCTGGCGACGCCGATCGGGGAGATCGGCGGTGGCCTGGCCCGCCCGGCCGCTCCGACCATCTGGCCCCGGCGGCCGGCGGGTCGCCGCCCGCGCCGTGAGCCCGCCGCCCGCGGGCCGTGGCCTCCCCCATGCCGTCCGACCAGCAACCACGTGTGGGAGGGAGCCGCGACGATGACCACCCAGTCGATCGATCAGCTCTGCGTCAACACCATCCGCACCCTCTGCATCGACGCCGTGCAACAGGCCAACTCCGGCCACCCGGGGACGCCCATGGCCATGGCGCCGGTGGTCTACTGTCTGTGGCAGCGCTTCCTGCGATTCGACCCCGAAGACCCGATCTGGCCGAATCGCGACCGCTTCGTGCTCTCGGCCGGCCACGCCTCGACCCTGCTCTATGCCCTCCTGCACCTGACCGGGGTCAAGGCGGTGAACCCGCAGTACGAACGCCTCGGCGAGCTGTCGGTCTCGCTGGACGACATCAAGCACTTCCGCCAGCTCGACTCGAAGTGCCCGGGCCACCCCGAATACCGGTGGACCTCGGGCGTGGAGACCACCACCGGCCCCCTCGGGCAGGGGGTGGCCACCAGCGTGGGCATGGCCATCGCCGGGCGCTGGATGGCCCGGTACTTCAACCGGCCCGGCTTCGAGATGTTCGACCACGACGTCTATGCCCTCGCCGGGGACGGCTGCATGATGGAGGGCATCTCGGGGGAGGCCGCCTCGCTGGCCGGGCACCTCAAGCTGTCCAACCTGTGCTGGATCTACGACAACAACCACATCACCATCGAGGGCCACACCGCGCTCGC